>CAZILB010000066.1:5339-19765 GCA_964539925.1 uncultured Syntrophobacter sp. | reverse complement strand
CCACGAAGCATACGAAGGGTTTGGATATGCACCCTGCTTCCTTCGTGCGCTCCGTGGCCTTCGTGGTGAATACTCTCTCACACTAAACCTAGAAGAACTCAATCCTATAGTATGATCGCCTCCGGCCGCAACGTTTGCGCCGGCCTTGGCGCTTGCGCAGGGTCGGTTCGCTGTGATTAGTTGGAAACGATGAGGCTCATCACGGCCCACAAGATCCTTATCGGCAGCGCCACGGTTTTCTTCGTTTTCTTCGCTCTGTGGGAAGGGCGCAACTATGCCGCCACCGGGGAGGGCTGGGCCGCATTCCGCAGCGGTTTCTATCTGCTTGTGGCCGTCGGCTTCGGAGTCTATTTCAGGAATCTTAACCGCTTATACAAACTAAAGTAGGGGTTGCCGTGGACGCCGCGCCTTTTCTCGTTGAAGTTTCCGAGGAGCAGATCCGCCGCGAACGGCAAAGAGCCCGCGAGCTGCGCGCCAGCCCCTGGTGGAAACGCAAGCGCGCCGCCGGCATCTGCCATCATTGCGGCAAGAAATTCCCGCCGCGCGAACTCACCATGGATCATCTGGTACCGATCGTACGCGGCGGCAAGTCCACCAAAGGCAATCTCGTGCCCTGCTGCAAGAATTGCAACTCCGAGCGCCGATATCGCCTGCCGTTTGAAGCGCCCGGGGGCGCCCGCTAGCGTAGTGCGGTACAAATCTCCTGCCTTTGATGGTCATGCTGGGCGAAGCGAAGAATCTCGCTTTTTCAAATCCATGAGACCCTTCACTTCGTTCAGGGTGACATCGTAAGACCTTTTTTCGGCGCTATTTTGCAAAAAAAACCGTTAGAAACACCGCACTGACGAAATTACAAATTCCGGATTACAGATTCCAGGACCGATCTCATCGAGGCGGCGGTGGAATCTGGGATGCGTCATCTGGAATCGCTCAACCCTTGCCTCGTAAGTGTCCTTTGACTAGTATCGGTTCAAGAGGAGGGCAGCGCCATGTCCGTTGATACCTTTTTGGTCCGCACCATGTCGGACACGGTGGAGACCGATATCCAGCGCGTCCACGTGATCGCCAACGAAATTCTGCCGCACTACGGCATGCCGTCGCTCAGTTTTGCCGAGCTTAGAAAAATCGCCGACGGGCCGTTCGACATGTTTCTTATTCCATTGATTTGGGCGCGCGAGTACGACAAGGACCGAAGCCTGCCTTTCAATGAAGCCAAGCGCGCCGAGATTCGCGCGCTCGCCCTGGCGAGCGCGCGCCGGCATGGCTACGACATCAATCCGCCGGATTTTCTTCCAGGCATCGAAAAGTCTCTGATCGAAACCAGAGAAGCGGGGCTACGCAACATTCTCCTGACCACCGGCGGGCGGCGCTACAAACACCAGGCGATGGAAAAAGCCGAAATCGGCGGCTATTTCGAGGAGATCGTCGATCGCGACCAGACTTATTACGCCAAAGAGCAGGGGCTCTATTATCTCTATCGCAAGCACGGGGCGAAACATATGCGCATCGTTCTCGTCACCGGCACCGCTACTTACGTAAGGGCCGGCAACAACGCCCAGGGCTGCAAAGTCGGCGACACTTATCTGGAGGTGGTCCCCATCGCGTTCTCGACGCCGCACTCCTACAACGATGAGGAAACGTTGCAGGCGGCAAACCCGGCGGCGCTGATTCACGGCTACGACGAACTGTTGCCGGCGTTGGCAAAAGTCTCGCCGCTGGGCTAACCCACGCGACTTGTCGCGGCATGATATCTCCGATGGTTGCCAGCATCGTTCCCGCGGCTGAACCCTCGACGCGGTGACCCATGGAATCTTCGTCTTCATTTCTTCGTGGACGCGCCAGCGTTAAGATCGGGGACATCACCAAAGAAACGGTGGACGCGATCGTCAATGCCGCCAACGGCACGCTCATGGGCGGAGGCGGCGTCGATGGGGCGATTCATCGCGCCGGCGGGCCGGAGATTTTACAGCAGTGCAAGGAGATTCGCCGCAACCGCTATCCCGACGGCCTGCCCACCGGGCAAGCCGTGATCACCACGGCCGGCAGGATGGCGGCCAAGCATGTAATTCACACCGTGGGGCCGGTGTATGGACGAGGCGGCGCGGACAAGGCGGAGCTTCTGGCGGCCTGCTATGCCAATTCACTTGCCCTGGCGGTGCAACATGGCCTTCGAACGATCGCGTTTCCCGCCATTTCCACCGGTGTGTACGGCTACCCGATGAGCGAAGCGGCGGCGGTTTCGTCGAAGGCCATCGAACAGTTTTTCCGGGATGATCGGTCGATCCAGGAGGTGCGATTGGTTTTTTTCGCTGCCGGCGACGCCGAGGTGTTTTTGCAACATCAACGGTTTAGTGGCTAGAAGACGTCGAGAGGGGCAAGCAACAGGCGAGTCGGGCCATTTTAGATTTTTGATTGTGGATTGAGGATGTCGGACTTGATAAAACCGGTGCGGGTTGGGATCGAAGGCGTATTTTATTCGCTCGCCCATGTTCCTGATCTGGTGCGCTACGGTTCGAAGCCGCTGCGCGAGATCCGGGCCCATCCCGCCCTCGGGGCGCAACTCGCAAATCGCCTGCGCGATTTTGCCGCGGCGACGGCTTATGCACCGCATCAAGTTTACATCGGCAATGTCGCGCCGGAAAAATTGCGCGAGCTGCCGAAACCCTGGTACGAGAAGCTGATCGAGGGCGCCGCGCCCGGGGGACGTTTTGGCGATCTCTTGGATCAGGAGCGTTTCTACGCACGGCTTGCCGGCGCCGACCAGTTCGAGCTGGTGACGTTCGAAAACAACTGGTTCGAGGAACGGGCGGCGCATCACCGGTTCGCCCGGACGCCTCGGCGGCGACCGCTACCGGAGGTCCAAGCGCTGTGCGATGGCGGCGCGCTGCCGCTCTATTCGGGCGAACGCCTGGTGGGTGCTTTTGCCGCCGGCCACAACGAGGATGCCAGCCTGACGGCGGAAGTCTTGCTGGAAAATCTCGCGGCTAAAGTGACCGCCGCTCACGCGCTGCGCTCCGCGCTGGATGTTCTAAAGATGCATCCGGAGGAAATCGATTTCGTTATCAGTTGCTCCGAAGAAGCCGTCGGCGACCGCTACAACCGCGGCGGCGGCAATTTGGCAAAGGCGATTGCGGAGGACGCGGGCTGCAGCAATGCGTCGGGTTCGGACACCAAGGCGTTCTGCGCCGGACCCATGTACGCTATGGTGCACGGCGCCAGCCTGATAAAGTCCGGGATCGCCAAGCGAGTGGCTGTGGTCGCCGGCGGCTCGCTGGCCAAGCTCGGCATGAAATTCGAGTCCCACCTGAAGCGCGACATGCCGGTGCTGGAGGACGTGCTCGGCAGTTTTGCGGCGATCCTCGGCGCGGCAAAACCGCGCCAGGTTTGCGTACGCCTCGATTCCGCGGCGTTTCATCCGGTGCGCGGCGGCGCTTCGCCGCAGGCGATGGCGGAGTTTCTGGCAGAAAAACCGCTCGCCAAGCTCGGTATGAAACTGACCGACATCGACCGCTACGGGGTCGAGCTGCACAATCCGGAAATCACCGTGCCTTCCGGCAGCGGCGATGTGCCGCGGATCAACTATTTGACGCTGGCAGCGCTGGCCGTCATGCGCGGGCAAATACAAAAGAGCCAGATGGAGGATTTTGTCCGCCTCCGTGGCATGCCAGGCTACGCGCCGACGCAGGGACACATCCCTTCGGGGATCGTTTATTTGGGACACGCTCTGGAAGCGCTCCAGAGCGGTGCGATAGGCAATGCCCTGTTGATCGCCAAGGGCAGCTTGTTTCTCGGCCGCATGACGCAATTGTCGGACGGCTGTTCCTTTCTGGTCGATTGCAATGACACATAACGGAGGTCGGATGCTCAAAGGAAAAAAAATCATCGCCATCGGCGAGCGCGACGGCGTGCCTGGTCCGGTGATCGCGGAATGCCTCGAAGGCGCGGGCTATGAGGTCGTGTTTCAAGCCACTGAATGCTTCGTTTGAACCGCCGCGGGCGCGATGAACTTCGAAAACCAGGGGGTCATCAAGCGCCTGGCGGACCAGTATGGTCCGCAAAACTTAACGGTAGTGTTGGGAAACGGCGAGGCCAACGGGGTCGAAGTCTTTGCCGAGACGGTCACCGAGGGGGATCCGAGCTACGCCGGTCCTCTCGCCGGCGTGGCGCTCAAGATTCCCGTCTACCACGTTCTGGAAGAGGAAGTGATGGCGGAGATGCCGGAAAATCTCCGCGATGAAAAACTGCAGCTATCGGCCCTGGTGATCGATGTCGGGCCGATGCATCAGGCGCTCAAAGCTTCGCGGGCGAGGCTTTAAAGCCGGTTCAAGGTTCAAGGGTTCAAAGTTCAAGGTCGGATTCCGGAACCTTGAATAGCGACTGTAGGAAGCGGTTGAACTCGCCGTGAGCTTACTTGCGCGCGAGGCTTTTAATGAACCCCGAATCCTCGATCTCCTTGATAAAGCGGGCATCGAAGAAGTCGTTGACGTTGGCTTGACCCGCCTTGGGATTTCTCTCCGCCATGTCTTGCAGCACGAGCTGGTAACCCTCTGCCGGCGGATAGGGGGCCGCGGGCATGAATTTGGCGTGCCAGTCCCAGGCTTCTTCGAGGATCTTGCGGTCGTCCAGTCTGGAGTATTTGCGCATCACATTGATCGTCTGTTCTTTGTGCGTCTTGTAGTAGTGAATCGCTTCGGTATAGGCGCGCAGGTAGCGGCGGACAAAGTCCGGGTTCTGGCGGATCAGTTTCGTCGAGGTAAAAATGCCGTTCTGGGGGAAGGGAATTTTCAGCGCCACCATATCGACGACCGTGGGATAGCCGAGCCTTTCCGCCATCGCTTTCCCCGCTTCAGTGACGACGGTGAAATTTACGATGCCCTTTTGCAGCGCCACCATGCGCTCGATGGCGCCGCCGATAACCCGCAAGTTGACTTCTTTCAACGGATCCATGCCCAGCCTTTTCAAAGCGACTTTGAGGGCGAACTCGGCGGTGGTGCCGGCGATGTGGGTTCCGCCGATCTTGCCGCGCAAATCCTCGGGCCGTTTGATACTCGGGTGCGACACCAGGTAGTACGGCAAGACGTTGACGTTGCCTGCGATCGCAACGACATCGCCCCCCGCGAGCCGGGCGCTCGCCAATCCGGGGCCGCCGCCCTCGCCGATGGCGATCTCGCCGGCAAGAATCGATTGAATGCCGCGCACGCTGCCGGAAATGAAAATGACCGTGGCTTCGATGCCGTGTTTGTGAAAAATCTTGGCTTCATTGGCGACCCAGAGCACGGAGGACGATCCGGGGGTCGTGGAAATATACGAAGTATTGATCTTGTCTGCCGCGAGCGTGGGATTCGGGAAAACGCAGAGAGCGGCGATGGCCATCGCGACGAGAAAGGCGGGCGGTTTCAGCTTCATTGTGGCCTCCTGATGAACCCGGTCGAGAATTTCTGCAAAACGAAGGGTACAACAATTGCCGTGCAAAGAGCAACGACGGCTCGCTGGCGCGTTGACTTCGCCGGTGAATTCAACTTCAATTGACGGCGATGAAAAAAGCCCTCGATCTGGTGATGTTCGACCTCGATGGCACGCTCGCGGATACGGGTCATGACCTCGCCGACGCGGTCAATTTCACCCGCGCCCATTTCGACTTGGCGCCGCTGCCGGAGCGGTTAGTCTACAGTCACGTGGGCCGCGGCGTCGAGCATTTGCTCACGCATGCGTTGCCGGCGGCCAGCGGCGAATATTTCCGCGAGGTCATGCGGGTCTTTCTTGCGCGCTATGAAAAGCATCTGCTCGACCGCACCGTGCTCTATCCGGGCGTGCATTCGGTGTTGCAATACTTTCGCGCCAGGCGGCGTGCGGTAGTGAGCAATAAGATCGAACGGCTAACCCTGGAGGTGGTGCGCGGTCTGGGTGTGGAAAGTCATTTTGATGCGATCCTGGGCGGCGATAGCGCGGCGCAGAAAAAACCTCATCCGGCGCTTCTGAACTCGGTTTTGCAGCGCTTTGCAATTACCCCTTCGAGCGCGCTGTTCGTGGGCGACGGCGACACCGATATTGAAGCGGGCAAACGCGCCGGCGTGATCACCTGCGGCGTCACCTATGGCCTTGGAAACAAGGACGATCTCGTGGCCGCGCGGCCGGATTTATTGATCGACGATCTATCCCAACTCACCGAATATTTTTGTTGAATTTTACCTGACATCGTTCTTGGAGGTGCGTCATGGCGGCTATGATATCCGAAACGTTCAAGGACCTTTTCGAAAAAAAGGCTTTCGCCCAACTGGCCACGCTGATGAAGGACGGGAGCCCTCAGGTGACTCCCGTTTGGTGCGACTTCGACGGCGGGCTTGTCTGGATCAATACGGCGAAAGGGCGGATCAAAGACAAGAATATGCGGCGCGATCAGCGAGTCGCGTTGTCGATCCAGGATCCGGACAATGCTTATCGCTACCTGGCGATCCAGGGCGAAATCGCCGAGATTACCGAAGATGGGGCCGATGCCCATATCGACCGTCTCGCCAAGAAATACCTGGATAAAGATCGCTATCCGTTTCGCGGTCCCGGCGAAGTGCGGGTGGTTTACAAGATCCGCCCCGTCAAAGTCTCGACGATGGGTTGAGGGTCGCGGCTCGTTAAGATTTGAAACAATCTCACCGACGGCCGTTGGAAATTCGGAATCGGAAAAAGCGGCCGCGCGGCGGTGCTTGACGACGCCGATTAAATTTTTTGCGCGAGGGCGCTGTTTTTCAGTTTCTCGTACGCCCGACGGCCGATGGCGACGTCCATGATGCCCGTGCCCTGAAGCTTGAACAGCGTGATCTGTTTGTCATCCGTCCTTCCCGGCGTTCGGCCGAGCAGAAGGCTGGAGATTTCATGCACCCGATCCCAGGATATCGCTTTGTCGCGCACGGCGCGGAAGACGTCGCTTTCGTTGACGCAAACGGTCTCCTTGGAGGTGATATAGATCGGGTCGGCGCGCCGCAGGGTCGCTTCATCGATTTCCTGTCGTATGCGCGTCTTGTCACCGTTGGCGATCGAAGTAATATGGGTTCCCGCCATCAGCCCGTTGCCGTCGAATACCGGAGTTTTGGCGCTGGTTGCGGTAATGACAATATCGGCGGCTGCCAAGGCCGCTTGAGCACTGTCCGCAGGCCTGACGCTTATCTCCAGTTCACGGCTCATTTTCTCGGCGAACGCTGCGCGGTGCGCCGGAGTCGGGCTAAAGACCGTGACCGCTGTCAAATTTCTAACGCTGGCGACGGCCAGGAGCTGGGTTTCTGCGTGGACCGCGCTGCCGATCACCGCGACGCGGCCGGCGTCGGCTCTGGCCAGATATTTGGCGCCGATGCCGCCCGCGGCGCCGGTGCGATATTCATTGATAGAGCAGTCTTGAAACAATATCAGCGGTTCTCCGCTTTCGGCGCTGTACAAAATCACCGACTCGTGATGAATGCGCCGATCGAGATCGGTCTGAAGGTAGGCGCCCATAACTCCGTGCACGGAGCCGGGCAGCAGACCGAAGATCATGCGGTTGGGATGATGGATTCGCCTTCGCGGCAAGTCGAACCCGCGCCCATGGGCGATTTCTTTGAGGCAATCTTCGACCGCTTCGATCATCTCGGACATCGAGAGGACCTGGTGGATCGGCGTGTTCTTTAAGAACAGCATGGCGCTTATCGGCCGGAGCGTGCGGCAGGAGAGTCTGACATCGATTGTAGCGCGGCGGTGTCGGGGCCGTCAACCAAATGCGCTCCACGATCCGTCGCAATAAATGGCAAAAGCGCGGAACGATGGGCTTGCCAAAAGAAGCACCTGATTATGGAGTTCCCTCAATGAGAAAGAATCTTGCTCAAGAACTGTTGGGCTCTCGGCGACTCGGGCGCGGCAAAAAATTTCTCCGGTTCCGCGGTTTCAATCACCTCTCCTTGATCCATGAAGACCACCTGGTGGGCCACCCGGCGGGCGAAGCCCATCTCGTGGGTCACCACGATCATGGTCATGCCGTCGCGCGCCAGATCGGTCATGACCTCCAGCACTTCGTTGATCATCTCGGGATCCAGGGCCGACGTGGGTTCGTCGAAGAGCATGATGCTCGGCTTCATCGCCAGGGCGCGGGCGATGGCGACGCGCTGCTGCTGACCGCCGGATAAACTGGCGGGGTAGGCGTCGGCCTTGTCGGGGATGCCGACGCGCTCCAGGAGTTCGAAGGCGATCTTCTGCGCCGCGCCGGCCGCCAGACCCTTCACTTTAATCGGCGCCAGGGTGATGTTGCTCAGCACGGTCATATGCGGATAGAGATTAAAAGATTGAAAGACCATGCCCACTTTGGTGCGTAATTTTACGGTGTCCAGGCGGACATCCGAAAGCGACAAGCCGTCGACGATGATGTCGCCGGAGTGGATGGTTTCGAGACGGTTGATGCAGCGGATCAGCGTGCTCTTGCCGCTGCCGCTGGGTCCGCAAACCACGACCACATTGCCCGCTTCAACAGTAAGACGAATGTCCTTGAGGACGTGAAGCGGGCCGAACCACTTATTAACGTCGCGAAACTCGATCACCTGGGGCGCATTTTCGCTGCTGACCGGATTGTCGATCGCTGGCCGAAATACTATATGAACGAGGGCTTTTTTCAACTCCATTTTCGGCGCTCTCGTTCAACGCGGGCAGCCTGGCCATCCTCGATGCCCGTTTTTCGTCGTCCTCCTGTTGCCAAAATATCAATGCGCAGTTCCGGCGAACTACGCAGAAGGGTTGAGTGACACATGCAATTTTACCTGGTGCGTCATGGCGAGGCGGTTTCGGCCGTTGAAAATCCCCAGCGTCCGTTGTCGGCAGCTGGGCGCGCAGACGTCGAACGGCTCGCGCGGTGGGCTTTAGAGCGCGGTGTGCGCATCGCGGTCATCTATCATTCAGGGATCCTGCGCGCCGCTGAGACCGCCGCGATCCTCGCGGCCCAACTAAGCCCGCCGGCCGGCGTCAAGGAGCATGGCGGGTTGTTGCCGGAAGATGATCCCGCGATTGCCAAAGCCGAGATTGGATCGGCACAGGAGCCGATCATGCTCGTCGGCCACCTGCCGCATATGAATCGTCTCGCGGGATTACTGTTTGCCGGCGATCCGGACCGCGCCGTGGCGGAGTTCCCGACCGCGACGATGCTGGGCTGCGAATGGGACCAAGGCCGGTGCAAGATCCTGTGGATATCGGCGCAGAACCTCGGCTGAGGCGCGGTTGACCGGCGCACGGCGATAGTCTAAAAAGGGACGACAAAGGCGCCCCAGGCGGAACTGAAAGGTAGCGACCATGGCTTCAGAGACTTTAACGATTATAGACAACCGGACGGGCAAAAAATACGAGATTCCGATCAAGAACGGCGCCATCAAAGCGACGGACCTGTTCCAAATCAAAGTCGCGGAAGACGACGGCATCGTCAGCTACGACCCCGGTTTCATGAATACCGCGTCGTGCCAGAGCCGGATTACGTATATCGACGGCGACAAAGGCATCCTGCGCTATCGCGGCTATCCCATCGAGCAGCTTGCCGAGAAAAGCACCTATCTGGAGACGGCCTACCTGATTCTTTACGGCGAGCTGCCGAACAAGGTCGAGCTCGAGGACTGGACCCGCAACGTCACGTTTCATTCGATCATCCACGAGAATATCAAGAAATTGATCGACGCCTTTCATCACGATGCTCACCCCATGGGGATTTTGGTGAGCACCGTCGGCGCCTTGTCGACTTTTTATCCCGAGGCGAAAAAGATCTTCGACGTGAAGTCGCGGCGCGCGCAAACTTACCGTCTGATCAGCAAGATGCCGACGTTGGCGGCGTTTGCCTACCGCCACAGCCTGGGGCTCCCCTATTCCTACCCCGACAATGATCTGAGCTATACCGGGAACTTTCTGAACATGCTGTTCAAGATGACGGAACTCAAGTATGAGCCCAACCCGGTGCTGGAGCGCGCTTTCGACATCCTTTTTATTCTGCACGCGGATCACGAGCAGAACTGCAGCGCCAACGCCATGCGCAGCGTCGGCAGCTCGCAGGTCGATCCCTACTCCGCGGTGGCCGCCGCCGCGGCGGCCCTCTACGGTCCGCTCCATGGCGGCGCCAACGAGGCGGTGCTGCGCATGCTGATGGAGATCGGCGACAAGGCCAAAGTTCCCGAGTTCATCAAGAAGGTGAAAGGCGGCGAGGGGCGGCTGATGGGTTTCGGCCACCGCGTCTACAAAAACTACGATCCGCGCGCCAAGATTATCAAAGAGATCGCCGACCAGGTTTTCGAGGTGAAAGGCCGCAATCCGCTGCTGGACATCGCTCTGGAACTCGAACGGATCGCGTTGGAGGACGAGTACTTCATCCGGCGCAAGCTCTATCCCAACGTCGATTTTTATTCCGGGCTCATCTACCAGTCGATGGGGCTGCCGATGGACATGTTCCCGGTGTTGTTTGCGATACCGCGAACCTCGGGATGGATCGCGCAGTGGGACGAGATGTTGACGGATTCCGATCAAAAACTGGCCCGGCCCAAACAGGTCTATCTGGGAGCCGAGACCCGCGACTATCTGCCGATGGACAAGCGCCCCTAGCCCGAATCAAGCATCGTAGCACGACATTGGAGGGGCAAATCCTGCGGAGCGAAGGCGATGCATGGGCGCCATGAATTTGCCGGCAACAGGTGTTTTTCGTGCGTACGGCGGTGCGCAGATCGCCCAACGCGCCACATGGGCCAAGACGATGAAACGATGGGCCGTGACACCTTCACTTCTCCGGACTTGCCCCGCCATCGACACCGGGTTGTCGTTTTTCCTCGAAACGTGAATGATCCGGGCTAGCGCGTTGGTTCTATCTCAACGCGGACATTTCATTTAGCAGGATGCTGATTGTCTGGCCGATGCGCAGGCGCGCGTGGCTCAGGCCGTTGAATTCCATTAGCGCACGCACCTGCTGGCCGTAACGCTTGGCAATGGCGTACAGCGTGTCGCCCTTGCGTACTTCGTGGGTCAAAATCCGAACCGGCTGCGCGTTGTTGCCGCCAAATTTTTCATGTGCTCTGGCGAGGTAGACGTCGGCGTGGCCGACAGGCAGATTGATGCGAAAACCGCGTTCGCCGGGCGGCGTGGTATGGCGCAAAATCGCCGGGTTTAACTCGCGCAGCGTTGCGATATCCGAATCCGCCCAGTTCGCCAGCAGGGCCAGCGGCATCGGCCAGGGCAGTTCCACCTCCTCGTAGTCCAGCGGCGGCGCGTACTCGATCTGATCGAAGCCATAACTCTGAGGATCGCTGGCAATCAGCACGATGGCGACGAATTTCGGCACGAAGTTGCGCGTTTCTTCGCTCAGGCTCGCTTTTTGGCTCAGGCTCCAGAAGTCATTGGCGCCACTCGATTTCATCGCCCGATTGATTCTGCCCGGTCCGGCGTTGTAGGCGGCGGTGGCCAGATACCAGCGTCCGTAGCGGTCGTGAAGATCCTTCAGATACGCGGCGGCCGCGCGCGTCGACTTCACCGGATCGCGCCGTTCGTCCACCCACTCGTCGATGCGCAGCCCGTAGCTGCGCGCCGTGCCGGCAACAAACTGCCAGAGACCGACGGCGCCGGACGGCGATTTGACGTCGACGTTGAACTCGCTCTCGATCAGAGCGAGGTAGCCGAGCTCCTCGGGCAGACCCTCCTGATTCAGCACCTTCGAGATCATCGGCAGGTATATTCCCGAGCGCTCGAGCAGTCCGCGGAAATAGCGCCTGGCGCTACCGGAGTAGTAGTCGACGAAATGGCGCACCATCGGGTTACCCACCACGTGTTTGGAAAATTGCAGGCGGCGGTGCTCTGCCGATTCTGCCACGGCTCTGTCCATGTCCTTGTCCAGGAGTTCGAGCAAGCGGTTGTCGGCGCGCAGCGAGGCCGCCGGATCCGATACCGGCTCCGGATCGCTCGCCAAGCCGGCGCCGTTATCCTCGATATCGGCGCGCCGTGGCTCGGCTTCGGGCCGGGGTTTGGCGGATGCATCTGGAAGCCTCGGCTCGGCGTCAGTGAAAGCCGCTCTCGGTTCGCTTTCGGCATGCTCTGCGGGCATTGGCGGATCGACGATGGGAGACGCAGGGGATCGCTCCGGAGCGACCGCGGCGGAGACGGCCAAATCATTCCCACGTTCAACGGTCGCACAACCCGAAGCGCCAAAAACTGCCACCAACAGGGCAAAAATAACTTTGTTAGCCATCATCGAAAAACCTGCGGTCGGGCGGACGATACAGCAACAAGAGCGTCGATGCAAGAAATTACATCGGTGAAAATCGCGCGGGTAATCGCGGCGGCATCGCTAGCTGAGAAAGCCTGAAGGCAATCCAGTTCTCGCTTGACGGCGGATCTGAGCACGATGTCCGTGACGTTGAAGCGCTCGGAAGCCGAGAGCAAAGAAGACTTAAACTACGCAATGGGTCGGTGGACGTCTTCGCTCCCCGGTGACGAGAGTGTGTGAGAATGTCATTCTGAGGTCCTTCGTCAAGCTCAGGATAAACTCCGCCGAAGATCTGCTTTTTGTAAGCAGTTGAAATTGCGAGATGCTTCGCGTTGCTCAGCATGACATCCGGCCCGTTGAGATCATTGAGGTGCGGGGGTCAGGTCTAGCTTTGCAGCACAAGGGGACCCTGTACTACCTTGGCGCGCGGGTGTTTGTCGCCTCGCGAATAGCGCGGCGGCGTCGGCGTTGGCGAATGCGGAAGGCTTTCACGTCCTGAAATTGGGATATCCCGCCTGGGCGGCTTTGGCCTTGTAGTCGGCGACCAGTTCCTCGCGCGGTTTCTCGTGAATCCAGACGGCTTCGGTAAAGCTCCAGAGCGTGAACGGATGGGCGCCGAGCGCATAGAGCTTGCCGTAATCCTTGGTCGCCAGCGCTTCGCGCTCCTCCGGTTCGAGTTTCAGCTTCTGCGTCTTCTCCCATTTTTCCACAAAGGCGCGCGGATTCGCCGTGTATTCGTCTTCCGCCGACGGGTTCATGTTCACCAGGTGAATGAACTTGTTCATCAGATATTTGCTCATAACGATTCCTTTCTAGGACTTCACAAGGGTCCAGATGCCGATGGCGATGAAACCGGCCCCCGCCAGGTATTGCAGCGTTTTCGGGCTGACGTACTGCGAGACGGCCGAGCCGGCCAGCACGCCGATCGCCGAGGTCGCGATCAAAGCCAGCGAGGCGCCGATAAAAACCGTCAGCTTGCTGATGTCCTTATCGGAGGCGAACAGCATGGTGGCGAGCTGGGTCTTGTCGCCGAGCTCGGCGATAAAGACCGCGGTGAAAACGGTTGAGAGAATTTTAATGTCCATCGACCCCTTCCTGACCCATCTTGACCGGGCTTGGCTAAACTTGTTTGTCCCAGCTGAAAAACGGGATCGCCGGGAAGCCCGCGTCCAGGCCTTCGGCGTAGGACGGCTTTGACGCGTTCGCCACGCCCATCATCATCAGGAAATTCAAATAGCCGCTCGTCATGTTTCCCGACTGGACCATCTTCTCGGGCGTGCAGCCCGCGGCGGCACCCTCGATATCGCCGTTGACGATCCAGCCGACGGCGTCCGCGTCGAACTTCGGATCCGTCAGGCGACGCTCGAATTGTTTCGGTCCGCCGACTTCCAGGGACAGGTGGCCGCTGACCAGCACGCCGATGCGTTGGTTCGTCGGCAGGCTGTCGATGGCGGCGCGAAGCGCTTTGCCCACTTCGAAATAGCGTTTGGCCCGGGGCATCGGCGGGGCGATGCAGTTGGTCAAAATCGGTACCACCGGGATGTCCATTTCCGGGCGGACAAACAGCATGGGCACGATGATCGAGTGATCGATGGTCAGCTCGTTGGAAAAGGCGAAGTCGACGCCGCGGTCGAAAGCGCCTTCCATGATCGCGTCGGAGACCTCCGTGTCGCCCGGCAGTTTGCATTTGGGCAGACCGAACTCGCGCTCCTCGTCGTAAAACGTGCCGTCATACTGATCCATCTTGCCGATCATGAACGCCGGCATGTTGTCCATGAAAAATTGATGCAGGTGATCGTTGCCGATGCAAATCAGCACGTCGGGTTTCGCCTCGGCAAGCTTTTGCCGCATCATGGCGATTCGTTCCTTGACTTTGGCGGCGCCCGGCGGCTGTTGGGGCTGCTGGAAAAGCCTGGGCATAAACGGATTATGCGTGATGCCGATGATCGTGACGATTTCTGCCATGACGAGCCTCCGTTGATTCGATGACAAGATTTTTAGCACGGCCCATTCAGGGCTGTAAATGGCTCGTCGCGGCAATTGTGGAGTTCTTTGTCGATATTAAGCCGCTCAACGCCGTCGCTGTACGCCATCAGAAAACGGCGCACGGTCTCCGGATCCTTCTTGATATACGAGCGCGTAGAAACCAGGCTTAATAAAGTGGCGAGGGCCAATACGGCGGGAATTGTTGACTTTG
>CAZILB010000066.1:0-5239 GCA_964539925.1 uncultured Syntrophobacter sp. | reverse complement strand
GAAACCAGGCTTAATAAAGTGGCGAGGGCCAATACGGCGGGAATTGTTGACTTTGGGAGCTGAGAAGTATAACAGAACCAAACATCTTGCCCACTGCGGGCCATTGCCTAATTCAGCACCGAATCGAGGATCGTTATGACCGTCGCGGACATCCAGGCGAAGAGCGAAAGTTACCACATGAGGATCGTGGGGCATCATGACTTGAACGGCCATGGCGACGGCATGCAGTTGTTGAAGCAAGGGCGCTACGTCTATCTCGCTCATCTCGGCACTTCGCCGATGGCACTGAGCATCATCGACGTGGCCGACCCGAGCGATCCGCGGGTGGTGACGCAGATAGCGCACGCGCCCAACACCCACTCGCACAAAGTCCAGATCGTGGGCGATATCTTGATTCAGAATCAGGAGCGGCCCTATTTCGACCGCAATTTGCCCGCCGGCACCCCCAATGAAGCGGGCATTAAGGTTTATAGCATCGAGAAGCCCGCCGAGCCGCGCGAGATCGGCAATTTGAGACTTCAGGGCAAGGGCGTCCATCGCATGTGGTATAGCGACGGCAAGTACGCCCATGTGGGGGCCATGCTCCCCGGGATCAAAGAGCGGGCCTATATGATCGCCGATCTCTCCGATCCGTCGAATCCCAAAGAAGCCGGCCGCTGGTGGATACCGGGCACGAAGGATGGCGAGGAGACGCCCGCGGACTGGACGCCGTTTGCCGGCGAACATTTTCACGTGCACGGCGCGATCCCCCACGGCGATCGTTCCTATGTCGCGCTGGTGGATGCGGGCATGGCCATCGTCGATATATCGGACATCGGCAAGCCGAAAACCATCAGCCACATCGACTGGAGCCCGCCGTTCGGGGGCTACGCGCACACGACGCTGCCGCTGCCCGGGAGAAAACTCGTGGTCGCCGTCGATGAATCGGTCAAGTACGACTGCGCCGAAGGCGAAAAGCGGGTGTGGATTATCGACATTCGCGAAGAGCGCAATCCGGTGATCGTCAGTACCTGCCCGGTTCCGCAGGGCGACTTCTGCAAGCGAGGGCTGCGATTCGGCCCGCACAACGTGCATGAAAATCGCCCCGGTTCATTCCAGAGCGAAAACATCATTTTTATCACCTACTACAACGCCGGGCTGCGCGTGTTCGATATCCGCAACCAGTATCGCCCCGAGGAAGTCGGTTATTTCATTCCTCCCGCGCCGGAAGGGCAGAAAGCGCCCATGTTCAATGATTTGTACGTCGACACGGACGGTTTGATCTACGTGACGGATCGAATCAAGGGTGGTCTGTATATTTTGGAGTACACCGGACCAAAGATTCAGTAGTCGGGCGGCGAGGCGCATCGCCCCCACTCGAATTCTCCCCCCTCAACGGGGGAGAAGAAAATGATCGGATGGCGCCGGCGGTGTTTGCGGCTAAAACGGAGAAAGTTGTCTGATGCCGGATCATCTTTTGATCAATGTCTTCAATGTCGATGCGGCTTTGGCCGCGGGCCGGGCGAAAAACTTTTTCGCTGCCAAGAACCTCGATGTCGAAGTCATGGTGACGCCGAACTCGACCGATCAAATGCGCGGGCTCGGCAAAGGCTCGTGGCAGATCGTATCCACGGCTTTCGACAACGTGCTTGGTTGGTCGGGCCGCGAAGGGGCGGAAATCGTCGCCATCTCCCACGTGGCATCGGCCAACACGCTGCCGGTTTACGTTCGCCCGGAGATCGACGCGTGGGACGATTTGCGCGGCAAGGCCATGGCCGTGGATGCCGTCGATACTGCTTATGCCCTGGTTTTGCGCCGCGTGCTCTTGGCCCACGGGCTGGAAATGGATCGCGGCGACTATACGCTGATCCCCAAGGGGACCACAGGCTACCGGTTGGATTCGATGATCCAAGGGGAAACCTTCGCCGGGGTTCTGAATCCGCCCTGGGACCGCAAGGCCGAGGCCGCGGGGATGAAGCGTTTCGCCGATCACCGCGAAGTGCTGCCCGATTATCCCGGCGGCGTCTACGCCGTCAACCGCCCCTGGGCGGCAGAAAACCGTGATCTTTTGGTGCGATATTTGACCGCGTGGAACGAGGCGCTGCGCTGGGCCGGCGACGATAGTCATCGCCAGGAGGCGATCAAGCTCCTGGCTCAAGCGGAGCAGATCGACGAGCAGGCCGCGGCCCATCGATTGCGCCTGCTGCCCAAGAGCGGGCAGTTGAACATGGACGGGCTTCAGACCGTGCTCGATCTGCGCGTGCGCTTTGGGCTTACGCCGCCCATGGGCATGGACTTGGCGAAGTATTATGATCAGAGTTGGTTTGCAGAAGCTTCCAGTTAACCGCTGTTCACGAGAACGGCAAAGGAGGAATACGGTGAAAAGTTTTTTAGCGAGAAGTGCATTTCTGGGTCTCGGCTTCGCGGTGATCCTGGCCGGGACCAGCTTCGGCGCCGCGTCGCCCATCGATCAGCTCGTCGCCGGCGCCAAAAAGGAGGGCGTCATCGAGTTCTACGGTCCGTCCACGCTGGGTCCCGAAGGCGCGCAGGCGCTGGCTGCGGCTTTCAATAAGAAGTACGGTTTGAACATCCGCTTGAACTATAGCCCATCCGGCAACATGACGCGGGATACCGCCAAGATCGTCGGCATGGCGGCGACGGGCCAGCCGCCGGAATGGGACATCATGGTCGTCACCGACGCCCATCACGGCTCTCTTTTTCTCAGAAAGCTGCACCAGCCCTTCGACTACGCGGCGGCCGGCGTGAGCAAGAACATCATCAAGTATGACAGCGGCGCCCTTTCGGTGGCCAACCAGTTCGCGCTGCCGACTTATAACAGCAAGCTGGTCGCCGCCAAGGATGTGCCTAGAAGGTGGGAAGATTTGCTCGACCCCAAATGGAAGGGAAAGATCGGCGTCATCAACTCGACACACCACTTCGGACGTCTCGCCGCCGGCCCCTGGGGCGATGAAAAGGCGCTCGATTTCGTTAAAAAACTGTCGGCGCAAAAGCCGTTGCTGACTCGCGCGGGCGAAATGGCGCAAAGATTGATCCTGGGCGAAGTGCTGGTATCGGCGACGCTGCAAGACAGCCAGCTGCACCAATCGCAACAAGCCGGCGCCCCGCTGGCGTTCGCCGAGGAAGTTTCGCCGGTCGTCTCGCCTGAATATCACGTCGGCGTGCTTAAAAACGCGCCCCATCCCAATGTCGGCCATCTGTTCGTGATTTTCATGGCTTCGGCGGAAGTCCAGGATCTCTGGAAAAAATACACCGGACATACCTCCGCGTATATTCCCGGCACGGACGCCTACAAATTCGCGCAAGGCAAGCAAGTGGTTTACATGAACCAGGACCAGGCGGCCAAGGTCGACAAAATATCGCGGCAAATGGGGAAGATTCTCGGTTTTAATTGAGAATACCGCATTGCCTCTGACCGCGTAGGGAGACTGACATGAAAGTAGAATCCCGCAGTGAAGCCGCCGTGGGCGCATGGGAGGGGCTGAGCCGTTATTTGCCCCAGCGGGTGACGATGTTCGCCACGGGGTTGACCGGGTTTCTAGCGATACTGATCGGGATGCCGGTTGCGATGGTGGTCCTCATGAGCCTTCGCACCGGCTTCCCCGGCGAAGACGTGCCTTTCACCTTGGAAAACTTTGCCGCGGTCTACCTTACGCCGCAAACCTATGAGATTTTGTACAACACCTTGTTTTTCGCGGTGTCGAGTGTGTCGATCACGCTCTTGATCGCCGTTCCCCTGGTGTGGATTCTCATGCGGACGGATGTCCCGTTCAAGAAGACCATCTACGTTTTGCTGACCATCGGCATTCTCATTCCGGTCTTTCTCCGCACCATCGCCTGGATTTTGCTGCTGAGCCCGCGCATCGGTTTGCTCAACAAATGGCTGCAGGAGTTGTTCGCCCTGAGCAGCCCGCCGTTTAATCTATACAGCTTGACGGGCATGGCTTTCGTGCAAGGCGTGTCCTTTGTGCCGGGCGCCTTTTTTATGCTCGCCGCGGCCTACCGAGCCATGGATCCGTCGCTTGAGGAGGCGGCCTATACCTCGGGGGTCGGCAAGCTCAGAACCTTTTTGAAGATCAATATTCCGATCACCTGGCCGGCGATTGCCGGCGTCATGGTTTATCTTTTCATGACCGCCATCGCGGTCTTCGAAGTGCCGGCCATCATCGGCCTGCCGGCACGCATCCTGGTCTTGAGCTCGCTGATCTTCACCTCGACGACGCCTTCGACCGGGTTGCCGGACTACGGCATGGCGGGCGCCTACGGCGCGATCATGTTGCTGCTCGGCCTTTTCCTTGCCTTTTTGTACGTCAGGCTGGTCAAGCAAGGAAAGAAATACACGGTCATCACCGGCCGAGGATACCGCCCGCGGGAGATCGCGCTCGGCAAGTGGAAGTGGCCCGCGCTGGCTTTCGTTTTCTTCTATCTCTCCATTGAGGTTTTCATACCGTTTGCGGTTCTTTTGTGGGCCTCGCTGTTGCCTTATCTGCAGTTGCCGTCGGCGGACGCCTTTTCATCGCTGACATTCAAACATTACCTCGATCTGCCCAATCATGTCGGCCCCCGGCCGTTCATCAACACGTTTATTCTCATGCTTGCCGTGCCGAGCATCACCATGTTTCTGAGCGTGCTGGTCTCGTGGGTGGTCATCCGTACGCAGGTGTCCTTCCGAGGGTATTTGGACACGCTGGTATTCATTCCCCATGCGGTGCCGGGGATTTTGATGGCGGTGGGACTGGCCTACCTGGGGCTCGCCTATCGCGATTATTTTCCGCTTTACGGCACGGTGGCGATCATCGTGCTCGCCCATTCGATCAACTGGATCGCCTACGGCACCCGCACCACCAACAGCGTTATGATCCAGGTGCACCGCGAGCTGGAAGAAGCCGGCAAGGTTTCCGGCGCCTCGGCGCCCCGGGTTCTGGGCAAAATCGTCTTGCCGCTGATCGCCGCCGGCGTGCTCAATAGCTGGATCTGGATCGGCATGCTCTCTTATCGCGAAGTGACCATGTCGCTGACGCTCATGACCCGCAGCAACGTGGTGATTTCCACCGTGGTCTGGCAGTTCTGGGGCAGCGGCTGGGTGCCGCAAGTTGCGGCCCTGGGCGTGATATTGATTCTCTTTGCCACCATCGTGGTGGCCACCGTGCGTATAGCGCTTGCGCGCATCGGCGAGGTCGGCTCGGCGTCATAGCGCGAAGTGCAGCGGCGCTTCGCGCCTGGCAAATTTCAAATTTCAGAT
>CAZILB010000065.1:10780-20042 GCA_964539925.1 uncultured Syntrophobacter sp. | reverse complement strand
AGCATCAGGCTCAACCCCGCGGAAATCATCAGGACAGCGCCGAAAATAGCGAACGACAGGCCGTAGCCGCCGGTGGCATCGAACAGAAAGCCGAAAAACGGCGGCCCCGTGGCGGCGAGCGCTTGCGAGATCAACAGCCCCATGCCGCGCACCTTGCCGAGGGAACGGCGCCCGAAATAGTTGGCCCAGAGCATATCGGGCAGCACCATGTTGCCGCCGAGGCCGATGCCGTAGAGAAAAAACCCGGCGTAGAGGCAAAACAAATTTCCGGTCAGGATCGCCAGGCCAAGGCCGGCCCCTTGAACCACAAATCGCAGCATGGCGGCATAGCGCGGGTCGATCCGCTCGGCAAGCAGTCCCCAGGCCAGCGGGGAGGCGAGCTGCATGGAAGCGATCACGCTCATCACCATGGCGGCGACGACGGGTGAATGGCCGAGATCGGTGACGTAGGGATAGACATGGAGATTGAGTCCGGTCACGCCGACGCTGGAAATACCAAAGGTCACGACGAGCAGCCAAAAGGCGCTCGTCCGCATCGCTTCGGCGCGCGTCCAGAGAGTTTCGGAGTCATCGGCCGAAACGCGGCTCCGCGTTCTATCTTTCGCGGAATCTCCGTCCGCTTCGCCGATCCGCTGGCTCGCACCGTCGGGCCGGAGCCCCATATCCTCCGGCGTTCGCCGGATGACCAACAGCGCGGGCAAAACCAACAGCGCCATCGTCAGGCCGGCGAAGACGATCCAGGTCTGGCGCCAGCCGATGCTGACCAGCAGCCAGGCCACCAGGACCGGCATGCACACCTTGGCGAAACCCACGCCCATGCTGGTAAACGCAAACGCGCGCCCGCGCTTCCGCACGAACCACTGGGCGACGACCACGTTCACCACCATGTAGCCCATCAAAACATCGCCGACGGTGACCAGCGTCAGGCGGATGGCGGCAAACTCGGCAAAACTTTCGACCCGGCTGAGCAACAGATAGCCGACGCCGACGATGGCCGCGCCCGCGGCCATCAACCACCGCCCGCCGTAGCGATCGACGAGCGTGCCGGCCACAGGCGCAAGAGCGGCGCTAATGATACCTTCGCCGGAACGGAGCAACGAAAACACGCCGCGGGAAATGCCCAACTCGGCGGTCAGCGGTTTGAGGAAGATTCCGAGCGTACTGGCGAGTGCAAAAGAAGACGCGACGTTGGCTAAAAAGCCGACGCCGACGATATACCAGCCATAGAAGATGCGCGGTTTGATGCCGTGTTGAGCGACGCCGGGTGCCGTATCCACATATACGCTTTAGCAGTTAACGCCCGGCGCCCGCAATTCAAGTTGCGCCGCGATCACCGGAAATTCCGTCGATCCAGCTCCATAACGGCCTAATCTCGAGAGTATCGTGGTGGTTCCCGGTTTCCGGTTCTGCGTTCGATGATCGCTTTGAGATTTTGGATGCGCTCCGCGCCGCTCGGGTGGCTCGACAGAAAAGACAAGCGCGCCCCTCGGTTCATCTTCAAAAACTTTTCTTGCAGCGCGACCGCGGCCCAGGGATCGTAGTTCGCCGCCAGCATATATTCGATACCTTGGGCGTCCGCCTCGCGCTCCTGTTCCCGAGTGAATGACAAATCGATGAGATCGATGCCCAAGCCGCTGATCAACCCGGCGGCAGGCATTCCCGCCGCACTCAAGCCGACACCCACCAGCGTGCCGACGGCGTCGAGAGTATGGCTTCGTGTTTGCCCCGTCTCTATATGTCCTTTCGCCCAGTGAGCGGCTTCGTGGGCGATCAGCGCGGCATACAGACCGGCATCGTCGCCGATCAGCTTGATCATGCCCAAGTTTATGGCGATGATTTTCTGGCCTCGGGATCCCGGACCGGCAAAGGCATTGGGCTCCTCGCCTTCGACGATATAAAGTTCGCTCTGGATATTGGCGGCGCGGCCGATGCGGAAGTGGGCCAGCGTCATCTCCTGAATGGTTCTGGTCGGAACCCTGAGAACGACTTTTTCGTCGCGTCCGAGCAGTTCCACCGCAGGGCGCTTTTCCAGGGCCATATCTTTGACGCGCCAGTATAGTTTCCCCTGCTGTGCCGTGCAGCCGAGCATCAACAACAAAACCAACCCGAGGAACCTTTCCGGACGGACCATGTCTAAATCTTCAACAAATCGCACGGCGGCGTCAAGACTGGCGGGCCGGCGGACATTGCGTTAGCGTAAATATCATGAAAAACGGCGAAAGGATGGATTTATGAAAATTGTGCCGGTTTTGCTGATATTAAGTCTTTTCGCAGCCTCAACGGCCGAGGCCCAACGGCGCGACGAGCGGCCGAGGCGGCCGTCGATCACGGTCAGCGGCGAAGCGACGATATCGGCCGAGCCGAACCAGGCCCAGATCGACATCGGCGTCGTCACCCAGGCGCGCAGCGCCCCCGATGCGTCCAAGGAAAACGCCGAGCGTTTAACCCGCGTGCTAGCCGAAATCAAAAAACTGCTGGGGAAAGACGACGAGGTCAAAACCAGCGCTTATGCGTTGACTCCCAATTATCGTTACCCGCAAGGCGGAAAACCAGAAATCACCGGCTATACCGCCAGCAACACTTTGCGCATCAAGAGCGCCCGCTTGGATCAAGTGGGACAGCTCATCGACGCCGCCATGCAGGCCGGCGCCAATAACGTAAGCCGGCTCGTTTTCACGTTGAAGGATGAGCAGGCCGCGCAGCTCGAAGCGTTGCGCGAAGCTTCGGCCAAAGCGAAAGTGAAAGCAGAAGCGGTCGCCGCATCCCTCGGGCTCAAGATCATAAGAATTTCCACGGTCACAGAAGGCGAACGGACAATCCAACCGGTTTTTCGCCAAGTCATGGCGGCGCGCGCCGAAGCAGCGCCGGCGCCGACCCCGATTGAACCGGGAACGGTCGAGATCCGTTCGACGGTCACCTTGACTGTCGAGGTCGGCGAGAAATAGCCCTTCGCGTCGTTCGGATGCGAGCGGCGCGGCAAGAAGGCGAACTGCTTGGACGCGGCAGTGCTCGTGGCGTCAATTCCTCGCAGACCGGAGTCATGGCGTACCGGAGTTGCTGAAATCCCGGGTTTCGCTCCGGACCCACGACTCCAACACTCCATCACGCCAATTTTCCCGGATCTTTGTAATAGTGCTTGTAGTACCACTCGGCGATCTCTCCTCCCGTGGTGCGCCAGACGCCGTCGTGAGAGCAAATATATTCGAGCGCCTTGTCGAGATACTTGATCCGAAACGGCATGCCGATGACAAAGGGATGAAGCGGCAGGCAAAGAACCCGCCCGCCGGAGTCGCTGTCTTTGTAGAGCGTATCGAAATGGTCGCAGACCATGCGATAGTATTGCTCCGGCGCATGGGCTTCGCGGATAAAAACCCGGATGTCGTTGACGCCGAGTTCATAGGGCACCACGACCATGCGGCCGCTCTTCACCCGCATGGGCGTCGGCTGCTCGTCGTTGCCCCAGTCGCAGATGTACTCGAATCCTTCGGCGGCGAGGTGATCCGGCGTATCGTCGGTCTCGCCCAGGCCGGGACCGAGCCAGCCCTTCGGCGCTCTGCCCGTCGCCTCGGTGATGATCTCTTTGACTTTGCGGATGATCGAGCGCTCCTCTTCGCGCGGATAATCGGGCATCGCAATGCTGTTGGTCATGCCGTGGCCGAGCCACTCCCACTTGCGCTTGTTTCCCTCTTCGATGATCGGCGGATGCTGCTCGCAAACCTCGGCGTTTAAAAGCACGCTGGCGCGAATGTCGTACTTGTCGAGCACGTCCATAATGCGAAACACTCCCACGCGGGAACCGTAATCCCTGAGCGTATAGCCGGGCACGTCCGGGATATGGTTGCTGCCCGAACCGCGGATCGGCATGTCAAAATGGAAATATTCGATATTCGGCGCAACCCAGAGAGCGATGCGACCGTGGTTCGGCCATTCTATTCTCGGCCGGCGAATTATCGGCGAATAATCGTAGCGGCGGTTGATCATGGAGCTGGTTCCCTTTCGTGCAGTTTTGATGAAGGCGACAAGCTATTTCCCGGGGCGAAGCGGTGTCGGGCGAACCATCGACGTTGCCTAATCGCTCGCGTATCCCGCTCGAATCGGCCGAACGGATCACGGTCGATCCCCGCGCCGGCGAGGAGCGGCCGGATGGAAATTGAAGCCCGGCCGGATAACCCCGGCCGGGCTTCTTGCACGCACAAGAATCAGACGACGCCTGCGCCGAATTTGACTGCGATCACTTGGCGGCGGCCAGGGCGGCGTCGTAGTTTGGATGTTCGCCGATGCTGCCGACGTACTCGACATGCTTGACGGTATTGTCCGGCCCGATGACGAACACCGCGCGCGCCAGCACGCGGTCGAGGGGCCCGCCGGATATGAGAACCCCGTAGTTTTTGCCGAAGGAACCTTCCCGATGATCGCTGGCGGCGATGATCTTGTCGGCGTTCGCGGCGCCGCACCAGCGCTTCTGCGCGAAGGGCAAGTCCATGCTGACGCAGACCACTTCCACGTTGGCGAGCTTGCCTGCTTCTTCGTTGAATCGCTTGGCTTCCTGATCGCAAACCGGGGTGTCGAGGGACGGCACGGTGGCGATGATGCGGGTTTTTCCCGCTCCGCTCGCCAGCGTGTAGTCGCCCATGTCGGCGCTCTTTTGGACTTTGAAATCCGGCGCCGGCTGGCCGGCCTTTACCTCATTACCGAGAAGCGTCAACGTCGCGTCTTTGAACTTGACTGTAGCCATGAATTCTCCTCCCATACTGGATTTGTTTTCGCTACCGCCCGCACTTCTTTTAGCACTTCGAGCGCGACGATCAAGAGTCAAAATGGCCGGCAACACCGGGCGCCGATGCAACGCCTTCGCTCCGGAGGATTTGCCCCATTTTCGTTGACGATGCCTAATCCGGGCTAGAGGAATTTGAATTCGGCGCGGAGTTGCGCCCAGGACGCGAGCCGGGAGAGATTTTGCAGGACCGTGGTCGTCGGCGGCAAAATTGGAAAATCGCGCCGGTGCATCCGCCCGATGGCCTCCTGCGGCTTGATCCAAAGACTATGCGTCACCTCCTCCGAATGCGTCAACGGCGTCTGACCCGGCGGCAATGCCGCGGCGTAAAAACGGGTGTCGAAGCGCATCGAATACATTTCCGGCGTCACCCAATGATCGAAGTAAACCGCGCGGGTAAGATCACAGAGGAGATTTTCGGATTCGAGGAAAGAGCCGAAGCCGAGCCGCTTCTCGACGATGGCGCGCCGTTTCTGCTCGAAGCGCGCCTTGATCGCCGGGTCCTCGAGCTCGACAGTCCCGCCGGTTTCCCTGATGCATAGAAGAATACCCACCTCTTCGAATAACTCGCGCACGACGGCGACCCAGTGGCCGACGGCTTCGGCCTGGTCATGGCTTCCGCCGAGAATCCTGCGCGCCCGTTCGCCCGACAGCCCGCAGCATCGGGCCAAAACCGCGGTCGAAAAGTCTTCGACGTGAACCGTACCGCCGGGAAAGACGTAGAAACCGCCGAGAAAGCGCATCTCCGCCGGGCGGCGCGTGAGCAGCACTTCAAAACCGCCGTCGGCCCCCGGTCGAAGCAGCACAACCGTGGAAGCATTACGAGGGCGAACCACCGGAAATCCTTCGCGATATCCGCGGGGGCGCGGCGTCCCGCGCCCCCGCCCGAACGGGCGAATCGCAGTCGCCGATCAATAACGCGCGGCTTGCTCGTCCAACGAGAGATTGATGTGATGATGCGACTTGGAGACCGGACCGATGCCTTTGATGATCGTCTGCCAGTGCTCGCCCTCGTCCTCGCTGTAAAACACTTCGCCGTCCGTGGTGCCGGCGAAGAGCGCGTAGCCGCCGTTCCAGACATCCATCGCCATGCCCTCAATGTTAGCGCGGATGTGATCCGGCAAGCCGCCGGTCAAAATATCCCAGTTCTTGCCGCCATCCCGGCTGCGGGCGATGCGCGCATCGGCGGTGTGAAGCTTGCGCCACGTACCGGGGCCGGTTTTGGCGCCGGCGACGAACAGCAGCTCCGGATTCTTCGGATGGACGAAGAATGGGTCGACGTAGCCGATGCGAAAATCCCTGGGCGTTATGCTCTTCCAGTTCGTCCCGCCGTCCGAGCTCACGCAGAAACCCGCGACGGTTTCCGGGCCGCAATTGGTCGTCGGCGCGGTGCCGTAAAGCCTGTCCGGGGCGTTGGTTGGGACCAGCACCCGATGGGCGTCCGGATTGATATTGTCGAGCGTCGTCCAGGTCTTGCCGCCGTCGGTGCTTTTGAGAAAACCGCCGACTTCCACCGCCACATGAATGATATTGGGATCTTTGGGATGGAACGTGATGCTCTTGGCGTGCGCCTGGTGCGGTGGCCCGGGGAAAGTCCACTTTTCCACGCCCGGCACTTGGCGCAGTCCCGGCAGTTCCGTCCAGCTCTTGCCTAAGTCGTCGCTAATGAACAGATGCGCAGGCTGGGTGCCGGCGTAAAGGCGCGGTTTGCCATTGACTACCTGGGTAGCCAGGGAATAGATTTCTTTGTCGCCGATGCCGCCATCGCGCCGCTCCCAGGTCTTGCCGAGATCCGCGCTGGCGAATATCTCGCCGCTGTATGTGCCGCCGAAAAGCGTCTTGGTCGTGGGCTCGAAGATAATCGAGCTGAAATGTTTGCCCGGAACCATCGTCCCCTGACCTTCCCAAACGCCGTTTCGTTTATGAAACGAGAAGATGCCGTCGACGGTGCCAACGAGCAGCTTATCCTTTGCAACTTCGCCCTCGGTGAGCGATTGACCTCCGGGAGATAGACATACGAACATGGCCGCCCTCCTTTCCTGTTTACACGACTGTTTTATCGATATTATCGAGATTGAAACAAAACCTACAAGGACTCACTGTACTTAAGGTCTTGCCGTCTCGTCAAGACGGCCGATCGCGAGTCGCCCGGCAGTGCACAGATTCCTCGGACTGGCCGCGCCGGCTTCGCGAACTTTTTTCCGCTCCGCATAGTCTAATTCAATCGGATCGAAACATATTTACGACATGGACGGGCGCAACCCCATCAGCGCCGGTCTGCTTTCGGTCTAAGAATTGCGCAAACTCGGCCTTTTCTGGTCTGATTGCCTCGGCCGGAAGCTGCACCGAGTCGCCGGCGCCGTTCCGTCATGCCTCCGACGGGCGGCGCCCGCAATCTTTTCTACCTATCCCATACCCATCGCACAAACATTAGCTTGGGTGGCCATATGAACAGACGGGTCGCTACGCGCTTCGCGAGCGAGAGACGTAATTGGCGCGGGTAAATGGAACCGGCCGGGTTCATAAACGCCGAGTTTTTGTCTTCTGATTAACAATTCAAAGTCGTCGGCGAAGACACGACGTAACCCGCGCGCGGATTTGCGCCGACCCGTCCATAAACATTATGGACCGAGCAGCTTCTTCATCCGCGCGATGATTTCCGGCGGCCGCGACATAACTTCTTTGGCGAGGGCTTCAAGCTGCTCGCCGTTTTCGGGGTCGGCCTCGAGCTTTCGGGTTTTGACATCCGCCAGAAATGCCGGATCGCTCATCGTCTTTTGAAAACCTTCGCGCAGTAGTTTCAAGCGTTCGGCAGGAATCGCCGGCGGGGCCATGAACGGCCGGCCGATATCGCCCGAGGCGAGCACCGCCGTGACCAGCGACCGCGTCCCCTCGGGAGCTTTGTACTCGCTCATCAGTTCATGGATCGTCGGCACGTCGGCCATCCGCGGGTCGCGCTTGCGCCCGGTCTGCAGGAGAATGCGCACCCGCTTCTCCCGCCGCCATGAGGTAAAGGGCTCGCGCGCAAAAAACGTCGGGATGCTCAAAGCGCGGCAAACAACCTCGCCGCGCTCAAAGGCCAAATCCTGCTCGGCTCCGCCCCGATACCCCATGATGACGTTAAATTTGGCGTCGAGCGCCTCTTCGAGCAGCCGGGGAATGAAATGGCCGCTGGTACCGCTGCTCGTCGCCGAGCACTTCGGCGCCTCTTTGGCCCGGCGCACATCGGCGATGCTTTTGTAAGGCGTGTTGCTGTTCATATAAAACAACCACGGGGTCTTTTCCGTGGTGCCGACCCAGCCAAACTTTGCCCAGTCGAACTTGACTTCCGGCTTGCCGATCAGTTGATCGAGGTAAAGCGAAGGGCCGATCGATCCCAGGCTTAAACCGTCGGGCTTGGCGATGTTATAGACGTGGTTGGCGGCGATCATCGATCCCGCTCCCGGCATATTCTGCACGATGAAGCCGGGGTTGCCCGGGATATGCTTGCCCATATGCGCTGCCAACAGTCGCGCCCAGATATCGTAGCCGTCGCCCGGCTGGTACCCGACCACAATGGTGATGTTCTTCCCCTGATAAAACGGCGCCTGCCCGTAAGATCCCGCCGGCAAGGCGAGCGCAATTAACAAACTCGATAACAATTTGTTCATGTTATCCTTTCTCGTGCTAGAGGCTCACGCCTCCCGCCTTAGAACTTTTCACCGCCCCATGAGCTTCTCATCCGCTCCACGCTTTATCCGTGAGCAGCCCTCCGCGTTCCTGTATCGCAAGATCGCCGTGAACAACCATCTTCCCGACGCGCCCAAAGGAAGCCGCTTCAACTTCGTCGAGTCCTAAAAAACTCGATGGTTCGCGAAGCCGATCAATTTTGCGAGGGAGACTATCCGATGAGATTCGTCTCTGTCAACGTCTCGAACCGGCCCGCTTCCCAAACAACTGGAGCGTTTGGAACCCATTGGAACGACTGGAACCCTCTTTTTAATGCAGATAGCCGCTGCCCCCGCCTTTTTCTTCCGCTGCCGCCAGATTCATGCGCACGGCGTCCAGGTGGGGATGGATCTCCAGCGCACGGCGAAAACACACCGCCGCTTCGCGAAACTGGCCCAGCGACAAATGGCAAAGTCCCTGTCCCGACGAAGCGCCGAAGTGATTGGGATTCCGCGCCAAGGTTTGTTGGCAATCGGCAACGGAACCGGAGAAATTCTTTCTCAGATAGCGCACCGTGGCGCGCTTGTTCCAGCCTTCGGCAAACTCGGGTTGGCTTTGGATCACACGCGAGAATAATTCTTCCGCTTCTTCGAGCCGGCGATTCTGCATGGCGTCGACACCCGCGCGAAATAACCGGTCGGTCTCAGAGTTGCCCGAGCGGCACCAGGCGCTCCAAAGCAGCGCCTCCGCCGTCGCCGCAAGCTCGGCATTTTCACCTTTCAGCGCCTCAAGCGCTTCGTGTTCGTTGGTCGGGTACATTTGTCACATCGACCAGTTCAA
>CAZILB010000065.1:3024-10680 GCA_964539925.1 uncultured Syntrophobacter sp. | reverse complement strand
CCTCAAGCGCTTCGTGTTCGTTGGTCGGGTACATTTGTCACATCGACCAGTTCAAGGTTCAACGTTCAAAGTTCAAGGTTCGAGGTTTGGGTTGCTTGTCAAAGCCACGAACACAACCCCTTGTATCGAGAGCTTGGTTCCGAAACATTGAACTTTGAACCTGGAACTTTGAACTAGGTATTTTTGAAAATCCATTGCGCGGCCTTGTTCACAATTTCGTCCAATACCTCTTCATCCGACTTCCGCGAACTCTTGAGCATATGGAACGAATGATCGCCGCCCTCGACGACAAACAGCTCGCCGTGCTTGAGCTGTCTGCACAGCGGCCGAAGTAATTTCAACTCCGCCAAGGCATCGCGCGAACCCTGGAGAAATAACATCGGAAGATCGATACCGCCGAGGTGGCGGCCGCGCTCCGCGCCCGGCCTGCCCGCTGCGTGCAGCGGAAACCCGAAGTAAATCAACCCGCGCACGCCGTCGAGGGCGGACCTGGCCGCGGCCAGCGAAGTCATCCTTCCACCCATCGACTTGCCGCCGGCGAAAAGCGCCAGGTCGCCGCCATGTTTTTTCGCCGCGGCCACCGCCGCGCGCACCGTGTCCGTCAACACCGATTCGGCATCGGGACGCTTGACGCGCTTTTCCATGTAAGGAAACTGATAGCGCAGCGTCGCGATGTTGCGCGCCGCCAGTTTGACGGCAACGGCTTCCATAAAGCGGTGGCGCATCCCCGCGCCCGCGCCGTGCGCCAACAGCAGCAGCGCCCTGGCATTTTCCGGCCGGTTGAATAGACCGCTTACGGCGCGGGCATTGACGATGAATTGTATCTCTTTGCCGCTCGAAAGGCCCATCTTCCCCCCATCCGAGATCAAAGTTGCAAAACCCCGACCCGCCTCTTCCGTTCGTTCCAACCCGCTAGCAAATAGCAGATTGCCATCGAGACTACCAATCCCGATACCGCCGCACTCACCTCGGTGAGCGCGCTTTCGCCGATCTTGACAGTCTCCAGTTGCCTGGCTAGCGTGGGCCGGAGCGCCGGGGCGGTATTATGAGCCGGTGAAAAATTGAGTTTGCCGACCCTTGTCGTTCATGAGATTGTTTTGCCTTGCGCGCGCGAATCGCCGTGCGGCGCCCAAACTATCAGAGGAGGAACCATGAAAATTATAGGTTGCATCCGGTGGCTGCGGCACGGAGCCCGCATTGTTGTTACTGCGATCTCGCTTGTGGCCCTGCCGGCCTTCGCCGCCGGTTTGGCTTTTGCCGGCGCGGCGCCGAAGGACGAGCTGCCCCGCTCGGTTAATTTTGGCACCCATGCGGTGGGCACCGTCTTCAATGCCGTAGGCACGGGATTGGCAAAAGCGGCCACGGATCGCGGGCCGATTCGGGTCGTGGTGCAGCCTTTCTCCGGCCCGCCCGCCTGGGTCACTTCCATGAATCGGGACGGGAAACCTGCCATCGGCATCATCAATGTGATCGATGGCTGGCAGGCCTACACCGGTAAGCTCACGCCGAGGCCGCTTCCCGCCGGGTCGCCGGAGATGAAACCGCCTTATGCTGTACACTCCAACCTGCGGCTGCTGAAAGTGGGAACCAATCTGGTAGCGGGGATTCTGGTGCGAGCCGATTCACCGTACAAATCCATGGCCGATCTCAAGGGTAAACGGCTCACATGGGACTTTCCAGCCTTTCCTCCCAACATCCTCTTGGGACTCACCGCCCTTGCGACTGCCGGAATGAATCCAAAGGACATCGTGCCGGTGCCGGTGCCAGAGGTTACTTCCGGGGTCCGTGCGTTGATGGAGGGACGGGTGGATGGCGCCGTCGCTGCGGTCGGCATGGGGGTTGTGAGCGAAGCCGACGCTCGCATCGGCGTCCGCTTCCTGCCGGCGGGCCAGGACCCGCAGGGGCTCGCGGTCGCTCAAGGCATCATGCCCGGCGGCAATGTCTCGATCCGTCCGCCGGGTCCGGCCGGAATCAAAGTGGAAACGCCCCTGTGGGCTTACGGTATTGCCATAGTCGCGTCCACTCACATGACGGATGCCACGGCGCACGCGCTGCTGAACACCTGGGCGGAGCACTGGAAAGACCTGGAGCCTATCCATCCCCAGCTCCGCGGTTGGCGCCCTGAAATCTTTGTCTCAAAGACGGCCACTATTCCCTATCATTCGGGCGCCATCAAACTCTACAAGGAGAAAGGCTCCTGGACGGCTGAGATGGATCGCAATCAGGAGGCCCTGCTGCGCGGCGAGCTGCCGTTCCTCAAATGAGGGTTTGCGCGCAGCGATTATCGTTTCTTTAACCCGCCTCGTTTTTGCGATCGCCAATATGGCAGGGCGGGAGCGCGGGGTGAAGCATGGCTGTCGAAGGCGAGCTAAATAAGTTTCGATCCCTGCGCGGGATCGCCGGTCTGTGGGAACAAATTCTCTTGGGCGCAATCCCTGTGTCCGCCATCATCTTTGTTTCCGATGGCCCTTTTTACTTCGGGTTGGCGATCATGAGAGAGCAGTACCTTGGCCTCTTTCTAGGGCTGATTCTCGGCGCCGTCTTTTTGAGCGTCCCGCCTTCAGCACGCGCCGATCGTAACCGGCTTCCCTGGTACGACGTTGGCTTTTCCTTTCTCGGCCTCGGCGTCGGTCTCTACGTCGCCCTCTATTTTCCCGAAGTCATGCGCCGCATGGGCGATCCCGACGCTTACCGCATCGCGTTGGGAGCAATCGCGATCGTTTTGATTTTCGAGGCTTTGCGCCGGACCGTCGGCTGGATTCTGGTGGGTGTCGGCGGGTTTTTTATACTCTACGCGCGCTACGCCGATTACTTTCCCGGGGAATTGAGCGGCACCGGAACCTCCTGGGACCGGCTGATCAATTATCTCTACACCGACATCAACAGCCTGTTCGGTCTGCCCCTGGCCGTGGCGGCGATCATCGTGCTTCCCTATATTCTCTTCGGGCAAATCCTTTTCGCCATCGGCGCCGGAAAATTCTTAACCGACTTTGCCATGGCGATTTTCGGCAGGCAGCGAGGCGGAGCGGCAAAAATGTCCGTGGTCGCATCGAGCCTTTTCGGCACCATCTCCGGCAGCAGCGTCGCCAACGTCGCCACAACGGGCATCCTGACCATTCCGATGATGAAGCAGTCCGGTTACCGCGCCCATGTCGCGGGCGGCATAGAGGCCGCCGCCTCCACCGGCGGTCAACTGATGCCGCCGATCATGGGCGCCGCCGCGTTTCTCATGGCCGAGTTTTTGGCGATTCCCTATCGCGAGGTGGTGGTCGCAGCCTTGCTCCCGGCGATTATCTACTACGTGGTGATCTTTACCCAGGTGGATCTGGAAGCCGGCAAGATGGGACTGAAAGGGCTTCGCCCGGAGCAATTGCCGGCCATGGGCCAATTGCTGCAAAATGGCTGGCTCTTCGTCATTCCTCTGTTCATCCTCATCTACGCGCTCTTCGTTATGAGCTTCGAGCCCGGAAAGGCGGGAACCATCGCCGCCGTGGCGGCGGTCGCACTGGGATTTTTCAAGCGCGAACTGCGCGCAAAAGCAGCCTGGGTGCTCCACGCTTTGATCGGCACCGGGCGGGCGATGCTGGAGCTGGGAACGACCGTGGCCCTTGCGGGTCTGGTGGTCGGTGTGGTGCAGGTGAGCGGGCTCGGCTTCATCCTGTCCCACGGGTTAGTCAATCTCGCGGGCGGCAATGTCCTTTATCTTTTGTTCCTGACCGGCCTGGTCAGCATGATTCTCGGCATGGGCATGCCGACTACGGCGGTTTACGTGCTCTTGGCCGTGCTGGTGGGGCCGGCGCTGACGCAGCTCGGCATCGACGCCCTGGCCGCGCATCTTTTTATCTTTTACTTCGGCATGGCATCCATGACCACGCCGCCCATCGCTCTCGCGGCCTTCGCGGCCGCCTCCATCGCCCAGTCGAGCCCCATGCGCACCGCCGTTCATTCCATGCGCTTCGGCTTCGCCAAATACATCGTTCCCTTCTTGTTTGTATTTTCACCCGCGCTGTTGCTGAAGGGGAACCTTGGCGACGTTATCCTCGCCACGGTAACGGCGCTCGCCGGGGCGCTGCTTCTGGGCATGGCCTTGACCGGATATTTTTTGCGAGAGATCGGTTGGCTCAAGCGCGCGCTCTTATGCGTCGCCGCGCTGGCGCTGCTGATCCCGGCCGTGGGCGAAGGCATGCTGTTTACATGGATAACGGATGCCGTGGGCCTCGGCGTGGCAGGCGCCGTGCTGGCATCCGAAATTTGGCGCGGCGCGCGTTTTCGCCGCCGCGTCGGCGGCGGTCTGGCTTCGGCCGGACCCATGCCGAACGCCGAATCGCCAGGAGCCAACAACCCTGATAAAAGTTAAAGCCATCCCCTTTCGCGCTCACTGAAATGGAAATAGCAGCTCTGATTCTTACAATGAGACAAAGATCGTCGAGGCGCTTCGATTTGAGCATCTCGCTGATCGGGTAGAGCGCAGACAAGAACTCGCGGCGGAGAAAACACCCGTTGGGCAGGGCGGAAAACTGATCGATGGCATGTTGCTGCATCCGGCGCGCCGCGCCGGGGTAAAAAGAGGTCACGCGAAGTGGCTTTGCTTGAAGTCGACAACCTGAGCACCTATCTCTACACGCGGCGGGGCGTCAATCGGGCCGTGGACGGCGTCAGCTTCCAGCTGGAACGCGGCAGGAGCCTCGGTCTGGTGGGCGAGTCGGGAAGTGGCAAATCCATGACGGCCCTGTCGATCCTGCGTCTCGCCCCCAAGCCGGTCGCCAAAATTATCGGCGGCGCTATCCGTTTCGAGGGCCAGGATCTGCTCACCAAGTCCGAGAAGGAAATGCGGCACATCCGCGGCGGCGGCATCGCCATCATCCTCCAGGACCCGCTCACCAGCCTCAACCCCGTATTCAACGTGCAGTACCAGGTGGGAGAGTCCGTCAAACTACACCAGCATCTCTCAGGGAGGGCACAAATTGACAGGGTGATCGACAGTCTACGGCGCGTGCAGGTGCCCGCACCCGAGATACGCATGAAAGACTATCCCCACCAGTTCAGCGGGGGAATGCGCCAGCGCGTGGTGGGCGCCACGGCCATTGCCTGCGAGCCCAAGCTATTGGTCGCCGACGAGGCCACTACCGCTCTGGACGCCACCATCCAGGCGCAGTACCTGATGCTGCTCCGCAGCCTGCAACAGGACCTTAACTTGGCCCTGCTCTTTATCACCCACGACTTCGGCATCGTCGCCAAAATGTGTGACGATGTCGCAGTGATGTACGCCGGCCGGATCGTCGAGTACGCCGACGTCCGCGAGGCCTTCAACCATCCGGCCCACCCATACACCCTCGCGCTGCTCCAAGCCGTCCCTAAAGTCGACCGGCCTGTAGACCGGTTGTATGCTATCCCCGGCTCTCCGGCCACGGGCTGGACGCAGAGCCCTGGGTGCCCGTTCGCGTCCCGCTGCGCCTTGGCCATCGACCGTTGCACCGAGGAGAAGCCGCCGCTGGTCACACTCAGTGACGGTCACACCTCCGAGTGCTGGAGGGCCGAGGAGGTGTACGCCAAAAACACGGGCGTGCTGGCCGACGGACGCGCGCACGGAGACATACCGGGTACCGTGCCCAAGCCGATTACCAATGACCAGCTGGGCGCGCCTGCTGATGGAAGCGCTCGGCACAGCGACAGTATCCTTCAGGTAGAAGACCTCCATGTGTTCTTCCCGGTGAAACGAGGTCTGCTATTCAAGCGCGAGACGCTGCTGATTAAGGCGGTGGACGGAATCTCCTTCGACCTCAAAGAGGGCGAGACCTTCAGCATCGTGGGCGAGTCGGGCTGCGGCAAGACCACTACCGCCCGTGCGGTCCTCAGAGTGGAAGTGCCCACCGAGGGCCGCATCCTGTGGCACGGCAAAGACATCCAGGGGCTGAATCAGCAGGAGATGCGCGCTCACCGTTCGGCGGTTCAGGCTGTGTTCCAGGATCCGTACAGCTCGATGAACCCTCGTATGCGGGTGGGGGACTTCATCACCGAACCGCTGCTGATCAACACCGACATGTCCAGGAGTGAGCGCCGCGAGCGGGCCGTGAAAGCGCTCCGGCAGGTGGGCCTCAGAGCCGAGGACGCGAGCAATTTTCCGCACGAGTTCAGCGGCGGACAGCGGCAACGGATCGCCATCGCACGCGCTCTGTCGTCCTCTCCGCGCATCATAGTCTTGGATGAGCCCGTTTCCTCCCTGGACGTCTCCATCCGCGCGCAAATTATGAATCTCCTTAAGGACCTTCAGGAGAGGGAACGGTTCAGCTACCTGTTCATCGCGCATCACCTGGGGACAGTTCGCTACATGAGCCAGACCGTAGGCGTCATGTACCTCGGCCGCCTCATGGAAATGTCGGACTGCGAGGAGCTTTTCAATAACCCGCTCCACCCTTACACCAAGGCCCTCTTCTCCGCCGCCTTGCCAGATCACCCTGACATCGCGCGCCAGGAGCTGTTGCTCCAAGGGGATGTGGCTGCCGCGACCGCCGTGCCGTCAGGATGCCGGCTCCACCCGCGCTGTCCGATGGCGATGCAGGCTTGCGCCGAAGTGGAGCCTGAATGGAAGGAGGTTGCCCCCCGGCACTGGACGGCCTGCCACCTTTACTAAGCGGCTGTGCCGCAATGTCATTCTGAGCCGCAGACGAAGAATCTGCTTTTTGTAAGGCGCGGAAAAGCAGATGCTTCAAGCAGATCCTTCGCTAGCGCTCAGGATGACATCCAGGTATTTCGTAGCATTACCACACAGCCTCTAACTTAAGGAGTTCGCCGGCTATCGTTTGGTGACCAGCGCCGCCAGGTTTAGCGGCGCTCTCCCGCGGCTCTTTTCCAAACCCCAGTCGGGCAACTTTTTGCCGACGAACCATACCGAGGAGGAGGCGAAGAAACCGGGACCGTAGGCGCGATCGTGAACGAGTCTCCCCAGCCTGGCCGTAGCCTCCGTGTATTCCTCAAGGGTACCGGCACTTGACGCCGCGGCCAATGCGTCGACAACCTCTTTATCGTGTTTCGGTCCCCAGTTCTCGGTGGGACCCCAAACAGAATAGGATCCCGCCAGCGATGTTATTCGCCCGCCGGGACCGAAAAACAAAATCGAGTTGACATATCCTTCGCCGCTTTTGCGCCGGCGCGCGTACTCTGCGCGATCGATGGGTTCGATGGCAACCTTGAAACCGACCTTCTCCAGCATCGGTTGCATCGCTTCGGCGAGGTCTCCTTCCTCCGGGTAATTACCCCAGTAAACCAACTTGATGCTCGGCCCGCTGCCGGGCGGATAGCCGGCGGCGGTAAGAAGCTCGCGCGCCTTATTTGGCTCATACGGATAGGGCGTGCCGCAGGCCTCGAGGTATTTTGGGTTCATCGTCGACACTTCTGTGGAGGGCGGCCAGGTGCAGCCCCATGGCGTCACACCGACACCCTGCCAGATCGTCTTGTTAATCAGCTTGTGGTCGATCGCATGGGCCGCCGCCTTGCGCACCCGTTCGTCATGAAAAACGTTATGCTTATGCCAGGTCTGAAAAATATATAAGCCGATCATATGGGCCGCAGGCTTGGTAGCCGCTCGGGCGCCGATGGCCGCCACCCGGCTCAAGTAGTCGCGGCTGCCGGCGATGATGTCGAGCTGCCCTGTTCGAA
>CAZILB010000065.1:0-2924 GCA_964539925.1 uncultured Syntrophobacter sp. | reverse complement strand
ACCCGGCTCAAGTAGTCGCGGCTGCCGGCGATGATGTCGAGCTGCCCTGTTCGAAACTGAGCGAGGCGCGTGCCGAATTCCGCGATGTTTCTGATCTCGATGCGCCGGTACACGGGGCAGCCCAACAGCGGGTCCTTGCGGGCCGCCTCCAGAGTCAGAAACCGCTGCGCCTGGCGGTCGACCACCCGGTACGGGCCCGCCGCCAGCGGGTTTCTGCGAAATTGGTCGAAGGCCTCCTGCGAGAGCACGCCATCGGAGTGATATTTCCTGGAGGTTATGTAAATCGGGAAGACCAGCGGCGACATTTCGTGCACAAAAGTCGGCGCGCCTTTGCCGAATTCGATCCGTACTTTACGCTTGTCGACGACCTCGGCGGTGACACGGATGCCTCTCAAGGTGGCTTTGATCTGATCCTCGGCAAAATCGCTGGACGCCAGCTTGATCGAAAAGACCACATCCTCGGCGGTGATGGGGTCGCCGTTATTGAAAGTCAGCCCCTCGCGAAGCGTCACGATCAGCCCCTTGGCGCCGGGCAGGAACTCCCACGTCTGAGCCACGCCGAAAGCCGCATCGACCGTATTCTCCTGTGGATCGGCCCCGAACAAGGGCATCTGATGGAGGCGCGTAAAGAAGATGGATGCGAAACGATTCTCCGCCGGATGGGGCGTAAACTCTTCGTTGAAGTGGCCCGCAATTCTCAGCACGGGTCTAAGCTCCGGGCACCCGGCCAGCGACTTGTCCGCGAGTTTGTCCGGACTTTGAGCCGCAAGCCCCGGAGTCGGCGCCGATAGCGCGAATCCCATGACGGCCAGGATCGACGCCGCAATGTTTATCAATGGTATAAAGCGAAGCCGCATACGCCTACCCCTGGCCGCCGGTCCATCTTTTCGTTGAGCAGACATCGAAAAACCTCCTGTCGTCATGATTTGCATTCTCCTTTTTCCGCCGCTTTCGATATGGGAGGTATCACAACTTTCATTCTCCCCTTCAGGTTCTCTAAATCTGGCGCAATCGCGGGTCGGTGTGGTCACGGAGCCAGTCTCCGAGGAGGTTGAACGATAAAACCACCGCGGCGATCGCAAGCCCGGGGAAGACAGACAGCCACCATGCGATCTCCAGATTGTCCCTGCCGCTGGCCACCATCTGGCCCCAGGTAGGGGTCGGCGGCGGAATCCCCGCGCCCAGGAAGCTCAAGGTGGCTTCCAGGATAATGACGAATCCGAGCTGCAACGTGAGCAGGACGACCACGCTATTGAGCACGTTGGGCAAGATATGAGCGATCATGATGCGCCAGTTCGATGCCCCCGCGATTCGCGCGAGCTTGACGAAGTCGCGCTCCTTGACACTCAGGACCTCGCTGCGGATGAGCCTGGCGAACCGCGCCCAGAGAACGATGCAAGCCGCGATGACCACAGTGTGCCCGCCGGGGCCCATGACGGCCGCCAGTAGCAGCGCGGCCAGGATCAGCGGGAAGGCCATCGTGCCATCGGCGAAGCGCATGATGACCGCGTCTACCCGTCCGCCGACGTAGCCCGATATCATTCCAATAAGCGATCCCAAAACGGAGCCGAAGACCAGTGCCGCCAACGCGACCTTGAATGAGGGTAAAGCGCCGACGATAATCCGGCTGAGGATGTCCCGCCCGAGACGATCCGTCCCCAGGAGATAGCGCGCGTCCCCGCCCTCCATCCATGCGGGAGGGAGAAGCCGCGCTCCCAAGCTGGTCTCGTAGGGGTCGTTGGGGGCGAGCCAGTGCCCGAACAGGGCGATGATTACGAACAGGATAATGACGGTCAGCGGGAGGATGGGCAGCCGCTGCAGGTTGCTCAACCACAGCCAGCTTCGGAGCTGGCCCTGCCGCTTGACGACGGTGGACCGGTCAACCGATGCGCGTTCGGTGCCGACTACGGACATCGCTTACCCCTTGGCGAAAGCCCGCTGCATAGGACCTGTGGCAATCCTGATGCGCGGATCCACCACCCCGTAAAGCAGGTCGACAATGAGATTCGCCGTCAGGACAACCACGGCAACCAAACCGACAACTGCCTGGATGATGGGGAAATCCCGCGCAATGATGGCGCTCAGGAACAGGTTGCCGATGCCCGGCCAGTCGAACACCACCTCGGTGACCACCGAGCCTGAAACGGCAGTGCCAACCCAGATAGCCATGAAGGTCATCGCGGGGAGCATCCCGTTGCGGAAGACGTGCACCCAAACAACCTTCCATTCGGGCACACCCTTTGCCCGCGCTAGCTTCACGAACTCCGCGTCCAACGATTCCAGCATCGAGGAACGCAGCAGGCGGGTCATCGCGGCAAATAGGAAGAGGGAGGTGGTAATCGCCGGCAGGATGAAGTACTGCCATGAGTCAAGGCCGCCAGTGCCCATCCCTCCCGCCGGCAGCAGTCGAAGATGCACCGCGAATATCGCCATCAATACCAGGCCAACCCAGAAACCGGGGGCTGCCTGCCCGAATGCGGCTAGCACCTGCACGATGCGATCCGGCAGCCTCCCGCGCTTGGTGGCGGCAAGAACTCCGAGCGGAAAGGCCGTGAACAGGATCAGGATGAGCGAGGCGAACTGGAGTTTCAGGCTTGCGATGAAGCGGTCGCCGACGAGGTCCTTCACGGGCTCGCCGTAGACGATGGAGCGACCGAGTTCAAAGGTCGCCATGTCGCGCAGGAAAATGCCGAACTGCACGACGTAACTGCGGTCCGTGCCGATCCGCTGACGGGCGGCCGCAATATCTGCCTGAGATGCGTCCGCCGGCAGATTGAGCACGGCTGGATCTCCCGCCGCGCGGGTGGCGACAAAGATAACCACCATGAATAGAATCAGCGTCGCAAAAGCTTGGGCAATGCGACCGGCAACGTATCTGATGGGGACATCCCTCCCATCTGAACCCGGGAATCGAGAAAAGGCCC
>CAZILB010000064.1:17747-20158 GCA_964539925.1 uncultured Syntrophobacter sp. | reverse complement strand
TAACGCGCTACTATCATTCAGATGTTTCATGGTTCACGCAAACTTTCGGAGATTCACCGCAGAGGCGCGGAGGACACGGAGGGATGAGATTCGAAAAAAATTTCTCTGCGCTCTCGGCGTCTCTGTGGTGAATATTTGTTTTCTTTCGCTTGCGGCGTAGCCGCGCCGGGTGCTTCGTGGTGGATTCTTCTTCACAAAAAACCAGAAGAGCACTGTTATTTAACGCGGCCATGAAATACTTCGGCTTCGTCGGTTTGCCGTGCTCGAATAACGCGCTTACTTCAAGACCGCCAGGGCGTCGCCGACGATGACGCCCGAGCCTTCGGGCAGGACAAACAAAGGATTGATCTCGATTTCAGCGATTTGTTCCCGCCACCGTGACGCGATGCCGCCGATCAGACACAGTGTTTTGGCGACGGCCTCGAGGTCGGCAGCGGGACGACCGCGAAAGGCGGTCAGAACCTGGTAGCCGCGGATTTTGCGGATCATCTCGCGCGCTTCGTCCATGGTCAGCGGCGCGGGCCAAACCGAGAAATCTCTGATCGCTTCGACAAAGATCCCGCCGAGACCGAAAGTCACCACCGGCCCAAAGCGCAGATCCTGGCGCGCGCCGACGATGACTTCTCGGGTCGCGCCGCCGACCATTTCTTCGACCAGGATGCCGTCCAAGCGCGCCGCGGAGTTCCAGCTCCGGGCCTGAGCCAATATTTCCTCAAAAGCTCGCTCGACTTCGTCATCGCTTTTGACGTTAAGCCGGATCACGCCGGCCTCGCTTTTGTGTGGCAGGTCCGGCGATACGGCTTTGAGCGCCACCGGCGCGGCGATCTCGCCGGCCAGCTTGCTCGCTTCCGAGGCGCTGCGTGCGAGTCCCCCTCGCGGCACGGTCAAACCGCACACTCTGAAAAGCTCCTTGGCGTCCACTTCGGTCAGGAGTTGGCGGTTTTGATTCTTCGCCCGAGCGAGAATCTTGTTCACTTCGGCATCGGTTGCAACGATGTCCTTCGCAGCAGAACTCGGTTGCCGAGAAAGCATTTGCTTGCGCGCTTCGACGAAGCGAACCATTTTCCCGAGTGCGCGAATGGCGCGCGCCGGCTCGGAAAACACCGGAACCCCGGTCTGCACCAGGCCTTTCCAGATTTCCGGCTCAGGCAACGGAAACCAGGTCACCAGGACGAGCTTGTCGGTCGCGGCCGCGACTTCGGCCATATCCTTTGCAAGTTTTTCGTGGGCTCCCGGCACGATGCCATAAAAAATCACCAGGTTATCCACGTTCGGGTCTTTTGCGATCACTTCGGCGGCTTGGCGCAAAAGCTCCGGGCGCGCCACCGCCTCCGCCGTGACGTCCATGGGATTGGCGATCGAGGCAAACGGCGGCATGATCCTTTTCAATTCTTCTTTGGTCGCGTCGCTGAGATCCGCAAACTCAAGTCCCGACTCGGCGCCGACATCGGCCATCAAGATTCCCGCCGCTCCGGAGATCGACACGACTTGCACGCGCCTGCCGCGCGGCCGGCGCGCGGCCTGGGCTATGACGGCGAGATCAAAAAGCTCGTCCAGGCTTTCGGCGCGCAGCACGCCGTTCTGGGAAAATACCGCTTGATAAACTTCATCGGCCCCGGCGAGAGATCCGGTGTGCGAGACGCTCGCCTTGGCGCCCGCCTCGGAGCGGCCTGTTTTCATGATGATGAGCGGCTTGTCCAAAGTCAGAGCTCGGCGCGCGATGGTCTGAAACGCTGCGCCGTCGCGGGCGTCTTCGAGGTACCCCAAGACAAGACGAACTTCGGGGTCATCCAAAAGGTAGTCGAGATAATCCGTAAAGCTGAGCACGCATTCGTTGCCGGTGGTGATCCAATAGCGAAAACCCAAAGCCCGCTCGCGGGCCGCGCCGAGAATATACGAGCTCAACGCGCCGCTCTGGCTCACGAACGCCGCAGGGCCGGCTTGCGGAAATCCGCCATGTAGCCCGACGCTGAAAGAGGCGGTCACCTTTTCCGGCACATAAACGAAGCCGGAACAGTTGGGACCGCAGACGGCGATGCCATACTCGGCCGCCACCTGCTGCAATTTCTCCTGCAGCAGTATGCCTTCGCCGCCGACCTCAGCGAAGCCAGAGCTGATGATCGCCGCCGCTTTGACTCCCTTCGCGCCGCAGGCGGCGAGCGTGGCTGGCACGGCGGAAGCCGGCAAGGTGATCACCGCCAAATCCACTTCGCCGGGGATATCGGAGAGATTGGCGTAGCAGGGCAGGCCGGCGATTTCCCGGTATTTGGGATTGATTGGATAGATCCGGCCGGGATAGCCGAATTCGCGAAAATAACGAACAGGTCTGCCGCTGAGCTTGTTCTGCTCGGTGGACGCGCCGATCAAAGCCACCGAGCGCGGATGAAATAATTTATCGAGATCCATCAAAT
>CAZILB010000064.1:16076-17647 GCA_964539925.1 uncultured Syntrophobacter sp. | reverse complement strand
TGAATGCGTCTCCTCTTGGCGGAATTTCTTTTTCAGCGCTTGCCGTCCTTTGGCGCCAGCCAGGAGGCGGGAACGAAGGCGTTCAAGTCGATGCGATCAAAGACCTCCTTGGGCACTCTATGCCTGGGTGTAAAACTGCCAAGCAGTGGTTTTGCCGTGGCGTCGATGCCCATCTTGGCGGTCACTCCGTCCTTCGAGTCGGAAGGATCGAGGTCCGAGCCGCCGGCGTTGGCGACGATCATCACGTCGCGGTCGGCCTGGCAGCGCGTGCCGATGGCCCACTGTACCCGTTGATCGTTGAAGATGTCGATGTCGTGATCGACGACGATGACGTGTTTCATGTACATATCGGCGCCGAGCGCCGCCAGGATGGCGTTTTTCCCCTGGCCCTCGGTTTTTTTTTCGATGGCGACATAGACGGTAAATGGTGCGGGGATGCGTACCGCCTTGACCGACGGCACCATGGCTTTGACCGCGCGGAAGAGATTGGCTTCCATGGGAATAGTCGACAGCAGCAGGTGATCGAGATGGCCGACCGCGATGTCGTGCAGAAAAGCGTCTTTGCGATGGGTGATCGCCTTGACCTGAAACACTTCGCGCTTGCGGCTGCCCAAGGAATAGCCGGTGAACTCGCCGAAGGGCCCCTCGTCCACTCTTTCAAAGGGCAGGATCTCACCCTCGATTATCATTTCCGCCCGAGCGGGAACTTTGAGATCCAAAGTCTCCGCACCGACCACTTCCATCGGCGCTCCGGCCAAAGATCCCATGAGGTAAAACTCTTCTTCGTCGATGGAGCCGATATTGAGCGCGCCCAGCGACCAGGCGGGATGGGCCCCCAGGATCACCGCCACCGGCAGCGGCTGCTTCATCTTTTCCGCATTGGTATAGAATTCCCACAGATGCTTGGCGAGGGTCAGGTGAATCGAGGTGCGGTTCTTGTCGAGAAACATCAGCCGGTTGAAGCTGCAGTTGAGACGCCCGCTCAACGGATCCCGCGCCAGGGTGACCGCGGCCGTGAGATAGGGGCCGGCGTCATCTTGATGATGGACAATCTGCGGCAGAGTGCGCAGGTCGATCTGGTCGCTCGATAGAATGACTTCTTTGACCGGCGCGCTCGCAACTTCCCTGGGCGGGATGCGCTGCTCGATTCGTTTCAAATAATGCGCCACGGCGCCGCGCGGCTCGCTGCCGATGGCCGACGCCAGCCGGCGGCGCGAGGCGTGCACGTTGGTTACAACGGGGAATTTGCTCCCCCTGACATTTTCGAAGATCAGGATGGGAAAGCGCCTTTCCTGCTCCAGCTTGACCACCAAAGCCGTGATCTCGAAGCGCGGATCAACTTCCCGGCCAATTGTCAAAACATCGTCGGGATGGTCCCGCTTGATTGCGTCGATGAAGCCGCGCAGCTCAATCGCGCTCGGCTTCGCCTCGGATAGATTTGCTCGGCTTGATCGGTTTGCGGCGCCACTCGATTCCATAATTAGACCTCACTCGACGATTCGCGGACTTTCTTCGTCTAGAAACTGGTGGCTGCAATAGGGGCAGAGAAGCTTGATGTTTTTGTGCCGGAG
>CAZILB010000064.1:10990-15976 GCA_964539925.1 uncultured Syntrophobacter sp. | reverse complement strand
TCTTCATATCGAACTGGAGAAAACCTATACCTTTGGCACTTTTTCAAGCACCGGGCGCGGAATGAAGTCTTCCAGCCGCGTTTTTTCCATCGCCGCCTTCGGCAGCGCCACCCGCGCCTCGTAGGGCCGCTGTACCGGCTTGGTGGCATCGATGATCATCTTGGCGGTCATGATGTTGTCGGATTGCGACGGATCGAGGGTGTTGCCTTTGACGTTCTTGATAATATCCACGTCCTGGTCTGCCTGCACGCGCGTAGCCACGGCCCACAGGACTTCTTCTTCGTTATAAATATCGATGTCGGCGTCGACGACGACGACATGTTTGACGAAGTCGCAGCCGCCGAGGGCGGCCAAGGCCGCCTGCTTGGTCTCGCCGTCAACCTTCTTGTCGATGGAGATATAGCAGTTGAAGCGGCAACTGCCCGACATGGGAAAATGCACCGCTTTGACCGTCGGCACGACGCCGCGAATCAAATTGAACAGGCTGCCCTCTTTGGGAATGCCGCCAAGCACCCAGGTGTCGCGGTGGCCGGTGAAGATATGCTGGAAAATAGCGTCGCGCCGATGGGTGATGGCGCTCACTTCGATGACGTTGCGCAGGCGCTGCGGACCGTAGTAGCCGGTAAATTCTCCGAAGGGCCCTTCGACTTCCTTGACGTTGGGGAGCACATGCCCTTCGATCACCATCTCGGCGTCGGCCGGGACCATGAAATCGTCGCCGAGGGTTTCCGAAGGCGTGAGCCGGAGCGGCGCGCCCATGATGGCGCCGACTTTGGCGTAGTCGTCCACGCCGAAGGGCGAGACGTTGAGCGATCCCAAATAGAAGGCCGGGTGATGGCTGATGACGATGGCCACGGGAGTCGGCCGGTTCTTCTCCTCATTCTTGCGATGGATCTGCCAGTTGTGGCGCGGCGACATGTGCAGACCGAGCTTCCTCGGACCTTTGACCATGTTGCGTTGGAAGGCGATGTTGTAGAAACCTTCGTCCGGATCTTTCATCACCGGCGTCATGTCGATGTACGGCGCCGGATCCATCGCGTGATGGCGCACTACCGGAAGATCGTAAACGTTGGCCTCGTCGCCTCGCTTGACGACTTCTTTGACCGGCGCCTGGTTTCGCGCCACGGTGACCGGCGCGATCATCCGGTCTTCGCGGCGGGCGTATTCAAGGCTCAGCGGCAGTTCGCCTTCGTTGGCTTTCATGCCGAGCGCCAGCGCGCAGCGCTGGCGGGTGGCGAAGACGTTGCTCAAAAGGGGAAAAGCCGAAGGTTTGCCGTTAAGGTCGAGCGGCTTGTCGAAAAACAAGACGGGAAATTTTTTTTGATTTTCGAGATGCTGGAGCAGAGCGGTGGCCTCGAAATCCTTGGGCGAGATGCGCTTCTCGATGCGCAGGAATTCGAAGGGCAACCGCTCCTGCAGGTCGTCGAGGAAAACGCGCAGATCCTTGCTCATGGCTCGCTCCCGAACTTATGGAGTGATGGGTTTTAAAAGCATCACTCCATTACGCTAACGCTCCATTACTTCCCACTTCCATGCCTGCCGCTCGTGCCAGCGCCCTTTGGGTATACACTTTGGCCATGCGCTTGCGATACCAGTAATCCAAATCGGCGTTGTCGAGCGGATGAGCGGCTTTGGCCGCGGTCTCGGCGACGGCATCGATCAATTCTTGAGTCACTTTTTTCCCCACCAGCAGCGCCGGCGCCTGCGGGATCACTTTGGGCGCCGAAGCAACTGCGGTCAGCACGACGCTGGCGTGGCGGCATTCCCCTTGTGGATCGATCTCCATCGTCGCGGCAACGCCCAGAATCGGAAAATCGAAGGAACCGCGGCGGCGAAGTTTCAAATAAACATTGCGTCGCGCCAGAGATACACGCGGGATGAACAGGCCCTTGAGCACTTCCTCTTTGGCTTTGGCCGAGTAGGCGATGCCGTCGTCGCGATATAGGTCTTCGAGCTTTGCGCGGCGCTCGCCCTGCCGGCCTATCAAGACGGCTTCGGCTTCCAGGCTCACCAGCACCGGAGCGGTGTCCGAGGACGCGATCGCCAGGCACTTGGCGCTGCCGGGAGCGACCAGACAGATATCGCCGTCCTTCTTCATGCAAAAGCCCACGGCCTGGCGCCAGAAAAAAGTTTGGTCGTAGTAGTTGCAGCGGGTGTCGACGAGAACGTTGCCGCCGATGGTGCCCATGTTTCTGAGCTGCGGCGTCGATACGGATTCGGCGGCATGAGCGAGCGCGGGAAGCTGTTTTGCGATCGCGCCGTGACGGGCGACAGCGGTGAGACTCTCCCCGGCGCCGATCCAGAGACCCTCTTTGCTTCGGCGAATGCCTCTCAACTCGCGCAGCCCTCTGAGCGAAATCAAATGGCGCGGCGTGAACTGGCCGCGCTTCATCTTCGGATAGACATCGGTGCCGCCGGCGACGAACATGCCGTCGTCGCCCAGATCGGCCAGCATTTGAACCGCTTGTCTCAGCGAGCGCGGCTGATGATATTCAAATTCCGGTAGTCGGAGCATTGTTCAGAAATCGGCATTGGGTAGGGGCGGGTTTGAAACCCGCCCCTACGAGAAACAGAGATACGCATGTCAGTCTTGCCAGGTCGATATCCATTGCCGCGATTATGGACCTTAGTTTTTCTGCTGCACCTCGATGCCTTCCCCCGGGTGCCATTTGATCGGCGCGGGAAATTTGAAATCGGGTATGGAGATCGCTTTTAGCCGGCCATCGAGGGCGCGCAGGATTTTGTCGGGCGTGATCGGGACTTCATGGATGCGCACGCCGATGGCGTCATAAACCGCATTGGCCACCGCCGGGACCACGGGCAGCAGGGGACCCTGGCCGGCTTCCTTGGCGCCGTAGGGGCCTTCCGGATCATCGGTCTCGACGAGAATCGTTTCGATCTCCGGCGTTTCCAGAGTCGTCGGACTCTTATATTCCAAAATCGACGGGATTTTGTGCAGGCCGTTCTTGCGGAAAATCTGTTCCTCCATCAACGCCTCGCCCAACGCCATATAAACGCTGCCCTCGGTTTGCCCCTCGACGAGCAGCGGATTAAAAGCTCGCCCGCAGTCGTGCGCGATCCAGACTTTGTCGATCTTGATTTCGCCGGTGACGCCGTCGCAGTGCAGCTCCACCACTGCGGTGGAAAAGCTATAGGCCGGCGTGGGACCGACGCCGGAGCCCTTGAAGTCGCGCGGGTTCTTCGGCGGCCAGTAGCTGCCGGTGGCGCCCAGGGTGCCGTGTTTGCCCTCGGCCTTGCGCACTGCGTCGGCGAAGCTCATGGAGCATGCCGGCAGTTCGGTGCTGCGGATCATACCGCCGGCAAACTCGAGATCGTCGGGCGGCACTTCGAGGGCTTGGCTGGCCGCCTCTAGCAGCAACGGTTTGAGTTTGCCGCAGGCTTGCACCGCGGCGTTGCCAGTCATAACGGTGACTCGGCTCGAATAGCTGCCAAGATCGACCGGCGTCAGATCGGTATCGGCGCTAAGCACTCTGATGTCGGCGGGTTCGATGCCGAATTCTTCCGCCACGGCATAGGCGAGGATCGAATCCGATCCCTGGCCGATGTCGATGGAGCCGCAGAAGACGGCCACGCCGCCGCTACGGTCGAGCTTGATCTGCACGCCGGAGTGCGGCATGTCGTTCCAGTAAATGGGCAAACCGGCGCCGCTGATGTAAGAGCTGGCGGCGAATCCGACGCCGTGGCCAAAAGGCAGTTTGCGGAATTTTTTACTCCACTCGGCGCGCTCGACGACGCGCTCAATGCATTCGCGCAATCCTGTGCTGCTGACGCGCAGGCCGTTGACGGTGATGGTGTTGGGTTCTACCAGTTGCTTGAGACGCAGATCGATGGGGTCCAAACCGAGCTTTTCCGCGATTTCGTCGAGTTGAATTTCCAGCGCGAAGCGCGGCTGCGGCGTGCCGTGACCGCGCTTGGGGCCGCACGCCGGCTTGTTGGTAAATACGCGCACACCCTCGAACTTATACGTGGGCAACTTATAGGTCACGGTCTGAAGCGCGCCGGTGTAATAGACGGTGGCCAGGCCGTAGCTGCTGTAACCGCCGCCGTCGAGATAGGTTTTATAGTGCATCGCCTGGATCGTGCCGTCGCTCTTCACGCCGGTTTTGGCGAACATCTTCACCGGGTGGCGGCCGCGATGAATATAAAACGATTCCTCGCGCGTAAGCGTAATCTTGACCGGTCGCCGGGTGATCATGGAAAGTTTGGCGGCGCAGATCTCGTGCGAAAACGGATCGCTCTTGCCGCCAAAGCCGCCGCCCACCGGCGTGGCGACGACGCGGATCCGGCTCGCGGGCAGGCCCAAAACTTTGGCCAACGTACGATGGACATAATGCGGCGTCTGGGTCGAAGACCAGAGTGTGAGCTTGTCGTCCGGGCCGTAAAAGGCGACGGCCGCGTATTGCTCCATCGGCAGGTGCGTGTTGCCCTGGTAGAAAAACGTGCCCTCCAAGATGAAATCGGATCCGGCGAAGGCGTTGTCGACGTCGCCGAATTCAAAGGACACCGCTTTTTGAATATTCGCCTGGCGGTTCCAGGTGTGAATCCGCTCGCTCTCCTCGGTCGATGCGAGCGCTTCCTCGATAGTGAGAATCGGTTTTAAGACTTCGTATTCCACGTGGATCTGGCCGAGGGCGGTTTCCGCCAGGCTCTCGGTGGCGGCCGCCACGGCGGCGACAGGATCGCCGGCGTAACGCACCTTATCGGTGACCAGCGCTTCTTCGTCTTGAGTTGACGGCAAGATGCCGAACTTTTCCGGCAAATCTTCGCCGGTAAGCACGGCATACACGCCCTCGAGCTTGAGGGCGGGCGCGGCATTGATGCTGAGCACACGCGCGTGCGCGTGCGGGCTGCGCAAAAGCTTGGCGTAACTCATGCGCGGCAAGTTGAGATCATCCGCGAAGACGGTCTCGCCGGCGCATTTCGCCATGGCGTCGATTTTGCGCAGGGGCTTGCCGATGACGGATA
>CAZILB010000064.1:0-10890 GCA_964539925.1 uncultured Syntrophobacter sp. | reverse complement strand
CCGGCGCATTTCGCCATGGCGTCGATTTTGCGCAGGGGCTTGCCGATGACGGATAAATTTTTCTTTTTCATGGCGTCGAATGCTGAGTTATGTGTTTGACCTTTATAAAAGGGTTGTTCCGGGTTTACTGTGATGGAATATTCACCACAGAGGCGCAGAGTCCTCCGAGGGATTGCTCAAGATCCTATCCTTATATGATGTTCTCCGCGACCTCAGCGCCTCCGCGGTGTAACCTCCGAGTCCTTGGTCAGCGCGAACTGCAGCAGCGTCGGCCCGATCACCCACACAGAAGCCTGATGACCCCCCAAAAAAAGTAGATCCTTCGCGTTGCTCAGGATGACAGATCGAAATCCCGATGAAACACCCTCCAATCGTCATTCTGAGCCGCAGGCGAAGAATCTGCTCTTTCCCGCTTCATCGTAAAATTCCGTTCAGCCGGCCATTTCCTTAGCGGCCAGTTCGACCGCCTGCAAAATCTTGGTGTAGCCTGTGCAGCGGCAGAGATTCCCCGACAGGGCCTGGCGAATCTCGTCGCGCGCCGGCCGCGGGTTTTCATCCAATAAGGCCTTCGCGGTGAGGAGGATTCCCGGGATGCAGTAGCCGCACTGCGCGGCGCCGAGATCGGCGAACGCTTTTTGCAGCGGGTGGGGTTTGCCGTTCTGGGTCATGCCCTCGACCGTGACAATTTCGCGATCGACGGCTTCAATGCCGAGCATCAAACAGGAGAGCACGGGCGCACCGTCGAGGAGCACGGCGCAGGTGCCGCATTCACCCAGTTCGCAGCCATGTTTCGTGCCGGTGAGATTCATATCCTCGCGCAGCACCTCAAGCAGGGTTTTATTGATTTCCACGGCGACTTCGTGGTCTTCGCCGTTCACCCGCAGGCGCAACAGCGTCTTCGAGGGTCGCTCACTGGCGCCGTTAGTGCTCTTTTTCCGCATCAGCTTTTCTGCTCTGCCGCTCTGGGTTATTGTTATTAGTGCCCGCTGTTTTCCACCCATACATCCCATACCATTTTTCTGGACATCTTTGAAACGCGATTCGCTTGACGATACCGACGCGTTCTGGCAGGTCAACATTGGGTTTTAGCCATAGCGCCCAGTTGTGATAAATCGGTCATACAGGGGCAAAGAAGCGATTTCATGGGGGGCATCGGGTGAAGAGGCACAACATTGTCATTGCCGGAGCTGGGATCGGCGGGTTGACGGCGGCAGCGAGCCTGTTGCAAGCCGGACACGATGTCACGATTTTCGAGCAGGCGCCGGAGCTGAGCGAGGTCGGAGCCGGGCTCCAGCTAAGCGCCAATGCGACTCATGTGCTGCGCCATCTTGGGCTCGCAGGCACGCTGGCCGAAGTGGGGGTTCGGCCCGGAGCCTATGTTTTCCGGCTCCATGACAGCGGCGAGGAGATCCAGCGATTCGCGCTCTCCGATCAGCATGAGAAGCTGCACGGAGCGCCTTATTACCAGGTTCACCGCGCCGATATCCACACTTTGCTCGCGGCGAAAGTGCGCGATCTCAAGCGTGACACGATTCGCCTGAACTCCCGCGTGGTGCGGTTCGAAGAGAGCGACAACGGCGTTAAGCTGTGCCTGGCCGACGGCACGAAAGTGGGCGGCGACCTCATGGTCGGGGCGGACGGTCTCAAATCCGTCGTTAGCCAGCAAATCGTTGGCAATGTTCCCGCCACGTATACCGGTGACGCCGCTTGGCGTATCGTTGTTCCAGTGGAACGGCTGCCCAAAGATTTCATGGAACAGGTCATGATGGTATGGATGGGGCCCGGCAGGCATGTCGTTGCCTACTATCTGCGCGCGGGAGCCTTGCTCAACTGCGTGGGACTGGTTGAGACGAATGAGGTTTCCGAGGAGTCGTGGACCGCCAAGTTCCCCTGGGAAAGGTTCAAGGCGGATTTTGTAGGCTGGCATCCCGAAGTCCAGGCGATCATCGACGCGGCCGACAAGGAGGGATGTTACCGCTGGTCCCTGTACTCTCGTCCCGTTATGAGGAACTGGAGCACGCGGCGCGCGACACTGTTGGGGGACGCGGTGCACCCGACGCTACCTTATCTTGCGCAGGGCGCCTGCATGGCCATCGAGGACGGTGCCGTGCTGACGCGGGCGCTGGACCAAATCGAATCGATCGCCGATGCGCTACAGCTATACCAGCGCAGCCGTATCGACCGCACGATAAGAATTGTCAACCAGTCAGCCGCCAACCGAAAGCTTTTTCATCTGCGCACGGCCGATGAAATTCGCGCCTCGTTCGCGGGCCGAAACGAAGGCGCCGACCGCAACGCCTGGCTCTATTCCTACAATCCGCTTACAGTCAAGTTGGATTGAATGGCTATTCTGGGTTTCCTGTGAAGACGCATTCACCACGAAGGTGACGAAGAGCACGAAGTTAAGAAGCGAAAACTGTTCCGACCTTCGTGTCCTTCGTAGGACTATGTTGCGGAATTTTCGCGGCTCGCGCAAATTGTCCGGCGCCCGTAGCTATCAGAAACAGGGCAATTTCTCGCGCCAAGCACGCCAAGGATGGTCGAGGTTGAGAAGGGCTGTGCCTTAACCTAAACCTCAGCCTTAGCCTTACCCCGTGCCCCCTTTCGCGGCCCCTTCGATTTTGCTCAGGACATGCTTTGCGAGCTTTGCGCGAAATATTCCGGTGTTTGGTTGCGGCTCGGCCGCGCTGTGATCTTCGTGGTAAACGAAATCAAAAGCGTCAGGGCCAGGCTTACCCACCGGCAAGCCTGAAGACCCTTATAATTTGAAGAATCTTCTGGCCTTGAGCTCGAAGCGAGGCAAGGCCCCCGGTTTCACTATTTCAACCTGAGGGCGCAGGCCGATCCGCTCGCGAACGCGCTGCGCCACCCGCTGGGAAAAATCGTGGTCCAGGCTTTGATCGGCCGCGGGCTCCAGGATGAGGCGAAGCTCTTGCATGGCTTCACGAACGCCGATCTCCACCCGAAATTCTTCAATTTCGGCAAATTCCCGCAGCACGTTTTCCACGGCGCTGGGGAATACGTTGACACCGCGGACAATCGTCATGTCGTCTGCTCTTCCGAGCACGCCGGCTTCAAGCAGGACAAAGGGCCGGCCGCAGGGACAAGGCCTGAGGCTCGGCTGAACCAAATCTCCGGTTCGATAGCGAATCACCGGACTGCCGATTCGCCCCAGATTGGTGATGACCAACTCGCCCCTGGTTCCGACCTCGGCGGGTTGTCGCGCCACCGGATCGATGCATTCGACGATGAATTCATTTTCGTTGACGTGGATGGCGCCGGGCTGGGCTTGGCACTCGAAGCCGAATGCTCCGACTTCGGTGGCGCCGGCGTGATCGTAGCATTTCGCGCCCCAGGACTCTTCGATCAGTTTTTTGGTGCTGGGAATGCTCGCGCCCGGCTCGCCGGCATGAAGGGTGATTTTTATCGCCGAGTCCTTGGCGAGATCGATGCCGGCCTTCTTTGCCTCGGACGCCAGGTGAAGCGCGTAGGTCGGGGTGCAGACCAGGACGGTGGCGCCGCAGTCCATGATCGACTTCAAGCGCTGGGCCGTCGATTGCGCGCCGCCGGAAATCGCCAGGGCGCCGAGCTTGCGCGCTCCTTCCCAGCCGGACCAAAAACCGACAAAGGGACCAAAAGAAAAGGCAAAAAAGATGCGGTCGCCCGAGCGTACTCCGGCGGCCTCGAAAACAACCTTCCAGCACTCGGCCCACCAAATCCATGCCTCGTCGGTGTCGAGCCAGTACAGGGGTTTGCCGGTCGTGCCCGAGGTCTGGTGAATGCGAATATAACGTTCCAGAGGAAAAGTGAGATCCGAGCCGAACGGCGGGTGAAGCGTCTGATCCTCAACCAGATCTTTTTTCGTCGTGAACGGCAAGGCTCGCAGCCGCTCGAGCGAATCGATCGGTTCATGTTCGATCTGCGCGAATTTTTGCCGGTAAAATTCGTTGGCCGGCAATATGGCGGCGATCACTTCACGCAGTTTATCCAATTGCCGCGCTTCGATCGCCTTGCGGCTATTTGTATTGTCCACGACGATTTTCACTATCGAGCGAAGCCAACGGTGCCGGTCTCTTGACCGTCCCGCCGTGTTAACCTTGGCAGTCAGAACGCCGCGCAAGCAACGCAAAACTTAGCCGCACGGGCCTTCCTGTTTGTCGCATGCCGAGTCAATGCCGGGTTTCCAACCTTGTCAAAACGCTTCTTTAATATAGCGCACGGCCGCCATTGCCGCGGTGGCGCCGTCGCCGGCCGAGGTGATCGCTTGCGCCGCCGAATGTTGTCGGATATCGCCGACGGCGTAAAGACCGGGTCTTTCGGTTTTCATCGAAACGTCCGTCGGCACGTGCCCGGTATCGCTCAGCTGGAGAATGCCCTGCAAGAGTTCGGTGTTCGGCTTCATGCCGATGTAAACGAACAGGCCGGCAAGATCGATCTGGGAACTTTCGCCCGATGCCAGATCGCGCATTCGCACGCCGCTGACTTTTTCGTCGCCGAGAACTTCTTCGACGGCGGTTCGATAGTGCGGGGTGATTTTAGCCTCGCTCAAAACTCTCTGTTGATACGTTCGCTGCGCGGAAAATTCGCTGCCCTGATGCATCACGAGCACGCGGTCGGCGTAGTTCGCCAGCGCGAGCGCCTCTTGCAGCGCCGAGTCGCCGCCGCCGGCTACGCCGACAGTCTGCCCTTTGTAGAGCGGACCGTCGCAGCTGGCGCAGTGACTGATGCCGCGGCCCATCAACTTCGACTCGCCGGGCACGCCGAGATCTTTGAGCGAGGAGCCGGTGGCGACGATGACGGCTTTGGCGAGATTCCGGTTCTCTGATGTGGCCACGGACCAGAACCGACCCTGCGACGTCAGACTCTGCACTTCGGCGCGTTCGAATGTCGCGCCGCAATCGGCGGCCTGGTGCTGCACGGCGGGACACAAATCATAACCCGCTATGCCATCCGGAAAACCGGGAAAATCTTCGATCTTGTCGATGCTGATGAGATGGCCGCCGGGAATGTTCGCTTCCAGGATCAGCGTTGTGAGGTCCTGGCGCGCGGCGAAGAGGCCCGCGGTAAGACCGGCGAGGCCGGAGCCGATGACTATAACATCGTAAGTAGCCATCGTAAGTTCTTTGGTTCAAGCCGTTCAAAACGTTCAAATCGTTCAAGCCCCCTCCTTGATCCTCCCCCGCGTCGCGGGGGAGGAAAACTTGTCACGGGCAACATCGAAGAAAGTGGGGGTTTGAACGGAGCGCAGCGGTTGAACGCCTTGAACGATTTGAACGAACGCATGATTCTTACCGCCATTCGTCCACCGAAACGGTCTTCTGATAATTGCAGCCGATGATGCGCCAGTAGCCGTTGGTTTCACCGCCGACCACGACGATGTGTATTTCATCGGGCTTGAATATGCGAATCCATTCGTCGGACGCGGCTTTCAACCTGGAGGCGTAGGGCTCTTCACCGAAGGTTGCCCGCGGGTAAATGTAGTTCTGAATGAGCTGGTAATCCCAATATTCCCCGGCGGGCATCAGCGCGTTCTCATAAACCCATTCGATCATTTTTTCCTTGGTGTCGAATCCACCGCGGTCGATAAACTGGCGCGCGGCGATCGGATCGAGCACAAAGGTCGGCGCGCTGTGCGCGTCCATGCCGCGCAACATATTGCGCACATGCTCGCGCCAATATTTTTCGCGCACGCCGAGGGTAAACGCCGTCGAGCGGCAGCCGGTGAAGACGCTCACTGCGCTGTCCGTCGGTTTGAAGCCATGCTGGACGTGAAACGGCGCCCACGGACTGCGTTCCTCGTTCTCGGCAAAGGTCACGCTGTTGTAGGCGTAGTTGTTGCCCTGGGAGCCCATGTAGGTGACGCCCGGCACCGAGCTGCCCTGAAGATTCTGCGAGAGTAGCCCGTAGGCCCGGCCGATGGTCGCGTTGGCGTGATTGTAGGGCGCCATCGCGCCGGTTCCCGAGTTCATCTTGAGCTCGTCGCGGATCGGACCGTTGACCACGACCATGGCGGCCATGGAGCTGGTGGTGCTGCCGCGGGCGCTGACGCCGGTGGAGGCCAGGGCGAGAATCACCGGAAAATATTCCGGCCGCGCGCCGGCCATCACGGCGTTCACCGCGACCTTTTCCACCGTGTATTCCCAGTATTCGCGGAAGTGGGTCGAACGCATGTGGCCGACCACTTCATCGGATTTGTGGCTCGTGTGCGCCAGCATCTCGGCCACGCGCTTTTCCGTCGGCAAAATAATCGGCAGCTTGTCGGTCCAGTCATTGTCGAGGAACAGTCGATGCAAGTGATCGGCCGTGTCGGCATCGACCAAGCGCGGCGTCGAGCGTTCGTATCTGGCGTCCTTCGCACCGACGCCGTTGGGCGGGCGCGTGAGCCCTTCGATGACCTCCTGCATCACCGGCCTGCCGCTGAGCGGGTCTTTGCCGTCGACGTAGGCGCGCAGCTGGCCGGCGGTCTTGCCCATTACCGGCTGAGGTACGAAAGCGCGCGGCGCCTGGGGCATGCCGTGTACGCGATTTACCGAGTCCACGACTTTTTCAAACACGTGGGTATGGATCGCCACCGTTGGCACCCCATACTTGCTGTCGATGGTCATTGCATGCACGGCGACCGCCGGCGCACAGGTGCTTCAATGGCCGACGCCGACGATGGCGCCGTCGGCGTTCGTCTTGATCAATTCCCAGGTCTTTGGATCGTCTTTCGTATAGACACTCGACATCTCCACGATCTGGGTGCTTACCGACGGCATGTGCTCGGCAAACCAATCCTGCACCTGGCGCAGAAAGAGCCCGGAATCGTCGAAGCGCGGGTCGACCAAGTAAATGGTTTTGCCGTCGAGGCTTTCGAGCCGCGGGGCCATCGGTTTCGGCACTATCTTGGGCGGAAACCCCACGGGATTGAGTACGGAGATTCGTTGGGTTCCAGCCAAATTGTCAGCCATGGGCATATCCTCCAACGCGATTGATCATTGGTTCTGACACCATTCAAAGAAAAGCAGTTCTCAATTCAGGCGCTGCATGGCACAAACGGCCCAAAACGACCCATGCTTTGCTTGCGTGAACTTATGCGAAATATCGCGCGAGCGTCAAGCGGTTACGTAGGTTTGGCGCGCAAGGCGTGAGAGGTGAGCCGGGAGAAGGTTCAGCCCTTCACTGCGTGCATCAGGAAATGGCCGCCGTCGCTCTTTTGGGTCTGATAACGCGCCGTCGCCTCGCGCATGGCGTTGTGCGTCGGGGTGCCGCGGTGCTGGGTGTGGGCCTCGACGGTGTCCCATTCGATCATCAAGATTACCCGGCTCGGGTCTTCGATGCTGGTGAAAAATTTGATGCCGTGGGAGCCGGCGTAATTGGCCTTTTTTAAGATGTCGCCGAAAACCTCGATGTACTCGTCGCGTTTCTCCAGTTCGACAGACTGGACCAGGATTTCGTGAATCATGCGCTATCTCCTTATGAAGGGAAATAATTCGAGATGCGAGAAGCTGGGCTTCTGTGCAGTGACGATTGCGGGTTCAAGTCGTTCAAACCGTTCAAGACGGACTAGTCGTCGTCGGTCACTGGATCGAGCCCGTGACGCTTTGATAGGTAAAGCTCGCCTGAGTGCCGCCGGGTTTTGCGGCCGTGAGCGAATACGCGCCTTGTGAAACGATAACCAGAGACAAGGTCACTCCATCGGTGGGCTGGAAACCAAACGGCGTGACCTCGGCAAGGGAAAGCGGATAAATCGATCGTCTGACATAATAACTTTCAACGGCAACCGCGGCATTTCTGAGATCCGACTTCATCTGCGCGTCAACGCTCTGGCGCCGATAATTCAAAAACTGGGGAATCGCAATCGCGACCAACAAGCCAATGACCGCCACGACCACCAGAATTTCGATTAGGGTAAAGCCGCGGCGGCTGCGCTCGCAGCTCCTGATCGCAACCAGCGAATGAGTCTTCATGCTGTTGTGGCCCCTCCTCCGCCTCTGGCGTTCGTATCTCAACTCAGCGCGGGAGTCAATTTTAGGGTCTTCAGGCTTCCTTGCGAAGGAAAGCTCGGAGATTGCACCGCCGAGGCGCCGAGGGTGCGGAGATCATCGAATAAGGATAGCCTCTTGAACAAAATCCGCTGCGAACTCTATGTCTCTGCGGTGAATGATTCTTCACAGTAAACCCTGAATAGTCAATTTCGCACGCTGGCTAGGCCCTCCGCGCGACGGACCGACTTGATCGCTAAGATTCCGCTTGACGGCGGTTTTCGAGTTGCCTTATGTTCCGAGGCGGCAGCGGCTTCGGCGAGTTCTCGACGCGGGACAACCCTGTTGACAGGAGGCGATATGAAGGCGATGAGCATTGGGTTTCTGATGATGTTTCTTTGGGGGGCAGAGCTTGCTGCGCAAACTCCCTATTACCAGGGCAAGAGTCTTCGGATAGTTGTCGGCTATCCGGCCGGCAGCGCCCATGACCTGTGGGCGCGCATGATCGCGCCACAACTGAGCAAACATATTCCCGGCAATCCTTCGACGGTCGTGCAGGTGATGCCGGGTGCCGGCTCGATGGTCGCGACCAATTACATCTACGGGGTCGCCAAGCCCGACGGTCTCACGCTGGGGGTGAACAACGCGGCGCTTTATTTCGAGCAACTCCTGAAAAAACCCGAAGCCAAGTTCGATTGGTCGAAATTTAGCTGGGTGGGCAGCACCACCCGGACCAGCCCGCTCCTTTACATGTGGGCCGACGCGCCTTACAAAACGATCCATGACGTGCGCAATGCCACCGTGCCGCCGAAATGCGGTGTCACCGGCACGGGCAACACCGGCTATTATTTGCCCAAGCTGCTCGAACGAGCCATCGGCGCGAAATTCCAACTGGTGACGGGCTATAAAGGCGGAGCCGATATCGAACTGGCGGTGGAACGCGGCGAGGTGCAATGCCGCGCCTTCACCATCCAGGTTTTCTTCGGCCGCGAGCCGTTCCATTCGTGGCGCAGCAAAAACCTGGTGCGCGTGTTGGTTTTCGGCGGGAAAAAACGCGATCCGCGGATACCGGAAACGCCGCTTTTCAACGAGTTGATGGACCAGTACAAAACGTCTGAGTTGGATCGCCGTTTAGTGAACGTGATGCTGGGATCCGGCGAATTCGGCAGTGCGCCCATGTTCGCTCCGCCAGGCACGCCGCCGGAGCAAGTTAAAATTCTTCGCGCGGCCTATGCCAAGGCACTCACGAGCCCCGAACTCGTCGCCGAGTCCAAGAAGATGGGTCTCGTAGCCGAGCTGATTCACGGCGACGAGATGGAGGCGTTATCCAAGGAGGTGTTGAACCAGCCGGAGGAAGTGATCTCCTCGATGAAGAACGTGATGGGCGGATGACAAGCACCGGGGGAGTTATAAAAACGGGTTCTTCTGGGATTCTTGTGAAGAAGAAGTCGCCACAGAGTGAGTCATGAGCTTACGCTCGTCCCCCAAGAATGAAAACGGAGGGATTTCCCTGCACAGCGTTCTACTCTTGACTCGTTATTCCCGCGCAGGCGGGAATCCAGGTTTGTTTTCCGCCGAATTAGCCCGGATACCCGCTTTCGCGGGTATGACGGAACCGGGCGGCCTCTCCGCTGTGCAGATCATCCCTGCACATGTATTTTCGAAGGAGACGCCCAGTTTGCAGAGAGTTTGTTCGAGCAATGATTTTTACGCAAGTTTCTTCGCGCCCTCCACGCCTCGGCGGTGAAATTTCCGAGTATTGCCTCACACTAAACCCTGAAGAACTTAAAAATGACCGGGCGAGATTTCTGGTTCGAATGAACATGATAATTGTCCGACTGTCTCTCTTTGCGCTTCTCTTGTTTCCGGCCTTCGTTTTCGGCGCGGAGGGCGCGGCGGTCCGCGTCAATATCGGGGTTGCCTCCGTCAGCAGCAGCGCGTTGAGCCTCTGGGCGGCGGAAGAGCAGAGAATCTTCGCCAAGCACGGCCTTGACGCCAGGCTGATCCTGATCCGCGGCGGTGCGACGTTGGTCGCGAGCTTGTTGACGGGCGAAATCAACGCGGCGTTCACTTCAGGGGTATCCGTCCTGGGCGCCGCCGCGCAGGGCGTCGATGTCAAAATGCTCACGTCGATCTCCAGCCGGGTGAGTTGGAAGCTGATCGCCAGCCCGCAGATCCAAAAGGCCGAGCAACTGCGCGGCAAGCGCTTCGGCGTGCAAAGCATCGTCGGCAGCACCTGGATGTACGCGATGCTGGCGCTGGAAGCGCTCGGACTGGAGCCCAAGCGCGATAACATCTCGTTTTTCCCGATCGGCGATCCGGTGGTCATCGCCCAGGCCTTGGAAACCGGCCGTATCGATGCCGCGGTGCTCGACCCCGCGCTCAGCCAGCGCCTCGCAAACAGGGGCTTCACGCAGCTCGTCGATCTCGCGAAGACCAACGCGACCTTCCCAGGTCTAGGCATCGGCGTCACGCGGGCCTATCTTGAAAAACAACCGGCGGCGATTGAGAAACTCGTCGCCGCATTGGTCGAAAGCCTCGTGTTCGTACAACTGCCGGCCAATAAACCGGTCGCGCTGAAAATTTTGATGAAGCATCTGCGCATCAGCGATCCCGCCGTCGCCGAGGACGGCTACCGGGATCATCTGCTGACGCTCAACCGCAAGCCTTATCCGTCGATCGACGGTTTGCGCAACGCCCAAAGACTGATGGCGCAACAGAATCCCAAGGTCGCCGCGCTCAGGGTCGAAGACTTGGCTGACGCGCGCTTTGTGCGCAACCTCGACGAGAGCGGCTTTATCGACCGGCTTCTCGGCGCGCAGCGGTAGTACGCGCCGTGTGGTCGAGACTTTAAGCATCGAGTCCGCCCCCGAATTGACCCTGCATGTCATTCTGAGAAGCCCTGCGACGAAGAATCTGCATTCGT
>CAZILB010000063.1:0-20509 GCA_964539925.1 uncultured Syntrophobacter sp. | reverse complement strand
CTGCGCGCAGCGCCGAAAGCCCGTGCCGAATCTCTTCTTCGTGGGATTTCTTCTTTGCCAAGTGAGCCGTCCTTGATCTGAGCGCGCAAAACCGGGCGCGGCGGGGGAAACATCAATACAGAAAGAGTTGATTCACCACAGAAACGCAGAGTTCGCGGAGTTCGGGGTATATCGAAACACTTCCCTTCGCGCCTCTGCGGTGAGTCCTCCGATGACGCTGCTGACATAAGTATGCGCGCAGTCCTTCCGGCGCAACCTTCCTGATTCTAAAGTTTTGATAGATCGGTAATCTTCCCCCGCCGCCCGGCATGCGCGAAGTTGGGCCATTGTTCCACCTGCGCGTCGCGGTAGTTCTGCCGATACCATTTGGCGACTTCGCCGGCCGGCGCAAACCAGACTTTACCGTGGCCTTTCGCGTAGCGAATAAATTCCCTGAGCAACAACGCGCGGAAGGGGCGCCCGCCGACAAACGGGTGATTGCCCCACATCATGAACTTGGGGTCCCTCGCCCCTTCTTCGTAGAGACAATCGAAGCAGTCCTTCCACATCTGCAAAAGATCGCGGGGAGTACGGCCGGCGCGCTGGTAGCTCGAGTAATCGTTCAGGTCTTGAAAGTAGGACAATACCGTCAGTTCCTGGTTTTTCACCTTGAGCGTATACGGCGTTTCCTGGTGCTGCGGATCCATCCAGTAGGTGTAGCCAAGCTCGGTAATGATTTCCGGCGTCGACGCGCTCGGAGCCACGCCGGTGGAAAGATAGCCCACCGGCGCCTTGCCGACGACCTTCTTCACGGCCTCGACGGTTTTTTGCAGGTCCTTCTTTTCCTTGTCGCGCTTCTTCATGTAGCTGTAATCGTGGATCCAGGTTTCGGTGCCGACCTCATGCCCCTGCTCGTCGATTTCCTTAAAGATTTCCGGATAGTTTTGCACCGTGATGCCGGTCGGGAAAAAACTGGTTTGAATTTTTTCCTGTTCAAAGATTTCCAACATACGATAGATGCCGACGCGCTCGCCGAACTCGCGATCCGTGAGGATTGCCAGGTTTCTCTTGGTCACCGCGTTGCGCGGGAAGCTTCGCCGATTTTCCTGCTGCAAGGTGTTCGGGCCGCCTAAATCCTCGGGCCAGGTCTCGAAGGCCACGCACGGTGTTATCGCGATGCGCGCGCCGTCCGGCCATTGGATCGGCTTTCGCTTCGGTTTGACTTTCATACTGCCCCCTTCGATCCAGAAATTTGCATACTCATGCCATAGTTCGATAGGCTTTCCAACCGATCGTTAAGCCGAGTCGATCAATATTTTTCTCGGCCGATTTCCCCCAGCGGGCCAGTCCATAGGACCGCCGCGGGACCCTGTGAGAGCGCGTTCCTGAAGGCAAATTTCCTTGGTTTTTCGCTGCATTTCACTCGCTCGGGGCGCTGCTCGCTCTTGACTTGGAAAGGGATGCCAGCTAATGGTTTGAATTGATTTTGTTGGAGGAGGCGCGACTCATGGCAGATGCAAAATTGGTTGAATACCGAGTGGATAACGGCGTGGCAGTGCTGGAAATCAACCGGCCGCCGGTGAACAGTTACACCACCGAGCTCCTCAAAGAACTGGACGCCGCGATCCTCGATGCCCGCTTCGACGACAACGTGCATGCCATTGTCATCAGCGGAAAGGTGGAGAAGTTTTTCTCCGCGGGCGCCGACATCAACATGCTGTCGAAGCAATCGCTCGGCTTCAAAAATAATTTCGCTCTGCACGGCCACGAAGTTTTGATGCGTCTGGAAAACACCCCAAAGATCGTCATCGCCGCAATCAACGGCCACGCCGTTGGCGGCGGCTTGGAGATCGCCATGGCCTGCGACATCCGCATCGCCAAAAAGGAAGGCGGCCGCGTCGGCCTCGCCGAAATCAACCTCGGCGTCATGCCCGGCATGGGCGGCACCCAGCGCTTGCCGCGTCTGGTCGGCAAGGCCCGCGCCATGGAGCTTTGCGCTACCGGCAAAACCATCGCTTTTGAAGAGGCTCTCGATATGGGCCTGATTCATTACATCTACGAAAAAGACAACTTTATGCAGGAAGTCATGGATTACGCGCGCCAGTTCATCGTGCCCAACAAGAGCAGCCTCGCCGTCGGCAAAGTAAAACGCGCCATTCAAACCGGCCTGGAGCTATCCCTGCCGGACGGCCTGGCCTTCGAACGGGAACTCTTGGCCCAGACCTTCGGCAGCGAAGACGGACAGGAAGGCGTCAAAGCCTATCTCGAAAAACGCACTGCGCAGTTCAAAGGACGATGAACAGTGAATCAGGGGTTAGTGAACCAGTGAGTTAGCTTCAGCCAACGGACAAGGGATCGCTCAGTCACCGTTCACTAGCCCACTAATTCACTGATCTCTAACTCACTAATCCCCAGCTTATTGGAGGTTGACTCATGGCCAAGATGTTTATCGGCGGCGAATCTGTCGATTCCGTAACCAAGAATACCACCGAAGTGCGCAACCCGGCGACCGGGGCGACGGTCGATAGCGTGCCGCAGGGCAATGATAAGGACGTTCAGCAGGCGATCCAGGCGGCTGAAGACGCCTTCAAAGTTTGGTCCGACGTGACGCCTGAAGATCGCGGCAATGCGCTGATGAACGCGGCCGAGCTGATCAAGAAGAACAGCGCCGAGATCGCTCAGTTGCTGACGCAGGAGCAAGGCAAGACTCTGTTCGAATCCGGATTGGAAATCCACCACCTGGTGCACGGTCTCGAATTTTACGCGGGTCTCGCTTCCAAGGTGCGCGGCTCACATGTGCCGCTGCCGCAAAAAAACGCTTACGGCATGGTCGTGCGCCAGCCCATCGGCGTGTGCGGCGGCATCGTGCCGTGGAACTTTCCGCTGACCTTGATGGGCACCAAGCTCGGCCCGGCATTGGCCGCCGGTAATACGATTATTATTAAACCCGCAAGCACGACGCCGCTGGCGACGATTAAAGTGATCGAGCTGATCGCCCAGGCGACCTTTGGCGAAGGCAAGGCTCAAAAGACTCTGCCGAAAGGAACCGTGAATATCGTCACCGGACCGGGCGGGAGCGTCGGCGAAGAGCTGCTGCGCAACCCGCGCATCCGCCGGATCGCGTTCACGGGTTCCACGCCCGTCGGCCGTCATGTCATGGAAGTCGCCGGCCGCGAGATCAAACGCGTGACGTTGGAATTGGGCGGCAGCGACCCGATGATCGTCATGGAGGACGCGAATCTCGATTTAGCCGTCAAGATGGCCGACGTGGGACGCTATTTTAATTGCGGCCAGATGTGCCTGGGGGTGAAACGACTGTTCCTGCAGGAATCGATTGCGGATAATTTTCTCGGCGGCCTGGTGGAAATTCTCAAGAAAAAGACCGTCGGCAACGGCATGAGCAAAGAAACCCGCATGGGCCCGATCCACATAGGTTCGCAGCGACAGGAAGTCGAAGAACAGGTGGAGGACGCCAAAGCGCGCGGTGCCAAACTGTTGTTCGGCGGCGAGCGGCCCAAGGGTGGAGACTTCGACAAGGGCTTTTTCTACCTGCCGACCCTCATGAGCGATGTACCTGACGACGCGCGCATGACCAGAGAAGAAGTTTTCGGCCCCGCCTTGCCGGTCTACACCTTCAAGACCCTCGATGAAGCGCTGGATAAAGCGAACTCCTCGGAGTTCGGTCTCGGCTCGTCGATATGGACGCGCAATCTACTCCACGCCAACAAGGCTATCGAAAAGCTCCAGGCCGGCAACGTTTGGGTCAACTCGCTGCACTACGGCTACGACGAACTGCCTTTCGGCGGGGTCAAGTCGAGCGGTGTCGGCCGCGAACACGGCCCGGAAGCCCTCGATTACTATCTCGAACCCAAAGGCGTCGTTGTCGTTAACGTGTAGGTTTGGATCTATGTGTCCGCCCGTTCGAGAGGGGGCGACCACATAGGGTCGCCCCTACGGAACCATCCCCGATTTCAAAAACATTCGGTTGACAACCCAAGTACTCTTCCAATAGGTTAGACGCATCCACAAATAAGGGAGGGCCGTCATGTTTGCACAAATGCGCCATATGGCGATTGTAACCGGCAATGCCAGCCACGAAGGCGATTTTTACCACGATGTATTGGGTATGAAACGCTCGACCTTACAGCGGGCCGGGGGCGCCGTAGTCGTCAGCGACGGCTACGTCGGATTGAATTTAAATCCGCGCGCGCCGGGACGGCAGGCGGGTTTCGATCATTTCGGCTTCGAAGTGCAGGATGTCGAACTGGTCTTTTCCCGGCTCAAAGACAAATATCCCAAGATTCAGGTGCTCAAACGGCCCAGCAACCGGCCCTTCGCCGGCATCAGCATGCACGATCCCATGGGAAACGTTTTCGACCTGTCCCAGCTCAACATGGAGAACCGGCGCGACCTCTACACGGAGCAAGTCGAAGATCGCAAGCGGCGAGTCGGCCATTTTGCCCTGCGCTGCGTCGAACCTGATCTTTGCGGCGAATTTTATCGCGATGTCTTCGAACTGACGGAACTGGAAAAACCCGCCGGCGATCCCAATCACTACCTCTCCGACGGCAAAGTCACCTTGGCGGTCATGCCCTGGAAAATCTCCGACTTCTATGGTTCCGGCATCGAGCGGCCGGCCCTCGACCATATCGGTTTCAAGGTGGAAAGCCTCGACACTTTTAAGGCGGACCTGGAAAAGTTTACCAACGCCAATCCATCGCCGGAAGATCGGTCGGAGAAGAACCCCGAGCGCGAAGTGAGGCAAAAGCTGCTCGGAACCTGCTGCTTCGGCCAGATGCAGTTGGCCGACCCCGACGGCGTATTGATCGACGTTTCGGAAAGCTAACTCACAAGCCTTCGAGAGCGAATAAAGAAGGGCATCCGTGACTATGACGGGTGCCCTTTTTGTTTGCTTCTCGGAGGAGGTATTCACCGCAGCGGCGCGGAGATCGCAGAGTTCGGAAAATTCGTTGCTGAAAAGCTCTTTCCTCGGCGTCTTCTGCGCCGCCGCGGTGATGTTACTTCCCCAGTGAACCGCGCTTGCTCCAACGGCCGGCGGCAAGCCCCAGGGCGATCACCCCAACGAAGTAGGCCATCGCCGGCGCCATCGCTCGCGCCGGCGGCTCGACACCGGTCACCGAAACGATCTGATCGCTGTGCTGCGGCGGGCTTCCGGGGATGGATGCGACGCCGGCGACACGATACTCCGCGCCGTCGGGAAAGTGAAATTTCATCGACCACTCGCCGCTCAACGGGACTTTATCGATCGCGAAAACCATTTTTTCCTTCTCCACGTGAGTAATCGTCAATGAGAGCAGAGTCTGCAAGCTCTGCGCGCCATTCTCTTCGGCCGATCGCCAGCGCACCAGGGCGGGCTTGCCGACGCTCGCAGCCTCGATCTCCAACGCTGTTGCTTCGACCGATTGCGCAGGGGAAGCGCCCGCAGAGCCGGACAGTGCTCCGGTGATAATCAGAGCGATCGCAGGCGACCTTGCGCCGGTAAATATTCTTCCCGCCCAGAAGCCGAAGACAAACAACGCCGCCGAAAACACGCCGAGGGCGAGCCATTTGGTGCGATCCTCGCGCACCGTAATGTCAAAGACCTTGCTGGCTTTCCTGCCGCCATCGGCGTCCACGTCGACGACGAGCCGATAGCTGCCGCGAATCGGGAAAAGATACTTCCAGTCCGCTTTTCCTTGGCGCAAAGGCAGGCGCATCTCGTTCAATAGCGTGCCTTCGAGGAGCGGAAAATCGGTCGAAAAAAAGCGTCCCGGCGCCGGCGCGTCGAGCCGTAAGGTCACGCTCCCCTGCTTTACCGGCTTACCGTCGGCGCCGGTGACCAGCAATGACAAATCGATGGGGTCCGCGAACGGCCGAAGCAACTCCGGCCGAGGGGTGGTTTTGAAGTGGACGCCCAGCTCCTCGGCGCACGTTGGCGCGGCGCACAACGCGGTCGAGACGAGACAAGCAATGCGGAAGAAATACTTCAGTGGCAAGGCACGATGGCCAAGGCATGGCGCGCGTTGTGCAGCGCGTCATGAACTGCGGGATAGCTCGACGCCAAAGCGACAAACAACGTCGCGCCGCAAACCGTTAGAAAAATACTCGACTTGATCAGGAACGTGGTGCGCTCCGAAACAAATATACCAAGCCGGGCGGCCAGGATTCTTTCCATAATCGCATCTCCTGAATTTTCTGCGCTCATATTCATACCAATAGCCCTTCCCTGTCAAGCGCTTCAGCGGCCGCTTTTCGTTTGCCTTTCGGCCGGCGCTTTCATATGGCTGGGGCGTGGAATTTTACCGTTGGAGGTCGCCATGCCGGTCGTGCATATTTACATGTATGCGGGAAGGAACAAAAAGCAGAAAAGCGAGTTGGTGAAACGAATCTCGAAAGACTTCGAGGATGTGGTCAACATCAAGTCGGAATCGCTGAATATCCTCTTTCACGATATGGCTAAGGAAGACTGGGGTATTCGCGGTTCGCTGGCCTCGGAGCAGCCGCCTAAATAGACCAATTCCAGCCGAGCAGGGGTGATGGCACAGTCCCAGAAAATCGCCATAGGCTTCCTGGGCGTAAGTGCGCCTTCGAGCCCACATCACGATAGTTTTCGATTACTTATCCCCAAGGATATCCACTTTACTTTCGTTCAGGAAGCGGGCGTCGAAGGCTCGCTCTACGATGCCCGCGGCAAGGTCGACGCCCTGGTCGCCCAGGCTCGGGCGCTGATCGCCGAACGCGCTTGGGACGGCGTGATTATCAGCGGGGCGCCCAAAGAGGCGCTCAACCCGGGCATGTGGGAACGGGTGTCCGCCGCGCTGCCGGTGCCCGTCTCATTGGCATTGAGGTCTTCAGTAGCCGCGCTAACGTCGTTCGGCGCCAAGCGGATCCTGCTGATGACGCCGGTGGACGATCGCCTCAAGGAGATGTACCGCGAATACATCGCCGCCTTCGGCATCGAATCATATTTTCCGCCCCAGACACTGCGGGCGCATACCGACGCCCTGAAGCTCGCCCCGAAGGACGTGGCCGCGATGACCCGGAGCGCCCTCGCAACCTACGCGGACGTGGATGCAGTTTATTTTCAAGGCGCTTTGCTCGATCCTCTGCCCGTGCTGGAGAAAATGGAGTCGGAATTTCAATTGCCCATCGTCGCGAGCAATCCCGCCATGCTCTGGCTGATTCTTTCCAAGCTCGGTTTGAAATACCGAATAACGGGCTACGGTACGTTATTGTCGACCTGGCCCGAGCTGCCCTCCGGTGCGTTTTAAATCCATGCCGGGAATAGTACCACTCCCTGTCGTCGAGCCCATCGAGAGCAAAATCGCTCGGAGATTTTCCATCTCCTCGAAGCCCTAACCGACTGTCTGATTGCATTAACGTCATTATGTGCGAGTGCTTTCTTTTCGCTCTCGCCCGCCTCTACGTTCTCAGACAAAACACCGGCCGGATAGTATTTGTGCGGCCCATTTCACAAAATTCTGCGTCTGTGGTTATACCGTTGTAAGATCCGGTTGTTGCAATGGCGCCCCGTTTTGAGGAACTGATCGATCGGCACCACGACGAGCTATTTGCCTACATCTGGCGATTGTTGGGAAATGAGCGCGGCTCGGATGTCGCGCTGGACGCCGAAGATCTCGTCCAGGACGTCTTCTTGCGCGCCTACGAAAACTACGCGCGGCTGCGGCCGGACAGCAATCACAGAGCGTGGCTTTACAAAATAGCCACGAACTGCGCCTTTACCCGGTTGCGCCGAGCGAAGCTGTCGCGTGAGAAATTTTTCGACCTTGACCAGGCAGCGATCAAGAACGCGCCGTCTCCCGATCGCGCGCTCATGGCGGCGCGGCTGAGAGCGCTCGTCGCCGAGTTGCCGGCGAAACAGAAAGCCTGTGTGACGCTCCGCTATTTGCAAGACCTCGGCTACTCGGAAATCGCCCGGATATTGGATTGTTCCGAAGCCAGCGCGCGCGCGAACGTGTACCAGGCGATCCAACGGCTGCGTGCCGCCTTGAAGGAGGACTCATGACTCGATCGCAACCAACCGATTCATCGGCAGTGAGCAAACGGCTGCGCTCGGCGCTGGGCGACCCTCCGAAACGCGCTCTCGCCCGTTCCCGGGCGCGCGTGAGAAAATGGTTCGAGGAAGAGGCGCCGCGGATCCAGTGGGGCGCGATGGATTCGCCTTTGGGAATGCTGTTCGTCGCCATCAGCAGCCGCGGTTTGTGCGCCGTCGACTTCGGCCGCAAGGAGAGCGATTTTCTCTCGCGGCTCGATCCGCTGGCGCGGCTGGAGCGGGAGCCGACTGCCGTAGCCCAAGCGCTGGCGCAGCTTCGCGAATATTTTTTCGGCCAGCGAAGACGTTTTGATTTACCGGTCGATCTTTCTTTGCTGTCACCGTTCCAGCGCCAGGTCTTGGCGACCGCGTGCCGCATTGCCCCCGGCCAGGTCTGGAGCTACCAACAGGTGGCGGTCGAAATGGGGCGGCCAAAATCCAGCCGCCCGGTGGGTCAAGCCCTGGCTCGGAACCCGATACCGATCGTAATCCCCTGCCATCGCGTCGTCGCCAGCGACGGCGGTCTCGGCGGCTACAGCGGCGGCTCCGGTCTCGCAGCCAAGCGCTGGCTGCTCCGGCTGGAAGGCGCTTCTCTGTGAATCAAGGCGACGCCGCCTCATCGCAGTATCGCGCCACCGCCCTCGGCATCTGGACCGCCCTATCAGCCGTCTATCTGATCTGGGGCTCGACCTATCTGGCAATCCGTTTCACCGTCGAGACCATGCCGCCATTTCTTTCCGCGGCTGCGCGATTTCTCATCTCCGGCACCGTTCTATATAGCTGGCGCCGCGCCGCCGGCGACCCTGCTCCGACAAAAATTGAATGGCGCAACGCCTCGATCGTGGGCGTTCTTCTTCTCGTCGGCGGCAACGGCGGCGTAGTCTGGGCGGCGCAGTATATCCCTTCGAACCTCGCCGCCCTGCTGGTGGCCACCGTCCCCTTGTGGATGGTGTTATTCGACACCGTTCGTCCGGGAGGAGAACGGCCGAATCCCACGGCGCTCAGCGGTATCCTGGCCGGCCTTTGCGGCGCGGCCCTGCTGATAGGCTGGAGCGCCGGCGATAGCACGCCGCAAAGTCTTTATGGCGCCCTTGCCGTCGTTCTGGCATCGTTCTTCTGGGCGATCGGCTCGATCTACGGCAAAACCGCCAAGCTGCCTTCCTCTCCTCTAGTCACCACAGGGATCGAGATGCTCGTCGGCGGCAGCGCACAAATATTTGTCGGTCTCGTCCTTGGAGAATTTGCCAGGTGGGATTCGGCCGAGGTTACGTTTCGCTCCCTAATGGCCTGGACCTATCTGACGGCGATCGGCCCCATCGCCTTCGTCGCCTATGCCTGGCTGCTGCGCGTCGCCCCGATACCCTTGGTGGCGACGTACTCCTACGTGAACCCGCTCGTAGCGATTCTGCTCGGATACTTTCTCGGCAGGGAAATGATCACACTGCGCATTCTCCTCGCTGCCGGCCTGATCATTGCCTCCGTAGCGCTGGTCAGCCGGCGGCAGCGGTAGCGCGCTCGCGCGAATTGCAAAGCTTACATTACAAACTGCAATTTTTTTGTTAATGGGAAGAGTGAGAAAAATGTCGAGCTCGGAACTCAGGAGAAAGATTCATGGGCATTACGCTTTACCACGACACGCCGTCGTCGAACTGCGACCGGAGCAAAATCGTCCTGGCGGAAAAGCGCCTGAGCTGGGAGAGCGTTCGCGTCCGGCTCGCCCAGAAAGAACAAAAGAAGCCGGAATTTCTCAAGCTCAATCCCTACGGCAAGATACCGGTGCTGGTCGATGACGGCAAAGTCCTGTTCGAGTCTTGCATCATTAACGAATATCTCGACGAAAAGTATCCGGACCCGCCGCTTATGCCTAAAGACCCATATTTGCGGGGACGCGGCCGAGTGTTAATCGACTACGCGCTCAACTACGCCCACGAACCTTACTGGGCGCTGCGCGGAGAAATGCTCAAATCACACGCGCAGCAAAATCAGGCGGTCCTGGCAGAAACCCGGGACAAGTTGAGGCGACTATTCACTTATCTCGATGAAGAGCTTGATAATAAAGATTTTTTTACCGGCGGATTTAGCCTGACCGACATCGCGATCCTACCCCGTTTGGTGCGCATGGAGACCTACGGGGCGCTGCCGGCGCCGTCGCTGCCGCGCCTTGGCGCCTGGATCGAGCGCATGAAAGCGCGCTCGTCGGTTAAAGCGATTCTTTAGATGCCGAGGTCCGCCCGAATTTTAGCGTTTGGCACAGGGGATTTCCGCGAGATATTCCGGTTTTGTGGTTGCGCAGGGTTTTAAACCCGCCCGTTTTGCGCGCTTTGCGTTCTCTTCGGTTAAACTCTGCTCGCCTGTCGGTGGCGGCTTGCCGCGCTGGGAACTCCGAGCCTATGTGGTGAACGTTCCTTCAGACTATTTCAAAACCTCTTTCAATTTGGCCACCACTGAGTCCGGCGTTTTGAACAGGTTCTGAATCAGCCGCTCGACCTCCTCGCCGGAGGCAGGAGCGATTTCCAAGTTGGCCTTGGCGGCATCGCTTAGAAACTCGCCATCTTTGACCGTCTGTATAAAAGCGCGCCGCAATGTCTGCACGCGCTCCTTTGGCGTACCCGGGGGGATGGAGTAGCTGTAGGTGATCGCGCTCGGCTGGTGAATGCCCGCCTCGATCAGTTGGCGCGCCTCCGCAGTTTTGGCGAAGCCGATGCTTAACGGCACCTTCGGCAGATCGGCGTGCGCCCTGGGCGCGCTTTGCAGTATAATCGACACCTCCTTGGACTCGATCGCCTTTCTCCAGGTGGTGCGCACCGACGCCCAGGAAAAACCGCAGATGCCGTCCACCTCCCCCGACTCCACGGCAACGCGCATATCCGCTGTGCCCTTGTAGCCGGCGATCAAGCGCGCGGGAAGGCCGATGGATTCCTTGAGAACTTTCGCGACATCGTCGGTCGTCGCGCCCGGCGCGCTGCCCGCAAGTTTGAAAGGTGTCTTCGAAGCCAGCCACTGTTCGGCACCGGCAATGCCCGTCTTTTGACTGAGCAGACAAAGATCGTGGTTATAGCCAGGCGCGCCCATCCATTCCATTTTGCGGGCGTCGAAGGCGATCCCCGGCCCGCCCACCAGTTGGGCGAGGATCTGGTTGCCATTGAACGCGCCGATCGTGAGGCCGTCGGGCTTGGCGACTTTGTAAATGTGATTGGCGGCGATCAAGCTTCCCGCCCCCGTCATGTTCTCCACGACCACGGTAGGATTGCCGGGCAGATATTTTCCCATGTAGCGCGACAAGGTGCGGGCGTAAGTATCGAACCCGCCGCCGGGGGAGAAGCCAACGACGATGCGAACGACCTTGCCGCGGTAGAAATCTTCCTCCGTGGCCGCCGCTGCCGCGGAGGCGGCTGAGGCGGCCACGATCGCTGCGGCGAGAAAAATTATTCTGAGCATGGAAGCGCCTCCTTTGCTTGCCGGGTTCAAGCGCACACTATGCGAAATACGGGTTCAAGGTCAATCCAAGGCCGCCGCGTTTCCAAGGTGCTTTCGACCGCATTGAAAAAATTTAAGCGGGACACATTGACAGCGCGCCCCGGTTGCAGATAAGGAAGCGATTCGGGAGGTTAAAACTATGAAAATCGCATGGCTGTTGCTCTCGCTCTGGCTGATTCCCTCTTTGGCCCATTCCGCGGAAGATTTCTACAGGGGAAAAACCATCCGGGTTCTCGTCGGCGGTACCGCCGGGGGCGGCTTCGACGTTTATACGCGCGCAATGGCTCGTTACATGGGCAAACATATTCCCGGCAATCCGTCGCTCTACGTCGAGAACATGACCGGCGCGGCGACGCGGATCGCCGCGAAACATATTCATAGCGCCGCCAAGCCCGACGGTCTGACCTACGGCATCTTCAACGGTTATTTGATTCTGGGCCAGGTGCTCAATCCGAAGGCCTTTGACTTCAATGTCAGGGAATTTGAATGGATTGGCGTTCCGGTGCAGGACAACGTCGTGTGCGCGCTGCGCAAGGAAAGCGGCATCGCCAGCGTGGAGCAATGGCGCGCGGCGAAAACGCCGGTAAAGATCGGGGGGCTCGGCCCCGGCAACAGCACCAGCGATGTGCCGCGGCTGGTTCATGCAACGCTCGGCCTTCCTATTCAATTAGTGGAAGGCTACAAAGGCACCGCGGACGTGCGGCTGGCTGCCGATTCCGGGGAACTCCACGGCGGCTGCTGGGCCTGGGAGTCGGTGCGGGTGACCTGGCGAAAATCCCTGCAATCGGGCGAAGTCAGTCCGATCCTGCAAGTCAGCGCCAAAAAAATTCCCGATCTACCGAACGTAGCCTCGGCTCTCGAGCTCGCGAAGGACGATGAAACGCGCCAGCTGATTCATGCGGGCGCCATCCTGCCGAGCCAGGTCACGCGGGTATTTGTCACCACGCCCAAGACGCCGCAAGACCGGGTGCGGATACTGCGCAAGGCTTTTAGCGACACGTTGAAAGATCCCGAATTTCTCGCCGAGGCCAAGAAAGTCCAGCTCGATGTGAATCCTCTAAGCGGCGAAGAAGTGAAAGCCAATGTCGAAGCCATGTTCCAGCTTGACCCGGGGCTGGTAGCCAAACTGGCAAAGGTTCTCAGCGTCAAGTGACGGACAGCAAGTGCACCCATAGGAGTTAGATCGGAGCTCCATTGATGATTGGCATAAGGACCCAACGACTGGTCGGTTACGCTGTCCTGGCGATGGCTCTTGTCATTTTTGACCCGCGCTTGGCCGGGGCGCAAAGCGTCGATCTCAAACCTGAAAAGCCCACGCTCGAAGTCGCCATCGCCGCCACGGGTCCGCTCTACTTGCCGGTCATCCTGGCGAACGAAGCCGGTTACTTCAGCAAAAGGGGCTTGACGGTTAATTTGACCAGGCTCAGCGCCACCGCCTCGGCCCAGGCGCTGGTCTCGGGCCAGATCGACGTCTATCAAGGCGGCACCGCCACCATCCACGCCAACGTGGCCGGATCGGACCTGATCTACATCGCCGCTTCAGTGGACCGCAGCACGCTCGTGCTCTTCGGACAAAAAGGATTGACGACCTTCGCAAGCCTGCGCGGGAAATCCGTGGCGACGACTTCCGTGGGCGCCTTCGGCGAGATCGCCATGCGCAAAAGCGCCCAAGAGCATGGCATGGAGATCGGCAAGGACATCAAACTTCTCTATCACAAGGGCCCGCCGGATGCTTTGTCGACATTTTTAGTGGGCAATGCCGACGGCGTGATTATCACTCCCCCCCAGACAGAAATGGCCCGCGCCAAAGGATTTCCCGTGATCATCGATTTTTATGAGAAGGGGCTAAAAATTATCGGCCCCGGCACGGGAGTGGCGCGAACTTTCATGCAGAAACATCCCAACACGCTGAAAATATTTTTGATGGGATACCTCGACGGTATTAAGCGCTCGCTCGACGATCCCGAATACGCAAAAAAAATCTTGGCCCGATCGAGCAATATCACCGATGCCAAACTGCTGGAGAACAGCTATCGCGACGGCGTCAAAGTCTGGAACAAGGACATGACCGTCGATGGCGAAGCGATCAAACTGGTGCTCGAACAGTCCTCCAATCCCAAGGCCGCGGAGATCGATCCTCGGCGCTTCTTCGACAGTACCTTGATTCGCCAGGTCAACCGCGACTACGCCTCGAAGCTTTTTCCCGGGCAGGTTAAGTAAACTTCGCTCGCGGCGCGGCGTTTCATTCGTGAAGCCGCCACCTGCCCCCAACGGAGGCGGATGTGCCGCGGTTTGGAATCCTTCAGGGTCTGCGCTAAAGAAATTTAATAAACTTGCCATCCCACGCTGTTAAGGAGTCAAGTCATGCGTATTATCGATGCCGACGGGCATGTATTGGAACGAGATATCCCCTGGGCCGATTTGATCGACGCTCCCTACCGCGCCCGCGCCCCGAAAGCGGTGACGGATAATCGCGGCTTTAAGTTTGTCATGATCGACGGCAGGCTGACGCCCAAACCGGTCGGCAGAGCTTGCAGCTTCGTCGGCGCGCCCCGCAGCCACCACCCCCAGCAGACCACCGGCATGGTCGATCCGGTCAGGCGCTTGCAGGACATGGACCTGGAAGGCATCGATACGGCGGTCCTGTTCGGCACCTCGCCTTTTTTGAGTCTGCCGTTTGTCGAGGACAAGGATTTGGCCTGTGCCATCGCGCGGGTTTACAACAACTGGCTGGCGCAGTATTGCAGCGCCGATCCGCGCCGGCTCAAGGGTGTCGCGGCGGTCGCCATACAAGATCCGGTGGAGTCGGTCAACGAGCTCCGCCGCGCGGTCGAAGAACTGAAGTTCGTCGCGGTCGCCGCACCGCCGATCTCCGCTTCGAGAAAAAATCTCGACGATCCGTCGCTCTATCCTTTCTTCACGGAAGCCCAGCGCCTTAAGGTTCCCGTGTGCATCCACGTCGGCGCCGGCGACGGCGTTCCCGCAGCCACCGAGCGCTTCGACCATCCGTTTTACACCCATGCGATGGCTCACCCCTTCGAGCAGATGATCGCCGCCCTTTGCGTGGTCGCCGGCGGTCTGCTGGAACGATTCCCGGCTCTAAAATTCGCCTTTATGGAAGCGGGTTGCGGCTGGGTGCCCTACTGGATGGAACGGCTCGACGAACATTATGAAATTTTGCAGCCCACCGTGCCCTGGCTTACCAAACCGCCGAGCGAATACATGAAGAGCGGCCAGATGTTTTACGCCTTCGAAATGGAAGAAAAGATGCTGCCCTACGTCGCCGGCTTTGTCGGCGCCGAGCGGTTAGTCTTTGCGACGGACTACAACCACAGCGACTCGAAATTTCCGCACACGGTCGAAGAAGTGATGCAACGCAACGATCTGTCGGAAGAGTTAAAAGCGAAACTGATGGGCGAAAACGCCGCGAAACTTTACAGTTTATAGGGGTATTAATATTCAGGCAGTTTTTTCAAGCTATGTAGATATCCGCCGCGAATCTGCGTGGTTTATTTTCTTCCCATTGAAGACTGTGTCAGAACCCAAGAAATCACCTGGACGTCATCCTGAGCGCCAGCGAAGGATCTGCTTTTGTCCAGGCAATGTTAACTCATGCTTGCCAGGGTTGGACAGTAACCATAGGCAACAGCAGATTCTTCACCTTCGGCTCAGAATGACACTTCCACACAATTTCTGACCGGGGAGAATAAAAAAGCTGTGCTAGTCGGGCAGAGACCCTGGCATAACCTTGCTAGCCGCAACGTCGCGCGGCAGCGCTAGGGCAAAATCTGTTTGAAGAAATCGTTACCCTTGTCATCGACGAGAATAAACGCGGGAAAATCTTCCACTTCGATCTTCCATACCGCCTCCATTCCGAGCTCGGGATACTCGAGCACTTCGACCTTCTTGATGTTCTCTTTGGCGAGAATCGCCGCCGGGCCGCCGATCGAGCCTAAATAGAAGCCGCCGTATTTCTTGCAGGCGTCGGTCACCGGCTGGCTGCGGTTGCCTTTCGCGAGAGTGATCAGCGCCGCGCCATGCGACTGAAACAGATCGACGTAGGAATCCATCCGTCCGGCCGTCGTCGGGCCGAAGGAGCCGGAAGGCATGCCCTCGGGAGTCTTTGCCGGACCGGCATAATAGATTGGATGATCTTTCACGTACTGGGGCAGTCCCTCGCCGCGGTCCAGGCGTTCTTTGAGTTTGGCATGGGCGATATCGCGGGCGACGACCATCGTGCCGCTGAGCGATAGCTGCGTCGTGACCGGATACTTGGTCAGCTGTGCGAGGATCTCCGTCATCGGCCGGTTGAGATCGATTTTGACCACGTTGCTCGCGACTTTGCCGCGGTACTCCTCGGGAATCAGCCGCCCCGGATCCTGCTCAAGCTCCTCAAGCCACACGCCGTCCTTGTTGATCTTCGCTTTGGCGTTGCGGTCCGCAGAGCACGAAACTCCCATCCCCACCGGGCATGATGCGCCGTGGCGCGGCAGGCGGATCACCCGCGCGTCCAAAGCGAAATACTTGCCGCCGAACTGCGCACCGTAGCCCGACTTATAGGCCTGTTCGAGCATGCGGTTTTCCATTTCGGTATCGCGAAAGGCTCGGCCATGCGCATTTCCGCTGGTCGGCAAGTGATCGAGATAACCCGTGCTGGCGAGCTTGACGGTCTTGAGACAGGCCTCGGCCGACGTGCCGCCGATGACGAAAGCCAAATGATAAGGGGGACATCCGGCGGTCCCTAGAGTCTTCATTTTTTCCGTGAGAAATTTCTCCAAACTCGCCGGATTGAGCAGCGCTTTAGTTTCCTGATAGAGCATCGCCTTGTTCGCCGAGCCGCCGCCCTTGGTCACGAACAAAAATTGATATTCCATGCCGTCGGTCGCCATGATATCGATCTGCGCCGGGAGGTTGGTGCCGGTGTCTACTTCTTCGTACATATTGAGCGGCGCGGTCTGCGAATAGCGCAGGTTCTCTTCGGTGTAAGTTTTATAAACGCCCCTGGCGATAAACTCTTCGTCCTTGACACCGGTCCAGACTTGCTGGCCCTTCTTGGCGAAAACCGTAGCCGTGCCGGTGTCCTGACAAAACGGCAGGATGCCCTTCGCCGCCGTGTCGGCGTTGCGCAGCATCGCCAGGGCGACGTAGCGATCGTTGTCCGACGCCTGCGGATCTTTGAGAATCGCCGCGACCTTTTCCAGGTGCGCCGTGCGCAATAGGAACGAGACATCGCGGATTGCCACGTTGGCGACCAGCGTCAAAGCTTCCGGTTCGATTTTGAGAATATCCTTGCCGTCGAATTTCGTGACGGACACGTAATCCTTGGTCAGCCGTCGATACTTGGTGCGGTCTTTTTCCAGCGGCAAGGGATCCTGATAGACAAATTCGGGCGTAGCCATGACGATTTCTACCTCGCAAAAATTTGTTCAATCCTAATGGAAAAACCCGCCTTTGTCGATGCGCCGCCGAAGTTGCAGATTTCATAAGGTTCAAACCGTTCAAGCCGTTCAACCACTAGCCTGTTTGCGTGCCACATACAGGCTAGCTCCGTTCAAGCCCCCGCCTTCTTTCGACGTTTATCAAGAAAACCTTTCCTCCCCCGCGTCGCGGAAAGGATTAAGGAAAGGAATTTCACCCCCCACTCTCATTCTCGACTTTCCTTAGCTAAACCTTAGCCTCAACCTATATCCTTTTGCGCCCCTTGCGTTCTTTGCGGTAAGATCGTTTATCGAAAAAACGAGGCTCCCATCGCCGTTCATACCGTACACACCTATTGCGCCATGTGCACATCGCGCTGCGGCGTGCTCGCCACCGTCGAGGACGGCCGGCTGACGAGCGTCAACGCCGATCCCGATCACCCCAACGGCTGCGTCTGCGTCAAAGGCACAGCCGCGCCCGAGATCGTCTGCTCTGCCGATCGCCTGCTTTATCCAATGGTGCGCACTCGCCCCAAGGGCGATCCCGATCCCGGTTGGGTTCGCCTCACCTGGGACCAAGCGCTGAATCTCGCCGCGCTGCGGCTCAATGACATCAAGGATAATTACGGCCCTCAGGCCGTCGTTTTTTCCCGCGCCACCACAGCGGGCAGCGCGGCCATCGACTTCGACGGTTGGCTGCAGCGTTTGGCGAACGCCTTCGGCAGCCCGAACCTGCTGACATCCAACCACATCTGCACCTGGAACCGCCGCGTCGGCGCCAAATACACCTATGGCGCCGGCATGCCGACGCCCGACTTCGACAACACGCGCTGCATGCTGCTCTGGGGCATCAACCCGCAGGCCACCTCTCCGGCCCAAGCCGTCCGCATCCAGCGGGCGCGCAACCGCGGCGCCAAGCTGATCGTCATCGATCCGCGCAAGACCGAGCCGGCAAAAAAAGCCGACTGCTGGCTGCGCGTTCGCCCCGGAGCCGACGGCGAGCTGGCGATGGCGATGATCCACGTGCTGATCGAAGAGAATCTCTACGATAGGGAATTTGCCCGCGTCTGGAGCAACGCGCCTTTTCTGGTTCGCGGCGACGACGGGCGATTGTTGGCGCTCCAAGATCTCGCCGAAGGCGAAAATCCAAACAGCTTCGTGATTTGGGACAAGCGGACATCCGCTCCAGTCGCCGCCGAGGATTCATCCGTTTACGCCGCGCTTACCGGGAGCTACGAAATCGCGCTTGCCAACGGCAAGACAATTCACTGTGAACCGGCCTTCGAGCGCTTGAAGAAGATCGCCGCCGATTACGCCCCCGAGCGATCCACCGCCATCACTACCGTTCCCGCTGAAGTGGTGCGAAAAGCGGTCCGCTTGTTCGCCACCGAAAAACCCTCCTGTTACTGCACCTGGGTCGGCCTCGAACAAGACCGCGACGCGATGCAAACCAACCGCGCGCTTTGCATCTTTTTCGCGCTCACCGGCCAGTTCGACAGCCGCGGCAGCAACGTGATTTTCGATACGCCGAAGATGAACCCGATCACCGGCCGCGAGCTGTTGCCGAAGACGATGAATTCGATCCGCCTCGGCGCGGTGAAATATCCCCTCGGCCCGCAGTCCGATCCCGGGCTCGTCCAGGCCGCCGAAGTCTACGACGCGATTCTCGACGACCGTCCCTATCCCGTGAAGGCGCTGGTGTTGTTCGGCAGCGATCCCCTGCTCGGCCACGGCGACCCGCTGCGCGGCAAAGCCGGCCTCGAAGCTTTGGATTTTTACGTCCACGCGGACACGACCATCAACCCGAGCGCCATGTTCGCCGATCTTTTACTCCCGGCCTCGACCTGCTGGGAGCGCGAAGCTTTGATGCCGTTTTTCGACATCGCCGAAGACACGATGAACTGGGTTCAGCTCCGCCCCGCGGTCATCCAGCCCGTCGGTGAATCCCGTTCCGACACTGAAATAATCTTCGACCTTGCGAAACGGCTCGGCCTGGCCGAGCGCTTTTTCAATGGCGACATCGACGATGCGCTGAATTATCAACTGGCTCCGACAGGTCTAACGGTCAATCAGTTGCGCGCCAACTCAATGGGAATTCGCGCCGCGACCAACACACGCTACCAAAAATACGCGGAGAGCGGTTTCGCGACACCGACCGGAAAGATCGAAATTTTTTCCACAACCTTTGCCGATAACGGCTACTCTTCCCTGCCCCAATTTGAAACCCGCTCCGCCGACTCCGACAATTACCCCCTGACGCTCACCTTCTTCCGCCTGATCCAGTTCTGCGACGAACAACACCGCAACATCCCCCGCCTGCGGCGCGCGGCGCCCGAGCCGTTTCTGGAAATCCATCCCGAAACGGCAAAGGCTCACGGCATCGACAACGGCGCTTGGCTGACCCTGGAAACCCCGAACGGCAAAGTGACCCTCAAGGCGAAGTTCAACGACAGCCTGCACCCCACAGTCGTCGCGACAGTCTACGGCTGGTGGCAAGCCTGCCAAGAACTAAAACTCCCCGCCCAGGACCCCTTCACCCCCAGCGGCGCCAACACCAACCTGCTCATCCCCAACACCGACCACGACCCCATCAGCGCCTCTGTCGCCCACCGCGGCCAGCGCTGCCGGGTCATGAACATCACGTGAGAAGAATACACCCGGCGTTTACGGTGCCAACAAACGCGGCCCGTTGCATAACAGCGAGCACGGGAGCTATACTCCTTTTATGAAAGCGATCACCGATCTTGAAAAGCAAATTCTCGCCTTGTCACCCGCGGAACGAGAGCGCCTTGCCACAGTCGCTTGGGAGAGCTTGGTTGACGATCCGAACGCCGCAGGAAATAGGGCAAATAGATCCAGCAGGAGTCGAATTGGCTGCGCAACGGGACCGTGAAATCGAATCAGGCGAAGTCCAACCCATCGATGACGCCGAATTCCGACGACGCACCCATGCCAAATCTGAATGATTGTCGAATATCACCCGCGAGTCGCATCCGATCTCAACGACGCCATTGCTTATTACAACCGCCAACAAGCTTATCTTGGCAACGAGTTTCGCGCTGAAGTTTTTGCGACTATCGAGCGAATTCGGCTAAATCCGCTCCAGTTCCCGGTCATCGACCAGGATATCCGCCGTGGTTTCACTCATCGCTTTCCCTATTCTGTGTTGTTCCGCGTGGTGAACACAAATACCACCCGGATACTAGTGTCCTGGCTCGGAAATCCGATGGCTAATTCGTTCTTGTCTAACCGTCATACCGGCGAAGGCCGGTATCCAGATTTGTTTGAAATTCCTGGATTCCGGGTCGCCCTAGCTGTCGCCAGCTTGTCCGGAATGACGACCGAATAATATCGCGAACTTCTGAGTCGGGACACTAGCGCTACGCCATCATCGCCGGCATCCGAGCTTTGGGCGGACCCGTCGATAGCTGGGGTAAATTATTGACCTGACCAGGGTTGTTGAAATCTCCAGAGACAAAAACCGATTGACAACTTATCGATCAAACGGCAGGATTTTGAGAAACGGTAATTTTTGGAAATGGTGCGAGAATCGACGCGATGAAGGGAAAACGATCGAGCCGTT
>CAZILB010000062.1:9649-20600 GCA_964539925.1 uncultured Syntrophobacter sp. | reverse complement strand
CTGACCGAAGACGTCGACAAGCTGGTGAAGTTTTATACCTCGGCCTTTGGGCTAAGGATAGTTCACGGCGTCGGCACCGCCACTTATTTGTCCGACGGCCACATCAACCTTGCCATTATTCCCATCGGTCCGGAGCGCGAGATCGAGGGCGCGCACCTGAAAACGGGCATCAACCATTTCGGCTTCGAGGTCGAGGACGTGGATACCATGCGCGGGATTTGCGACGAGCAAAACGCCGCGTCGGGAATCGACAAACGGCCGCCGAACCGCGAAGCCGAATTCCGCGTGCACGACCCCGACGGCAACCCCATCGATCTTTCCAAACACGGCTGGCCGGTCTAGCGAGTCTCTCGCTCCCGCCTTGCACGGTTTAATGCTCCGCGGGAGGCCGTAACTGTGTTGAGCAGTCGTCGGCGGGACCCTAGCGAAGGATGGCTTGCTTGGAAGTCCGATTTCCCGAGTAGCGCGAAGCGCGTAACGAGGGAGGGCCGTGTATCAAGGCCGCGGCTTGCACGATTTCCGATCTCGGACGCCTTGCCGTCCCGTAATCTTGAGCCGCTGAACTTTTGAACCGGGTTTTCGCCCGTCCCCCGCACCGACGGTTTTAATCTTCGTCCTTCCGCTTTGATCCTTTCCACCCGTGCCCGCCCTTGCCCGAAACAGGGAAAATCCAGTAAACTCGGTCAACTTTTAGCTAATCCGGAACGAATCCAGACGGCAGTTACCGAGCACGTCGCTTCAACCGATGAGGGAGTCTGAATTTTTGAGAAGCCTCCTCGCTTGGGATCAACGAGGATAGATGATCCGACCCACAAATCTAACTCGGGAATACTCATATCTTTTGCTTCGCTAAACCGGATGGCAGCTTATCAGAGACCAGTAAGATCACGTAGATTCGCATAAACTCGGACTTCGCGGAGGGTCGTGTCTAACACCGAAAATCTTACAGCGGGCGACATCGTATCGGGCTTGGACCCTGGCGAACTCGTCGAAATCCAACGCATCGCTCCTTTCGGCGGCAAGCTGCTGGTCGAGGGTGTCGGCGTTCAGTCCCGCCGGGTAATCAAGAGGCCTTATACCGGGGATGAGTTAAATCGGCTCACCAAGGTCAGAGGCGCCCAGTGTACGTACGACGGCGATTCGCAGGCATTCCTCCTGGGAGCCGAGGCGGAGCGCATCCGCATTGCGCATCAGTTCGATCCACTTTTCGCGGTCAATTCCAGCATCGTCGATCCGCTGCCGCACCAGGTGGAAGTCGTCTACCGATACCTGCTGCCGCTTCCGCGCATTCGTTTTTTGCTTGCCGACGATACGGGCGCCGGCAAGACCATAATGACCGGCCTGCTGATCAAGGAACTGCTTTTTCGCGGTGTCGTCGAGAAGATCCTCATCGTCACGCCGGGCGGACTCACCAAGCAGTGGAAGGAAGAAGAACTGGAGGAGAAATTCGGCCTGGAGGTTCACCTCGTCAACCGCGGCTCTTTTAGGCGAAAAGCCCCGGGTGCGGATCATCCAGGACCCGATACCGCAGCTCAATCCCGAGATGCTCTACCGCCAGGTGCAATTCATGGTCGCGGAATCCGACTGGACGGGCAAAGGCGAAGAAGTTGAAGCCGTGATGCAGGGTGGCGCTACAGAAGCTTGATGGTGTAATAATATAGACGGTCTGAGAACGCGATGCCGGATAAAAGCAACGGAAAGCACTCCCTTAAAGGTCAGCGGTTCGTCAGTCTCTATTTAGAAAACTGGTGCAACTTCCTGAAGGCCTATCTCCCGCTTCAGCGCCGTGTATTTCTCGTCGGGCCTAATGCTTCCGGGAAGTCGAACCTGCTCGATGTCTTCCGCTTCTTGCACGATATCGCGTCCGTCGGCGGAGGATTCCAGCAGGCCGTCAAAAAGCGCGGTGGGGTCTCGGCGATTCGCTGCCTCGCCGCAAGGCAGTACCCCGATATCACGATCCGCGTGGAGCTTGCGGGTGAGAAGGAGGAGGAGTCCGCGAGCTACGAATTACGTTTCGCACAGGATAAGCGGCGGCCGATCGTCAAAAAAGAGACCGTCATAAAAAACGGCAAGCAGATTTTTATGCGTCCGGATGCCGAGGATGAATCCGACCCGGAGCGGCGCACGCAGACCTACTTGGAGCAGGTCAATGTGAACCGGGAGTTCCGCGATATCAGCGAATTCTTCGGCTCGGTTCACTATCTCCATATCGTGCCGCAGCTCATCCGCGAACCGGAGCGCTCCGTCGGCAGGCAGAACGATCCCTTCGGAGGTGACTTTCTGGAGCAGATCGCGAGGACGCAGGACAAGACGCAGAAGGCTCGCTTGAAGCGAATCCAGGACGCCCTGGCCGTCGCCGTGCCGCAGCTAACGGAGATCGAACTTTTCCGGGACGAAAAGGGCACTCCGCATGTGAGGGGCAAGTACGAGCATTGGCGCCCACAGGGCGCCTGGCAAACCGAAAATCAATTCTCGGACGGCACGCTGCGGCTCATGGGACTTCTCTGGGCGGTTTTGGATGGAAGGGGTCCTCTGCTTCTCGAGGAACCCGAGCTGTCGCTTCATCCCGAGGTGGTACGGTTCATTCCGCAGATGTTCGCGCGGATTCAGCGCCGCACCGGAAGGCAAATCATGCTGAGCACGCATTCGGCGGATTTGCTGCGCGATGAGGGAATCGGTTTGGACGAGGTGTTTCTGCTTATGCCCGGAAAGGAAGGAACCGAAGTCAGCCCCGCAAGCGACTTTGCCGAGGTCAAGGAGTTGCTCGAAGGCGGCGTCAGTTTGCCCGAAGCGATCCTTCCTCGAACCAAACCGGACAAGGCGTCGCAACTATCCCTTTTTAGCGACCTTTGATAGCGCAGCGCTGTGGTAGCGATCTCTGCGGCCGTGGAAGGCACCGTTGACGAAGCAGTTGTGAGGCGTTTGATTTTGGACTCGGGCGGCTTCCCAGGGCAGGTGTACGGCAAGAACGGCAAGGCTTCAGTGAAGGCGAGTATCCGCGGTTACAACCATTCTGCACGTTATCGCCCTTGGCTTGTGCTCGTCGATCTCGACCACGACGCCGATTGCGCTCCGGAGCTATGCGCTAGGTGGCTGCCGAACCGAGAGCCAAAGATGTGCTTCCGCGTGGCCGTGCGCGAAGTCGAGGCCTGGCTGCTGGCGGATCGCGAGCGCTTGGCAGCATTTCTTTCGGTGCCTGTGACGCGGTTTCCGGCGAACCTGGAATCCGAGCACGACCCAAAACAGGTACTGGTCAGCCTCGCAGCGCGTTCGAGGCGAAGGGCTATCAGAGACGACATTGCGCCCCGTCCCGGCAGCGCGAGACCGGTCGGCCCCGCCTACACGTCCAGAATGATGGAATTCGTCACCGCTCCGCAATCGGGCTGGCGCCCGGACGTGGCGGCAGAACGTTCCGACAGTTTGCGACGTTGTCTAAACTCGCTGAAACAACTGGTTATTCTGGAGCGCCTAGCGTGAGTGGTCAAAAGCACCGATTACGGATCATCCAGGACCCTATCCCGCAGCTCAATCCCGAGATGCTCTACCGCCAGGTGCAATTCATGGTCGCGGAATCCGACTGGGCGGGCAAAGGCGAAGAGGTTGGCGGTATGCCTTAATTATGCCAAACTTAGAGGCATTTCCGGAACCATGAAATGGGGGATAATATGCCACGCACAGCAAAGTTGACACGGAAGGTTGGCAGTCCGATGACGGAAAGGGAGTTGGCCGAGCTCATCGAAGCCGCCAGAAAGCAACCTGGCGTAGCGGAGCTTATGGACGTTTACCAGCAGCATCAAGTGATTGAACAAACGGCGAACGCTTACCAGGCGCTCTTTGGCGTGAAGCGGATTGTTTCACTTTCAGATGGTTCGAAGAATATTGTCTCGGACGAATAGACATGCCCACATGGAGTGAAATCTTCCGTGAGCTAAACGAGTCTAAGGCTCAGGGTTCCGGAATCCAATATGATTTGGTCCGTCGGAAATATTTGGCGCAACTTTATCAGCATACGAAGCGTGAAATAATCCTTTATGCGACCAAGTGGACGCAGCACGATGTCAACGTATCTCCGGACGCCATCAGCATCGTCAACGAGGACCTCCAGGGAATCATGGAAGTCATCCACGGCCTTAAAGGGCCGGGACTTGATTTGATCCTCCATAGTCCTGGTGGCTCCCTCGAAGCTGCGGAGGCGATTGTTCACTATCTTCGCTCCAAGTTCCGCAATATACGCGTCGTTGTCCCACAAATGGCCATGTCGGCAGCAACAATGCTTGCCTGTGCGGCTGACGAGATTGTTTAAGAGTTGTCAAAGACCCCAAGCTCGTATCCGTAATGTTCGCACACCAATCGACGGAAGCCTGGACCGCGCTGCTGAACGCACTTTTCGATGCCGGTTTGTGTCCAAACGCTTCCTGGCCAATCGCGACTGAGATGCCCACGACCCAACTCGCAATGGGAACCGCATCTCTTGAAACCTCTGTCACTGTTGCGTGCCGACCTCGCGTGGTGGGAAATTCCGCGTCCTTTCGAGACGTTCGTAGGGAGATCGAGAACGCGGTAAAAGACTCGGTCAAACGTTTTTGGTCTTATGGGTTTCGCGGGGCGGATTTGATTGTGGCTTGTTACGGGCCGGCGGTGGGGGTGTTTGGAAAGTACGAGCGGGTGGAGAAGGCGGATGGGACGCCGGTGGAGATTCCGGAGCTGTTGGAGCTCGCGCGGCAGGCGGCGCGGGATGCGATCGCGGGAGAGTTTCGGGGAGATAATTTTTCTACGCTCTATTATGTGTGGGCCAATCTTTACGGGGCGTCGGAGCAGGCGTGGGACGATGCCCGGCTGGTGGTGCAGATCGGCGGAGAGGCCGAGAACGCCATGGAGATTGCCGGGGCCACGGGATTTTTGTCGTGAACGGCTCGAAGTGCCGGCTGGCGTTGCTGGCGGATCGCGCCGAGCGGCGGGGTTTGGGCGCGGAGGAGAGTCCGCCTCTGATCGATGCGCTGCATCGAAGCCTGATGCTCTGGAAAGCGGAGATGCGCAGCGATCTTGTCGCTTATCTCGCCGAACGCGGTCTTTTGGAAGACGGGCCGTTTTGGAAACTCGCGCAGGCGCTGTTCGAAGTCCTGCCGCGGGACCTGGAAGACTGGAAATTGGTGAGCGCGCTTTTGGGCGAGCGCGAAACGCTTCGCACCGAGGGCAAGCGCGAGGCGTTTAGAGACAGTCAACGCCAGCTCAACCTGTGACGAGGTGTCGGATGGTTCGTTCCGAACGAAAGAAAAAAACCGCAGTGGAAGATCTCTTGCGAGAGAAGCGCGACGAGATTCTTCGGATCGCTGAAAAACATGGCGCGCGTAACGTCCGCGTATTCGGCTCGGTCGTCCATGGGGAAGCCACGGAGGAGAGCGACATCGACCTTTTGGTGGACACGTCGGAAAAGACGAGCCCCTGGTTTCCTGCCGGCCTCGTGGAAGAGCTTCAAGAGACCCTTGGTAAGCGCGTGGACGTGGTGACGACCAACGGACTCTATTGGCTGCTTCGTCGGCGCATATTGAAAGAGGCCCGGCCGTTGTGAAAAAAGACCCTCGGGTTTACCTGGCGCATATTCTCGAATGCACCGAGAAAATCGAACGCTATACGAAGGGCGGCAGGGACGAGTTTCTCAAAAATACCATGACCCAGGACGCGGTGATCCGAAACTTCGAGATCATCGGCGAGGCGGCCAAGCGCGTGCCCGCCACGTACCGGCGGGCACGCGCCGAGATCCCATGGCGCCTGATGGCTGGTTTTCGCGATGTATTGATTCATGCGTATGAAGGCGTCGATCTGGAGCGCGTATGGCGCATCGCGCAGGACGACCTGCCAAAAGTTGGGGATGCGATCGCGAAGATTCTGCCGCCGCTCGAAGATTTGGAAAAGGAACTGGCGGAGAGCGAAAAGGACGAGAAATCGAAAAAGTGAAAGCCCCTTGGCCGTCAATATCTTAACTTGGAGAAAGATACATGGCTGAAACTCTGAAGCCCTGGTACGCCGTCGCCACGCCGCACGAGGACATCCGCGAGGGACGGCTGGCGGAGGCGGTGTTTGCCGCCAACCTCTGGGCGGTGGTACAGGGGACGGCGCCCGAAGTGTACCTCGACTCCGAAGAGTTCTTTCGCAAGACCTTTTCTCGATCATCTGAGTTACGCATGGACGAGTTTGGTCGAGGACGCCGAGTGGATCTTGCGTAAAGTGGGTTCGGTCACGCTCAAATCGACCGGTCTCACGCCATCGGAGGGCGGAATCGCCGTCAAAGACGCGGTGGAAGCTTTTTTGCGGTTTACCGATAAACCGATGATCGCTTCGAGGGACGCCGTCACCGCCGGGTTGAGCCAAGCGTGCAGGGACGGCGTCATCGGCATAGGCCGCGGTCCGGCACCGTCGAACCTTCAGGCTAGATATTGCCGAAAGGAAGTCCCGCTCGATCCCAGCGAGGAAGGACTGTGGATCATCCCGCCCTTCGAGCCAGAAGCGGAGAAAGGAACGACGCCGGAACTTGGTGAAATTCCCGAAACCGGTGAACGCCCCGGCCCGACCGTCGGCGGCGAGCCCGGCCCTCGGACCGACGCGAAAAGAGGGCGGGTGAAACGCTTTTCGATCACCGGCGCGGTGCCGGTCGAGAACTATCAAGAAATATTTCGCTGTTTCGTCGCCCCGGCAGCGCGGATGAACCTGAAAAAACTTCACCTCGGGTTTCAATTCGAAATGGTGGTGGGCGATGGCGAGGAGCTGAGCGAAGACGACCCTGCGCTGAAAGCCATGAAAGAAGCGGCTCGCCAGTTGGGCTTAAAGTTCGAAGTGGATAATTAAACTTGGGCCAAGGCAGAAGGAGAAAGCAGGATGCCTCCCGTTTTCGGTCAGTACTGAACTTCCCCCCCATTGGTTGGACAGTTTTTGACCCCAAATAAGCTATAGAACCTGGGCCACAAAAATTGAACGGAGTGCCCCTGCCGCTGCGTGCAAGATGAGCGGCGCCGGCGCGGGTGTGTTGCGTGGAATCGATTATTTCCGGCTGGCTTGGGCGGCGGCGAAGGAGAACGCGGAAAGGCCGTCCTGGATCAAATGGATGACCTCTTCTTTTGCCGGGTCGCGGTTGGTTCCGATGGGGTCGGCGCCGTTTTGAACCGCCTCGATCTGATCGCGGAGAAGCTTGCGGAACATGATGATGCCGCGGTCGGCTTCGCCCAGGTGTTCGCGCGAGCGGTCGGCGATGGCTCCTTGAGTTTCCCAGGCCATATGGTCCTGGCTGGCGAAATGATCCAGGTGAAACTCGCCGTCGGGATATTTGGTGGCGACGTAGGCGACGGGGGGATCGCCCGCCTGTTCGGCTTCTTTTCCGTCCGGAGTCGGGCTAAATCGATACTGAAAAACCTGAGTATTAAAATCATCCATGGGAGTGCGAAAATGCAGGGCGTAGCCCGTGCGCACGGGGACGAACAAGATACTGGGAAAGATCAGCGGATGGGGCGCTTCCGCCGGCGAGTCTTCGCCGGCGAAAACTCTTTGTTTTTGGATGCCCGCCCAGTTTGGCTGCACCACTAGCTCGAAATCGATCTTGCTCAACGGCTGATAGTGGAATGGGACGAAGTCCTTTGCGCCCTTGAGCTTGAGCGTGTGCGAATGGAGATAGTAGGTGTGCGTAGGATCGACGGAGTTTTCCATCGCTTGCAGCCAGTTACAGCGAAGCACTTCGCAGATATCGATTTTCTTAATGCCGTCTTGACGCACCAGCAAATCCCATTTCGGCAGCAGCGGCTGTTTTTCCGGCGGGCCCAAGTAGGCGAACAAAAGACCGCCAAGTTTGACGACAGGATAGGCGGGGTGTTTAATTTTTTCCTTGAAGCCCGCGTTCGGGTTTTCGAAAGGCTGTTCGAGGCAGTTACCGCAAGCGTCATACTTCCAGCCATGGTAGGGGCAGCGAATGCCGCCCTCTTCGATAAATCCATAGTAAAGCGAAACGCCGCGATGGGAGCAATGCTCGCCGACCAGACCGTAGGCGCCGCCCAAGTCGCGGTAAAGCAACAGATCTTCGCCGAGGATTCGGACGCGCTTTTTCGGCTTGGACTCGGTGAACTCCGCGGCGGCGGCGACGACATGCCAGTAGCGCCGCAGCAGCTCGCCCGCCGGCGTTCCCGGGCCGATGCGCGAAAGCAGGTCGTTCTCCTCGCGTGTCAGCATACTGTTCGTCTCCTGTTTACGCCGTTGGGGTATTACGGCAGTTTGGCGTGGCGCGCGTAAACCTCGGCGCGGCGGTTTTTGAGCAACGGCAATTTCTTCCGCGTTTCGCGCGCCAGATCGAAGTCAATGTCGATCAGCGCCAGACCTTCGTTGTCGCCAAGGTCGGCGAGCGTTCGGCCGAGCGGATCGACGGCCATGCTGTGGCCGATGTAGATGTTTCCCGCCTGGTCCGGCGCGATGACGTAGCAGCCGTTTTCCAAAGCCCTGGCTTTGATCATGGTCTGCCAGTGCTCCACTTTGAGATCCCCCTGGACCCACCCCGAGGGCGCCATCAGGATGTCCGCGCCTGCGAGCGCGAGCATGCGGCTCATTTCGGGAAAGCGAAGATCGTAGCAGATCATAATGCCGATTTGGTGCTCCCCGAAATTGATGGGTGGGGCGATGTCCTCTCCCGGCTGGAACTTATCGGACTCCTTGAAGCCGAAGGCATCGTAGAGGTGGAGCTTGCGGTACACCGAAGCGAGATTGCCGCCGGCGTCGATCCAAACCGCGGTGTCATAGACTCGGTCAGCCACGGGAGCGGTCTCGTAGATCGTCGCCAGAACGGCGATGCCGGCGCTCCTGGCCGCCGCTGAGAGCGCGCGGACGAAAGGGCCGTCGGTCGATTCGGCGATCTCGGCGAGCTCGGCCGCCGGTTGGCTCGCCGGCGAAAACGCCATCAGGAATTCGGGCAGAGCGATCACGTCCGCGCCCGCGCGCTTGGCTTCTTTGATCCGCGCGACGGCGGTTTCGAGATTTTCCTTTTTGTTCGTGGCGGATTTTATTTGGGCGAGGGCGATCTTCGTCATGGAATCTCGATTATCACAGCGAATATTTCTGCCACAGATGGAGCAATAGTGCTGGAGTCATCGAGTGCGAAACTATTGGATCGAGCGCTCATGACTCCATCACTCCAATCCTAGCGGCTGTCCGCCGTTTTTCTTCTGAATGTTTTCGAGAACCTTGGCGCCAAGGGCAACGTCGGCGACGCCCTGGCCGGCATTGTTCTTGTAGAACGTGATCTGCTCGGCGTTCGTGCGGCCTTCCTTCTTGCCGGCGAGGATATCGCCGATCTCGATCAGCTGCTCCCACTGAATGACGCCGCGATGGACCGGATCGTAGATGTCGGCCTGTTCGTCCTGGATCGCTTGCTGGATCGAGACGATGCCGTGGACATCACTGCGCACGAGCGTGGCATCGTCGATCTCGCGCCGCTTGGCGGCGGTAAAACCGCCCTTGACCAGGCCGACGTTGCTGCCGACGATGGTCGTGACATGCTGGCCGGCGCGGAGCCAGTGGCCGTCGAACACGGGGACACTGGAGTTGGTCGCAGTCAAAACGATATCGACGCCGCGCACGGCTTCTTCCGGCGAAGAAACCGGGGTGATATTGAGGTTGGTGACCCGGCCCATTTCCTCGGCAAACCTTCTGCGATTGTCGGCGTTGCGGCTATAGACTTTGACCTCTTTCAATCGGCGGACTTGCATCAGCGCAAGCAGATGGTTTTTCGCTTGTCCGGCGGCGCCGAAGATGCCGAGGCTGGTTGACTCCGGGCGCGCGAGCAGGTCCGTGCCGACGGCGCTGGTCGCCGCGGTGCGCAGGCCGGTGACCGCGATATTGTTCGGCAGTTCCGAGCAGGTGATCTCGCCGACGATGATGCCTTTGAGCTCGCCTTCCGCGGAGTCGTAGAGCACGATCACCGGATGATTGAGCCTCGGGTAGACTTGCTCCTCGGCCATCGGTTTGACCCATTCACAGTGGGTCATCAGACCGGTGGCTTTGGCCGCGGGCACGCCTCCTTGATGGACGCTGACGCGCACGCCGCTGGGAATATGAATGCGCCGGCGAGGCGCGTTGAGCTGCGGATTTTCGCCCCATTCGCGGAAGCCCAGGCGGACGGCTTCCACGGCTTCCGACATGGTGACGATGCCGCGAATCTCCGAGGGGGTGACGAGTAATGGCTCCATAAAGAACTTCTAAAGGCGAAAGGCGGAAGGATGAAGGATAAAAATAAGAGGGAACAAGCAAAAGACGGGTTGCTTATTTTCTCCTTCCGCCCTCATCCTTCATCCTTTCCTAAAGCGTCTTTGCGACTTGCGGCCGGGCGATCAAGTCGTCGCCCCAGCGTTTGAGGTTTGGATAGTTATCGTCGATGACGGTGCTGTAGCGCTCGCGACGGGTATAAAATGGGACGAAGCTCACGTCCGCCAAAGAGTACTCGCCGACGATATACTTTCGTCCCGCCATCTCCTTGTCCAGAGCGGTCAGATGTTGCTTCATGCGCGCTCTGGCCTTATCGGGCTCGCGGTTGTGCGTGATGTCGGACGCCGCGGCATGAAGCCGGGTGCTCATAAAATCGACCCAGATGCGAGCCTTGGCGCGAAGCAGGAGATCCTTGGGCATGAGCCGCACCTCGGGAAACTTCTCGTCCAGGTATTCGTCGATGATCGCCGACTCGTAAATGACGCCGTCGCCGTCCACCAACACCGGCACCTTGCCGTAGGGGTTTTGCCGCACCAGATCTTCGGGTTTGTTTTTGAGATCCACTTCGATGAGCTCGTAAGGCAAATGTTTCTCCGCCAGGACAATCCTTGTCCTGTGCGCGTAGGGTCAAGTATGGCTGGAATAGAGTTTCATGATTAAACGATCCTCCTTTATCGGGATTAGATAACACCGCAGCGTGGTTTAGGCAACGAGCGGA
>CAZILB010000062.1:0-9549 GCA_964539925.1 uncultured Syntrophobacter sp. | reverse complement strand
GTCCTGAAGAGCATCGCCGACGAGGTTGAGCGCGAGGACGGTAAGCAAGAGGGCAAGGCCCGGATAGGTGGTCAAATGCGGGGCCACGAGCAGAAACTGGCGACCATCGTTGAGCATGGCACCCCATGACGGCGTCGGCGGTTCGACGCCGAGGCCGAGAAAACTCAAGCTGCCTTCGGCGACGATCGCCCCCGCCAGGCCGAAGGTCGCCTGAATAAGCAGAGGCGGCAGCAGATTGGGCAGCAGGTGGCGAAGCACGATGCGCCTCGGGCGGCAACCGAGAGCGCGGGCTGCTTGCACGAAGTCGCGCTCGCGCAGCGACAGAATTTCGCCGCGCACGAGCCGCGCATAGCCCGTCCAGCCGATCAAGCAAAGCGCGAGAATCACGTGATCGAGGCCCGGACCGAGCACCGCGGTAAAGGCAATGGCCAGGAGAATCCCGGGAAAGGCCATCAGAATATCGACCAGGCGCATGAACCCATGATCGACCCAACCGCCGAAATAACCCGAGAGAGAGCCGATCAAAAGACCGATGCCGAGCGACAAGGTTACAGTGGCCACCCCGACCAGCAGCGAGATGCGGGCGCCGTAAATCGTGCGGCTCAGAATGTCGCGGCCCAGTTTGTCGGTGCCGAGAGGGTGTTGGCTGGAATAGGCGATCAGGTCTTTGTCGAGATTCTGGCGCAACGGATCGTGCGGCGCGATCAGCGGCGCGAACAACGCCGATAGCGCGAGCAGCAAAAGAATCGCGGCCCCGGCCATGAACCAAGGTCTATCGGTCATAACTGATGCGAGGGTCGATGAGTTTGTAAAAAATATCGGTGCAGAAATTGACCAGAACGTAGGACAAAGCGATGACGAGCACACAACCCTGCACCAGCGGGTAGTCGCGGGTATGAATGGCCTGGATCGTCAAGCGGCCAAGCCCCGGCCAGCCAAAAATGGTCTCCGTGATCAGCGAACCGGCGAGCAGGCCGCCGAATTGCAGGCCGAGGATCGTCGTGACCGACAGCAAGGCGTTGCGCAGCGTGTGCTTGAGCCAGACTTTTTGCTCGCTGAGCCCCTTGGCGCGGGCGGTGCGGACGAAGTCCTCCGTCATCGCTTGCAGCAGGCCGGCGCGCAGAATACGCGTGAGAATCGCAGCCATGCCGAGACCGAGGGTGAATGCCGGCAAAATCAGGTGGCCCAGTGTGCCGCGCCCGGATACCGGCAGCCAGCCTAGTTGAATCGAGAACAGGATCATCAGCAACGGTCCGAGCCAGAAGTTCGGCAGCGACAGCCCGAGGAGTGAAAACCATAGCGCCATGCGGTCGATCCATCCGCCGCGAAACGCCGCCGCCAGGATGGCCAGGGGAAAGGAGATCAATACCGCGGCGACCAGGGCGCTGATGGCGAGCTCCAAGGTGGCGGGCAGCCGCGCGCGGATGATCTCGGCGACGCTCGCCTGTTCGTAAAGCGAGCGGCCCAGGTCGCCCCGGGCAAGATTGAAGAGAAAATCGCGGTATTGCACCGGTAGCGGTCGATCAAGCCCCAATGCCCGGCGCAGCTCTTCTTTGTCGACGGCGCCCGCGGTCTCGCCGAGCATCACCTCCACCGGATCGCCGGGAATCAGGTGGATCAGAATAAAAACCAGCGACAGCGCGCCAAAGAGCGTAGGAACGACGAATAGCAAGCGGTGCAGGAAGTAAGGTCTCACGGAATGCCGATCAATCCAGCGCGGCGTTTTTGAACGAGATGAAATCGCCGTTGGGATAGGGCACGAAGCCGCGCACGGCGGGTCTTTTGACCACGACATTATTCCACCACCACAGCGGCACGTAGGGCAGATCGTCAGCGATGATGCGTTGAGCCTGTTGATAGATGCGTTTGCGCTCGGCCATATCCCCGGCGGCACGCCCCCTTTCCAGGAGGCGGTCGAGCTCGGGATTGGCGTAGCGGCCGCGGTTGTCGCCGTTGGGTGGAGCGCTTTGGGAGTGAAAGATATGGTAGAAAATATCCGGGTCGGTAACCCCGACCCAGGCGAGCGAGTAAAGATGAAAATTGCCTTTTCTCACGTCGCTGAAAAAAGTGCCCCATTCATAGCTGCGGATCTCCAGCTCGATGCCCACCTGCAGCAGTTGATCCTTCAAGGCTTCGGCGATTCTTCGGCGCAGGTCGATATTCGTGGTCTTGTAGGACAGCCGAAATCGCGGCAGCGGCCCCTCGCCGTCGGGATCGGGAAAACCGGCTTCATCGAGGAGCCGTTTGGCGCGCTCGGGATCGTAGGGCCAGTGCGGGATGGCGGCGTCGTAGGCCCAGTTGATCGGCGCCAACAATCCGTTGGCCGGCGACACCGTCTCTTTGAGCAGATGGCGGATCATGCGATCTCGGTCGATGGCGAGAGCCAGCGCCTGGCGGACTTTTTTGTGTTTCAAGACCGGATGGGTGAGGTTGATGCCGATATACTGGTAGGTCGTCCCCGGATGGGCGCTCACCGCGGCATCGGTGTTTTTCCGGATCCAGGGCAGCATATCCGGTTCAAGGTCGTTCTGCATAAAATCGATGGCGCCTTTTTTGAATTCGAGCACGCGCACCATGGCGTCGGGAACGACTTTGAAGATCAAACCGGCGAGCGCCGGCGTGCCTTGCCAGGCGTTCGGATTCGCTCGGAGCGTGATTTTTTCACCGGTCTCGATGGATTCGATCGAGAACGGTCCGGAGCCCGGCGGCGGACTGCGGCTCGACCCATCCGCTCGGGAGGCGCCGGCCGGAACGATACCCAAAGCGAATTGCTCGACAAACGGCGCATGAACCATGTCCAGATGAAAACGCAGTTGATGCGCGCCCGTCTGCTCGATCTCTCGGAGCGGTTTCAACAATGCGCGCTTCGGTGAGCGGCTGCTCGGGTCCAAGATCGACTCGTAGGTAAATTTCACATCGGCCGCCGTGAGCGGCCGTCCGTCATGAAATCGGACATCTCTGCGCAGGTCAAAAACATAGGTCTTTGCGTCGCTCATCTGCCAGTGTTCCGCTAATTCCGGCTGCCAATGTGAATGTACGTCGGCGCGGAGCAGAGAATTGTAGATGAGGTTGCCAATGCGGGAGGAATTGGCATCGGTCGCATACCGCGGGTCGAGTTCGAGCGGATTGCTTTCGATGCCCACGACCAGATAACCCGGCGGCTTCTCTAGGGCCGGCGGACGGCAAGCGGCGCCAAACGCAATGAGAGCGGCAATCAGGCAGGCACAATACGGCTTTAATGGGAGGCGCAAGCCATAACTCGAGGAGACTTGATAGAGCGACGATAGCTTGTTTGCCGGCATGGGTCAATTTTGCAGCGATGAAATATGCTGAGGAAGCCGGTTCCTAAGGCGCTTTTTGACAGCCCCGCCGAGCTTGAAGGCGGTCGGGGTTAGCTTATAATGGCTTCGGCCCTTTCATGGAAACGACACTGGTCAAATTCACCGCCTTGATGTATCTGTTCGCGGCCGCAAGCTTTCTCTACTTTGTTTTTCGCAAGGACAGCGCCGCCAAGCTGCCATCCCTGCTCTTGCTGGGCGGATTTCTTTCGCACACGCTGGCCCTCGGGGTGCGCTTTATGAACGAAGGATTTGCCGCCGTCGCCCTGATCGGCGAGGCGCTGCTGTTCAAGAGCTGGTTGCTGGTCGGAGTTTACTTGTTGGTTCAGCTGAAATACCGTTTGACGGTTCTGGGCGGCATCATCGCGCCGCTTGCTCTGCTGATGACGCTGGCGGCTTTGGCCTTTGGCGCGAGCGCCGGGGATATCCCTCCGGGTCTGAAAACCTTTTGGCTGCCGCTGCACGTGACCCTGGCGTTTCTGGGCAACGCGGTTTTCGCTTTGGCTTTTGCCGTGAGTCTGATTTACCTGCTCCAGGAACGGGATCTAAAGCATAAGAAGATCACCGCGCTGATGAAGCGCTTCCCGTCGCTGGAATCGCTCGATCAGCTTAATTACCGGCTGCTGGTGTGGGGTTTCCCGCTGATGACGCTCGGCATTATTACGGGCAGCCTGTGGGCGGGGATCCACTGGGGCGATTACTGGTCGTGGGAGCCGCGGCAGATTTCTTCGGGCCTCGTCTGGCTGTTCTACGGCGCGTTGCTGCACGCCCGCATCACCGCCGGCTTGAGGGGCAAAAAGGCGGCGCTCTTGACCATGTTCGGTTTTTGCGTGGTGCTCGGCTATTTCCTCATGGGCGATGCATTGTTCCCCGGCCGCCACGGCGGCCGTTTCGAGTAACTTGTGAAAAGAGAGCTCATCATCGTCGGCCTTAACCACCGCAGCGCACCCATTGAAGTGCGCGAGAGCGTCGCCTTTGAAAGTACTTATCTGCGCGATGCGCTGGCGCGATTGAGCGAATTTTCTACGGTTCAGGAAGGGGTGATTTTGTCCACCTGTAACCGCGTCGAGGTGGTGGCGATCGCACCGGACGGCCAGGCCGCCGGCCACGACATCAAATCTTTTCTAAGCGAGCGGCGACAGCAGCGCGGTTCCGGAGCGTTGGAGGACCATATTTATATCTATCAAGGCGCCGAAGCCGTGCGCCATCTGTTTCGCGTCGCCGCCAGCCTCGACTCGATGGTCGTGGGCGAGCCGCAAATCCTTGGCCAGCTAAAGGGCTATTACGACGCGGCGCGCCAGGCAGGAACCGTCGGCACGATCTTGCACCGCTTGTTTCACCGCTCTTTCTTCGTCGCCAAACGGGTACGCACGGAAACCGGCGTGGGCAGCCGTGCGGTCTCGGTAAGCTCGGTGGCGGTGGATCTGGCAAAGCGAATTTTCGACCGCTTCGACGACAAAACCGTGATGCTGATCGGCGCGGGCAAAATGGGCGGCTTGATGGCGCGGCACCTGCGGAGCCAGGGCGTCGAGAGCCTGATGGTGATCAATCGAACCTTTGAGCGCGCGGTCGCGCTGGCGGAGAGTATTCACGGCAGCCCCATTCGATTCGAGGATTTTCCGCTGTATCTCCGGCTGGCCGATCTCGTGATCGGCTGCACCGACGCGCCGGAAGTCCTGGTCGATGCTGCGACGGTGGAGAAAGTGCTGCGCGAGCGCAAGCAGAGAGCGATGTTCTTCATCGATATCGGCGATCGGCGGAACTTCGACGCCAGAATCAACGATCTCGACAACGTTTATCTTTATAATATCGACGATCTCAAAAGCGTTGCCGAGGACAATTTGCAGGAACGATCGGCCGAGGCGGAAAAGGCCGAGGCGATCGTCGCCGACGAAGTCGGGGGATTTGTTCGCTGGATCGATTCGCTGGAGCAGGTGCCGACGATCATGGCCTTGCGGCAAAGGTTCGACGAAATTCGCCGCAGAGAACTGGAGAAATCGCTGGTCGGCAGCCTCAAAGGGCTGTCCGAGCAGCAGCGGGCAGCGCTGGAAGATATGACGACGGCGATGATCAACAAGCTGCTCCATGGACCGATCTCGCAGCTCAAGGGCAACTCGAATGAAGAGGACGAGGATGCCGCGTTTTACGTCGCGGCGCTGAAAAAGCTCTTTGAGCTGGAGGGCAAGTGAAGCTTCTCCGTATCGGCTCGCGCGGCAGCGCCCTGGCCCTGGCCCAGTCCAATTGGGTGCGCGACGAGATCTTGCGCCAGCGCCGGGACATCGAAGTTGAGCTGCGCGTGATCAAGACCAGCGGCGACCGCTTTGTCGACAGTGCGATCCCCTCGATCGGCGGCAAGGGCGTCTTCACCAGGGAAATCGAGGAGGCTCTGCTGGCGGGAGACATCGATTTCGCGGTCCATTCGATGAAAGACTTGCCGGTGGAACTGCCGGAGGGGCTTGCCATCGCGGCGGTGCCCCGGCGCGAGGATGCGCGCGACGTGCTGGTGAGCCGAAGCGGACTCGGATTTGATGATCTGCCGCGCGGCGCGCAGCTGGGAACGGGAAGCCTCAGGCGCCGCTCGCAATTGCTCCACCGGCGCGCGGATCTCCGCGTGGTACCGATCCGCGGCAACGTCGATACCCGACTCAGAAAGCTCGACGAAGGCGAGGTCGATGCCCTGGTGTTGGCCGCCGCCGGCTTGAAGCGCATGGGCTTTGAGGATCGCGTCACCGAATACCTGGCGGACGAGATTTGCGTCAGCGCCGTCGCGCAAGGGGCGTTGGCGATCGAATCTCGGAACGATGCTGCCGAGCGCGAACCGGCGGCTTTTCTGCACGACGCGGCGGCGTACGCGGAGGTATGCGCGGAGCGAGCTTTGTTAGCAGCGCTCGGCGGCGGCTGCGATGTTCCTATCGGCGCCCGTGCACGGATCGTTGTGGACCGCTTGGCGCTGGTTGCCGTGGTGGCCAACCCCGACGGCAGCGATCTTTGCCGCGGTGCCATAACCGGCAGGGTCGCGGACGCCGACCGGCTCGGCCGAAGCCTGGCGCAGCAGCTCGTGAACCAGGGTGCGGACAAGTTTCTAACCCGGGCGTGACGGAGTCAGAGATGGCGCAAGCCGAAGAAGCGTTAAGAGCGCGCGATCGGACAAAGCCGCTGAGCGGCCGGCGCATCGTCGTCACCAGGCCCCGCGCCCAAGGCGGAGCGCTGGCGGAACAGATTGAAGATCTCGGCGGAGAGGTGGTCGAGTTTCCGACCATCGAGATTCAACCGCCGGAAGATTTTGAGGCTTTCGATGCCGCCGTGGCGAAAATCGAAATCTATGATTGGCTGATTTTTACCAGCGTAAACGGCGTGGAGCCGTTTTTGCGGCGGCTTCGCCAAGCCGGCAAAGATGTTTCGGCTCTGGCCCGTATGAAAATCGCCGCCATCGGGCCGGAAACGGCGAAGCGACTGGCGGCCGCCGGTATGCGCTGCGATTTGATTCCAGAGCGTTATCAAGCTGAAGGGATTCTCGACGCGATCGCCTCTCGGTCGATGGCGGGCAAGCGGGTTTTAATTCCACGGGCGGCCGAGGCGCGGGAAGTTCTGGCAGAAACATTGCGCCGATGGGGAGCCACCGTCGATGTCGTGAAGGCCTATCGCACGGTGCTGCCTGAAACCGATGCACGGCCGCTCGCCGGGTTATTGGAGCAAGGCAAAGTCGATATCATCGCCTTCACCAGCTCGAGCACGGTGAAGAACTTTGTCCGGCTTTTCGGCGGCCGAAAACTCGACGCGATCGCCGAGCGGTGCGCCTTGGCCTGCATCGGCCCGATTACCGCCGGCACGGTGAAAGAGCTGGGCGGCCGAGCCGACATCACGGCGAGGGAATTCACCATCCCTGGATTGGTTCGAGCCATTGTGGAGCATTTCGATAGGAGCGGCCGATGAAATTTCCAACCTATCGACCCAGACGGTTGCGGCAGAACGAGATCGTACGAGGGTTGATCCGGGAAACCAGCCTCGAACCGCGGCATTTCATATATCCGCTGTTCGTCGGTCCGGGCCGCGATCAGGCCCGGCCGGTTTCGTCGATGCCCGGCGTCTTTCAATGGTCCGTGGACCGCGCGGCCAAGGTATGCGCGGAGGTTAAATCGTTGGGCATTCGGGCGGTGATTCTATTCGGCATTCCCGAGCAAAAGGACGCCGTTGGCAGCGAGGCTTATGCCGCCGCCGGCGTCGTGCAGCAAGCGATTCGCGCGATTAAAGAAAAACATCCCGATTTGTTGGTGATTACCGACGTTTGCCTGTGCGAGTACACCGAACACGGCCACTGCGGCGTGATCAAAAACGGCGACGTGGATAACGACAGCACCCTCGAATTGTTGGCCAAAGAAGCCCTGTCCCACGCGCAAGCGGGAGCCGACATGGTGGCGCCGTCGGACATGATGGATGGGCGGGTGGGCGTCATCCGTAAAGTTCTCGACGAGAGCGGCTTTGCCCAAACGCCGATCATGGCCTACGCCGCCAAATACGCGTCGGGCTTCTACGGTCCGTTTCGCGAAGCGGCGGAATCAACGCCGCAATTTGGCGACCGGCGCTCGTATCAAATGGACCCGGCGAACGCCGATGAGGCGCTGCGGGAAGTCGAGTTGGATATAGGCGAGGGGGCGGACATCGTCATGGTCAAGCCCGCCCTCGCTTACCTCGACGTCATCCATCGGGTCAAGGAAAAATTCGGTTATCCTGTGGCGGCGTACAACGTCAGCGGCGAATATTCGATGATCAAGGCAGCCGGGCAGCAGGGCTGGATCGATGAGCAAAGAATCATGATGGAAGTGCTGTTCGCGATCCGGCGCGCGGGCGCCGACATGATTCTCACCTATTTCGCCAAAGACGCGGCGCGGCTGTTAAACGGAAAATAACCGTTCAAATAGTTCAAGCCGTTCAAAACGTTCAATTCGTTAAGGGTCCGAGACGATTTGAACTGCTTGAACGGCTGCAACGGTTTGAACGCGCCAGGTCCTTCAGATCAAATTCCACAAATCTTTGATCTTGCGGTTGAGCGTGCGTTCGCACTCGGCTTCGCGCCCGTCGGAGTGGACTTGCGCTTGGGAAAAACGAAAGATCAGCACGCGCGCGCCCTTGCTCAGTCGCACGATGAAAGTGTTTGAGTCGTGGTCAAACTCCGCCTGAACGCTGACCGCGGGATCGATGCGTATCGCCGTCCGCTGTGCCCAGGATTGCAATTCCGCAGCCGCGGCGTCGCCGCGCTCCGCGCTCAACATAAAATCGGCCGGTCCAGCGGCTATCTTTTCTTGTAGAGAGCGTCGATGTAACCGCTCTGGTCGAGCTCCCGTATGAATGTCATATCCACAAACTGTTCGGGTTTGGCGGTTTTTGCCCGCGGATTGCGCTCGGCCAATTCGTCGAGAACGGTTTGAAGCCCTTCGAGGCTGGGATATTGTTTTTTCGGGTACATCGCGTCGGAAAGGACATTGTCACGGCTCTTCTCCAAGATCTCCCGGTCAAGTCCGCTGCCCATGAAACGGCTAAGAGCTCTGATCGTCGCTTCTTTGTCCGTCCACATTTTATGAACCGCTTCGACGTGGGACTTGACGTAACGGCGCACGATGTCGGGCTGCTCTCTGATGAATTTTCTTGTGGTCACCGCTCCGGTGTGTTGAAACACCAGGCCCATCTGGGAAACATCGGCGATGACGGCGAGACCGCGCCTTTCGGCGATGAAGCTCGACGGCGGATTGATGACCGCGGCGGTGACCTTGCCGGTCAGAATCGCATTCATGCGATCGGGCCCGCTGCCCACCTGCACGATGGTGACGTCTTTGCCGGCGACGAGATTGAGTCTGCGTAAAGCAAAACGCGCGATCGAATCGGTGGCCGAGCCAAAGCGGCTGATCGCCAGGGTGCCGCCCTTGAGCTGCTCCGCGGTTTTGACCCCCTCCTTGCCCATGAGCACGTAATTGAGGGAGATAACCCCGGAGGCCACGAACACGGCTTCGGAACCGCCCAGGTTGCTGCTGACCAGTCCGGGCCCCGCCAGTTGCGCCATCGGCACGTCGCCGGAAACCAGGGCGAGTACCGCGGTGGTGCCGCCGGTGAAAAAGATCGGCTGCACGTCCAGTCCGTTCCGGGCGAAGATACCGCTGTCCTTGGCGATCCAGGCGGGCAACTGATCGGCGCTAAGGGCGCTGTAGCCGACGTTTAG
>CAZILB010000061.1:6295-20720 GCA_964539925.1 uncultured Syntrophobacter sp. | reverse complement strand
CCACCGAGCCCAGATACTTTTGCACCAGTTCGGGATGGTCGTGCACCGCTTCGGAAAAGGAACAAAAGATGATCCCCAACGCGCCCAGTTTGCCCTTGAAAGTCGTCGCCACCGACACGCTGTCGAAGACCGCATCGACGGCCACGCCCGCCAGGAGCTCCTGTTCGCGCAGAGGAATGCCGAGCTTCTCATACGTCTTGATCAGCTCGGGATCCACTTCCTCCAGGCTCTTGGGTCCGTCCCCCTTCGACTTCGGCGCCGAATAATAGCAGATCGCCTGATAGTCGATGGGCGGATAGCGAACCTTCGCCCACTTCGGCTCGGCGTCCGACGCGGCCAGTTTGGACCAGTAGCGAAACGCCTTCAGACGCCAATCGAGCATGAACTGCGGCTCGCCCTTTTTCGCCGAGATCAGTCGGATGACGTCTTCGTTCAAACCCGGCGGTACGGTGTCCGCTTCGATGTCGGTGATGAAACCGTACTTATATTCGCGTCGGGCGAGGTCTTCGACTGCACCGGTGGCTGTTTTCATTTTTCTATCCTCTACTTTCCCTCAAACCGTAAACGACGCGCCGCAGCCGCAGGCTTTTTTGACGTTGGGATTCTGGAAGACAAAGCCGGATTGCATCAGTTCGTCCCTGTAGTCCAATTCGGTGCCGCTCACATAGAGCAGGCTTTTCATGTCGACCAGGACCTTCGCGCCGTCTCTCTCGAAAATCTTGTCGGTGCCCTTGGGCGCGTCGAAATCGACTTTATACTGCAGACCCGAGCAGCCGCCGCCGACCACTTTGACTCTAAGTCCCTGCCCTTCGCGATTCTCGGCGGCGATCAGCTCCTTGATGCGCATCGCCGCGCGCTCGGTCACCGAAACTCCAATGGCCATAATTTCTTTCCTCCCGAAGGCTTGAACCTCTAGGAAACGCTCCCTGGCTCCTTCAGCCCGGTTTGTTCCGGCTTCGCCGGCTTGGCTCCCCTGGCTTTATAAAGCGGCGAAAGCTCGCGCAGACGCCGCACTTCCTCGGTCACGCGCTCGATGGTGTAATCGATTTCCTCGACGGAATTGAAGCGCCCGATACCGAAGCGAAGGGTCGCATGGGCGAGGGCATCGTCCAGGCCGATCGCTTTGAGCACATGAGACGGTTCGAGACTCGCCGAGGTACAGGCCGAACCCGTCGATAGCGCGATTTCCTTGAGCCCCATCATCAACGACTCGCCGTCGATATACGCAAAACTCATATTCAAATTGCCCGGCAACCGCAGCGTGGCATGGCCGTTGACATAGACCTCGTCGAGCCGAGACAAAATTCCGTTCTTGAGCCGCTCGCGCAGGGCGACGATTTTTTCGCCCTCGGCGCTCATTTCCTTGCGGGCAATTTCGCAAGCTTTCCCCAGGCCGACGATCCCGGGCACATTGGGGGTTCCGGATCTCATGCCGCGCTCATGGCCGCCGCCGTCGATCAGCGCTGTGAGCTTGACTTGCGGTTTGGCCGACCGTACGTAGAGCGCGCCGATACCCTTTGGACCGTACATTTTGTGCGCCGTCAGCGACAAAAGATCGATGCCCAATTCGTTGACATCCAACGGCACCTTGCCCACGGCCTGGGTCGCGTCGCTATGAAACAGAATGTTTCTTTCCCGCGCCAACCGGCCAATTTCCTTGAACGGTTGGAAAGTACCGATCTCATTATTGGCGGCCATGATCGAGATCAAAATCGTCTTGTCGCTGACCGTCTCCGCCAGTTTCCCGAGATCGATCAGGCCAGCGCGTTGGACCGGCAAATAGGTGACCCGAAACCCCTGCTTTTCTAAGGCCTTGCAGCTATCGAGAACCGCCTTGTGCTCGGTCGCACAGGTGACGATATGATCCCCCTTATCTCGATAAGCGTTCGCGACGCCTTTAATCGCCAGATTGTCCGACTCGGTGGCGCCGCTAGTGAAAACGATCTCACGCGGCGACGCCGCTCCGATCAGCTTGGCGACTTGCTCGCGAGCCGCGTCGATCGCCGCCTCGGCCTCCCAGCCGAAGGCGTGGCTTTTGCTCGCCCCATTGCCAAATTTGTCCTTAAAATACGGCAACATGGCGTCCAGCACGCGGCCGTCCACCGGGGTCGTGGCGTGGTTGTCCAAATATATGGGTGTTTGCACCGTCATAACATACTGGCCTGGCCTGGCATCAATTCCAGACTAATTCAGTCTGATTTTATTTAACCAAATCGGCCGCCCGAGTCAACCTGCAATGGAAATAGCTTATCTATTTGAAGTTTCGTGTTTTTTTGTCCAGCAGGATGCTTCAATCGGCGCTCGCAGAAAGCTCGATAGCCCGTTTTAGGTATTGTCCGGTTGCCGAATCGACAGTTGCGGCGATCGCCTCGGGCGTCCCCTGGGCCACCACTTCGCCCCCCCTGGCGCCCCCTTCCGGCCCCAAGTCTATGACGTGGTCGGCGAGCTTGATCACATCAAGATTATGTTCAATGACAACCACAGTGTTGCCCATATCGGTTAGACGGTTGAGCAGCTCCACGAGTTTCTTGACGTCGTCGAAATGGAGGCCGGTGGTGGGCTCGTCGAGAATATAAAGCGATCTGCCGGCGGACTTTCGCGCCAGCTCCCGCGCCAGCTTCACGCGCTGCGCCTCGCCGCCCGACAGCGTCGGTGCCGGCTGGCCCAGTTTGAGATAGCCCAATCCGACCTCATGGAGGGTGCGCAAGCGATCGTAGATCGGCGCAATGGCGCTGAGCAGCTCAAGCGCTTGCTTGGCGGTCAAGTCCAATACCTCCGCGATGTTGAGTCCCTTGAATTTAACTTCCAGGGTTTCGCGGTTATAGCGCCGCCCTTTGCAGACCGTGCAAGTCACGAACATATCGGGCAGGAAATGCATCGCGACACGAACCGCGCCCTCACCGCCGCAGGCCTCGCAACGACCGCCGGCGACGTTAAAAGAGAAACGTTCGGGGCCGAAGCCGCGCACGCGCGCCGCCGGAAGCTGCGCGAAAAGCTCCCGCAGATGGTCGTAAAGTCCGGTATAGGTCGCCGGATTGGACCGCGGCGTGCGGCCAATCGGCGCCTGATCGATACCGATCACACGGTCGAAGTTTTTCCACCCGCTGATCTCGGCAAGTATGGGGGTCGGCGTCCTGGTCTTCTTTATGGATTGGGCAACGCCGTTATAGAGTATTTCCATCACCAATGTGCTCTTGCCAGCGCCGGACACCCCGGTCACGCAGGTCATCGCACCGAGGGGAAACTCGACCGTAATGTTCTTCAAGTTGCGCGTGCGCGCATGAGCGATCCTTAAGGCGCCGCCGCGGCCTTTCCGGCGTTGGCCAGGCAGCGCGATTTGCGCCCTGCCGGACAAGTATTTGCCGGTCAATGACCGGCTGTTTCCCATGACTTCTGCCGGTGTTCCCTGCGCCACCACTTCGCCGCCCTGAGCGCCGGCCCCCGGGCCCATATCGATCAGATAATCCGCCGCCAGAATCGTTTCCGGATCATGTTCCACGACGATGATTGAGTTTCCCGCATCGCGCAGTTGCTGCAAGAGCGCGACCAGTTGCGCGTTGTCCCTTTGGTGCAAGCCGATGCTCGGCTCATCGAAGATGTAAAGCACGCCGGCCAAACGCGACCCGATAAGCGATGCCAGCCGCACTCGCTGAGCTTCGCCGCCGGAAAGCGAGGCGGACGAGCGGTCGAGGCTCAGGTAGTCGAGCCCCAACTGCGCCATGGAAGAAAGCCGGCCGGCGATCTCGCCGATAATCTTTCGGCCCACCGCCAGCCGGTCTCCGGGAAGCGCGAGTTCGGCAAAAAATTCGGCTGTTTGCGAAATCGGCCAGGAAGCGATTTCGGCGATATTCCTGCCGCCGATCTTCAAGCTGAGACTTTCCTTGCGCAGCCGGCTGCCGGCGCACGCCGCGCAGATTTCGTCTCCGCAAGACTCGCTCCGCCTGTTCCGCCTTCCTGGCGTGCGCGCAACCCCCGTTCCGTCACAGGCGGGACAAGCGCCGCGCGGGCTATTGAAGGAGAGCAGGCTCGGTGTAATCTCCGGCGGCGGCGCGCCGCAATGAACGCAGACTGATTTCTCGCTGAAGACCAGTTCTCGGCCGAGGTCGTCCGCAGTGGCGGCGATCTCTACCTTGATCACACCGCCACCCCAATGGAAAGCCGTTTGCACTGAATCCGCCAGTCGCCGCTCGATGCCAGGGCGGATGGCGAGCCGGTCGATCAGCAGGTCGACATCGACACAGCCCTGCGCCGAGAGGCTTAATACTTCGTTTAGCTCACACAGGACGCCATCGATCCGCAAGCGGGTAAACCCCTGTCTTGACAATTCCTGCAGCCTTGCGTTCATCTCGGCTGCGGGCGCCCTCCCCAGCGGGGCGAGAAGCAGAGCTCGGCTCTCCCCCGGCAGGGCGAGCAGTTGATCGGCCACCTGTTCGACGGTGTGGGAGGTGATTTCGCGGCTGCATTGAGCACAAGTCAATTGGCCGACGCGAGCAAAAAGCAGTCTCAAGTAATCATAAACATCGGTGATCGTGCCGACGGTAGAGCGAGGATTGGCAAGGCCGGCCTTCTGTTCGATGGCGACGGCCGGCGAAAGCCCGTCGATGCTATCGACGTCGGGCCGCTCCATTTGCTGGAGCACCTGCCGCGCGTCGGCGGCGAGAGATTCGAGATAACGCCGCTGGCCTTCGGCGTACAGGGTATCGAACGCCAAAGAAGATTTTCCCGAGCCCGAGACGCCGGTGACGACCACCAGCCGGTTACGCGGGATTTCCAGGTCGATATTCTTGAGATTATGAACCCGCGCGCCTTTGACGACGATCTTCCCCGCCATTGCCGGCCCTACGGGCGCTCGTATTCCTTGAGTTTCTCTTCGATGAGCCTGCGATATTCGTTCAATTTGTCTTGCGAGCGGGCTTCGAACCGAAGCACCAGCGCGGGTTGGGTGTTGGAAGCGCGAATCAACCCCCAGCCCTCGGGAAACTTGACGCGCACGCCGTCCACATCGATGACCTCATAGTGGCGGCGAAAATACTCGGTCGCCCGCTGCGCGATGATGAATTTTTTATCGTCCGGGCAATCGACGCGGATCTCGGGAGTCGATACGCTCGGCGGCAGGTCGGCTAACAAACTCGACAGCGCTTTTCCCGATTTCGCCAGGATTTCCAGCAACCGGAGCGAGGCATAAACGGCGTCGTCGTAACCGAAGTAACGCTCCTTGAAAAACATATGGCCGCTCATCTCGCCGGCGAGCAGCGCGCCGGTTTCCTTCATCTTGGCCTTGAGCAATGAGTGGCCCGCCTTCCACATGATCGCTTTGCCGCCATTTTTCTCAATGTCGTCATAAAGACGTTGCGAGCATTTGACCTCCGAGATGATCGTCGCCCCGGGATTTCGCTTCAGCACATCGCGCGCAAACAGCACCAGCAACTCGTCGCCCCAGAGGATCTTGCCGGTTTCATCCACCGCGCCGATCCGATCGGCGTCGCCGTCGTAAGCGATCCCAACGTCGGCTTTTTCTCTCCTGACCCGGTCGATCAACATCTCCAGGTTGTCCGGCAGCGTAGGGTCGGGATGATGAAAAGGAAATGTCGGGTCCGGGGTGCAGGCAATTTCCCAGACCTGGCAGCCGAGCAGCCGAAAAATCGGCGGGGCCACCGGCCCGCCCACGCCGCTGCCGCCATCGACCACGACTTTGAGCGGCCGTGCCAACTGGCGCACGTCGGCGAGCAAGCGCTCGCTATACGGCCCGACGATATCGTAGCGCTCAATTGTGCCGCCCGATTTTTCACGAAAGCGGCTTCGCTCCATCCGAGCGCGAATTTCCTGGATCTGCTCGCCGTAGATCGTGTCCCTGCCGAGGCAGATCTTGAAACCGTTGTATTCCGAGGGATTATGGCTCGCGGTGACCTGAATGCCGCCATCCAAGTCGAGATGAAACAGCGCAAAATACATGAGCGGCGTCGGGCAAACACCGATGTCATAGACCCGAAGCCCGGCCGAGACCAGGCCGGCGATCACCGCCTCGGCGTAAGCATCCGAAGTGCTGCGGCAATCTCGGCCCACGGCTGCCCTTCTGCCGCCTCTTTCGGCGATCAGCGTGCCATGCACCTTGCCCAGGAGCAAGGCAAAGTCTTTGTCGAAATCCTTTTCCGCCAAACCGCGGATGTCGTACTCGCGAAAGATCGCCGGGTTCATGAAGGTCTCCGCCCGACGCGGCGGCGCGCCAGTCGCGCCGCCAGAATAATCGCTTCTTTCATGCTGGCCTCGTCGGCCTTGTCCTTGCCGGCGATATCGTAGGCGGTGCCGTGATCCACCGATGTGCGGATGAAAGGGGGGCCGAGAGTCAAAGCGACGCCGCCGAAGAAATGATGCAGCTTCAGCGGAATCAACCCTTGATCGTGATACATGCACACGACGGCGTCGTAGGCGCCGCGGGCGGCGTGATGAAACAAACTATCCGCCGGATAAGGGCCGTACACCGGCAAGCGCCGCTTCTGCGCCGCACGCACTGCCGGCGCGATGACTTCAATTTCCTCGTCGCCAAAGACACCCTCTTCGCCGGCGTGCGGATTGAGCGCCGCCACGGCGATGCGCGGCCGCGCGATGGCGAAATCCGCTCTGAGGCTGCGATGCGCCAGCTCCAGCGTGATCCTGATGTTCTCGCGCGTGAGACTGCGCGCCACCTTGGCCAACGCGATATGCCCCGTCACCGGCACCACGCGCAGTTTCTCGCCGATCAACATCATGCGGCACTCGCGGGTGCAGCTCAACTCGGCCAGCAGCTCCGTATGGCCGGGATAATTGTAGCCGGCATCGATGAGGATGCTTTTGCTGATGGGCGCCGTGGCGATGGCGTCGGCGACCTTCGACAGCGCGAGCTTGGCAGCGACACGGATATAACGGTAAGCGCCGTGGCCGCCCGCCCGGGACGGCACGCCGGGACGAGAATCCCGCGCCGATAAGGCCGACAAAGAACAGACGACGAACGCCTGCGGGTGGTTGAGCATGGGCAGGAGCGGCTGCCCCGGTAGCCAGCGAATCAGCTCGGGATAATTTTTCCTGTGACCGCGGGTCCGCAGCAGCACCTCCCAATCGCCGAGAACCAAGGGTCGTGCGAACTTTTTGATCTTTGGATCTCGCAGCGCCTTGAGCACCACCTCGGGACCGATGCCGGCAGGGTCGCCCATGGTGACGGCGACAATCGGTTTGTTCGACATAGATCGGGAAACGTCGCGCAGAGAGCTCTCGCCTATAATTTCCGCTTGCCCGGTTTTAGGCCGAAACTCAGGGCTTTTTCGACGAAAAAGGATTGAGCGTATCGACGATGGTGGAAAAGGCGCCCTTTTCCTCTTTCGCCGGAGGCGCGAGAACGTCGGGAACGTCCTCGGCGCTGTCGGTCGTAAACAGCGGCACGCCAAATACGCTCACCACGCTCTTTCCGAACTCGGGGCTGGAAGGATCGTCGTCTTCGAACGGCGTTTCTTTGACGATATAGGAGAAAGGATTGAGATAGCTCAGAATAGACCGGTTTTCGCGACGCGTCGATCGCATCGACTTTGCCATCAAGGTATCGACGGTGCCGTCTATCGAGTCCTCCGGTTTGAAAACCACCCCGGCGAGTCTTACGTCAACGCGATGTTTGCGGCGCAAATCGGTCTTGAGCCACCTGTCAAAGCGTTCTTCGAGCGCCCTGTTCGTCAGATCTTCCTTGATGCGCGGCGCCACGGTGCTGAGCGGCAGCTGCGTGCCCGCCTCGCGCGCTTCGAGCTTGACGAGATGGACGCCCATGCTGGTACGAACCGGCCCGCTCACCTGGCCCACCGACAACTTCTCAAACGCCAGATCTTCGATTCCGGCGACCAACGTTCCCCGTTTGATCCAGCCGATTTCTCCCCCCTGCTCGCGTCCCGCGCCCTCGGAATACTGCCGCGCCAATGCGGCGAAATCTTCTCCTGCGGCGATCCGCCGGTGGAGATCCTGCCCGCGCGCCGTCACGCTCTTGATTCGGTCCGGCGGGGCATCTTCGGCAAGCGCCAGCAGTATATGACTGATGCGGGCGCGCTCATTGCTGCGAAATTTCACTCCGTTGAGTTTGTAATAGCGCTCGACGTCTTCATCGGTAATATTCACCCGCCGTCTGACTTGGTGGTTGATGACCTCGCTCTTTTCCATCTCGGCTTTGATCGAAGTTCTGTAGCTTGCCAGCGTTTGCCCTTCGCGGGTGAGCACGGTTCTCAGGTCGTCGTCGGACAGGCGGTTATTTTTTTTGACCTGCTCGATATAGCGGTTCACCTCGTCGTCCGTGATGAGGATGCCGGCCTCGCGCGCTTCGGCGTTGAGCAGCTTCTCGGTGATAAACCCCTCAAGAACCTCCCGGTCCGTGGCGTTGAGTTGACTCAAGTCGCCGCTGGGAAAACTGCGGTTCATCTTGCTTGTGGCAAAGTGGTTCAAATTCGACAGTGTATAGGGCTCGCCGTTGATGACGACGATCAGCTGGTCGACCAACTTTGCCTGGGCCGCATGGGGAAGCAGAAACAGTAGGAAAACAAAGAGGCTGGTTTTAATCATTTGCCTCACCTTGAATGGCTCTCGCCGCGGAGAAGAGCGTCGAATTTTCGCAAACGCTACCATACTCGGTGCTGAATGCCAACCTCGCTTCTGGAAATCCCACACAAGGCAGACCCACGAAAAGATTGGCGATTCGCTCTTACGATTGCAAATTTTCTGGCCATTCGGACACCGAAATGGAAACGGCCTACGTTCGCGAATTGCGCCAATAAGAAAAAGACCCCTCGATACGCGACTTCAGAAAGTCGCTACTCGGGGAATCGGTCCTTTAACCCCGACGGCCCGAGTAGGTTCTGTAGAAACCGTTGCGAGGGGGCCCCTTAAACCCCTGCGTGCCCATGGGCGGGAGCGGGTTGATCTTTCGCCGGCGCCGGAATCTCGCGGATCGTTTGCAGTAACGCCAACACTTCATCGGTCAACGCCGGCCACTCTTGATGGTTCGGCGTAAACGACAGCCGGCCGTCGGGGGACAATCGAAAGCGGGTTTTATCTTTGCGCATCAGTTCGAGCAGCTTCTCCACCTTGACCGGCGACTCCGGATGAAACAACAAAAATACCTTGCCGTCCGAAACAGTGATTTGTTGCACGAGAAACTCTTTGAGCACCCGGCGGAGATTCATGACCAGAAATAGATTTTCTACCGGCTCGCCGTAGGGACCGAAGCGGTCCTTGATCTCCTCCTTGAGGTCGCCAAGCTCGGCCTCGCTGCGCTGGTTCGCCAGACACTTGTAAAAATAGAGCCGCTGGTTGGCGTCGGGAATATAGTCATCGGGGAAATAGGCCGAGATGCCGAGGCGGATCTCCGGTTCGACTTCCGGCAAAATCTCTTCGCCTTTGAGCTCCTGGATCGCTTTTTCCATCATCTCGGTATAGAGCTCGAAACCCACCGCGCTGATTTGCCCCGACTGCTGCTCGCCGAGCAGATTTCCGGCGCCGCGAATTTCCAAGTCGTGCAGCGCCAACTTGAAGCCGCCGCCGAGCCCGTCTATTTCCTGCAACGCCCGCAGGCGTCGCTCGGCGTCCGGCGTGATCGCTTTTTCACCGGGGATCAACAGATAGGCGAAAGCATGGCGATGGGAGCGGCCGACCCGGCCGCGCAGCTGGTAGAGCTGCGCCAGGCCAAAGGCGTCGGCGCGGCTGACAATAATGGTATTGGCATTGGGGAAGTCGAGACCGGACTCGATGATCGCCGAGCAGACCAGCACCTGGGTTTTATTTTCGAGAAATTCGAGCATCACTTTTTCGAGTTCTTTTGGCCGCATCTGCCCATGGGCCACGGCGACCTTGGCCTCGGGCACGAGGTCCGCGATTTTGAGCGCCAGCCGGTCGATGGTCTCGACCCGGTTGTGAAGAAAGAATACCTGCCCGCCGCGTTCGAGCTCGCGCAGGATCGCGTCGCGAATGAGTCTTTCATCGTAGCGCGTGACATAGGTTTGAATCGCCAAGCGGTCCGCCGGCGGGGTTTCGATGATGCTCAAGTCGCGGATGCCCACCAGCGACATGTGCAGCGTGCGCGGGATCGGCGTCGCCGTGAGGCTTAGAACATCGACGGTCTGGCGCAGTTTTTTCAGCCGTTCTTTATGGACCACGCCGAAGCGGTGCTCCTCGTCGATGATCACCAGGCCAAGAGCTTTGAATTCGACGTCCTTCTGCAACAAACGATGGGTGCCAATGACGATATCGACTTGGCCCCGGGCGGTGTCTTCAAGCACCTGGGAGATTTCTCTGGCGGTCAAAAAACGGCTGACCATCTCGATGCGCACCGCATGATTGCGAAAGCGCCGGCGAAAGGTCTGCAAATGCTGCTGCGCGAGGATCGTGGTCGGCGCCAGTAGCGCGACCTGCTTGACCCCTTCGACGGCGAGAAACGCCGCGCGCATCGCCACTTCGGTTTTGCCGTAGCCGACGTCGCCGCAAACCAAACGATCCATCGGCTTGGGGCTCTGCATGCTTGCCAGGGTATCGTCGATGGCGCGCTGCTGATCGGGCGTCTCTTCGTATTCGAAGGCGGCCTCGAATTCTTTATACAAGTTGTCCGGCGGCGCAAAGGCGGTGCCCGCTCGGGTTTCTCTCAGCGCGTAAAGCTGGACCAGCTCTTCGGCTATGGCAAGAATGGATTTGCGCGCTTTGGCTTTGACCTTCTCCCACGAGGTGCCGCCCAAGCGGTCGAGAGCCGGCGCGGCGCCGTCGCCGCCGATATATTTCTGCACCATGTTGATGCGGTCCACCGGCAGATACATCCGGTCGCCGCCGGCGTACTCCAGATGGAGAAACTCGCCCTCGACGCCGGCCACCGACATGAACTTTAGCCCCCGGTAGATGCCGATGCCGTGATCCAGATGCACGACGAAATCGTCCTGCTTGAGCTCGCTCAGACTGGTGAGAAAGTGGCTCGGGTAGTTTTTCACCGGCGCCGCCTGGCGCTTGCGCGTGCCGAAGATCTCGTCGAAGGTGATAAAGACCAGGCGGGTTTCGGGCAAACGAAAGCTCTGGCTCAAATGGCCGCAGACGACGGCGCGCGGCAATTCCGCCCTTTCCAGCACCGCTTGCGCCGGTTCCTCCAGAATCGGCAATTCGAGATCATAGCCGCCCAGCAGGTCGCGCAGACGCGTGGCATCGCTCTTCGTCGGCGCCACGAAAACGATCCGCTCCCCCTCCCAGGCTTTCATGCGCTCGATCAGCGGCGCCAACGATGCTTCTCTGCCGTGAAGCGCCGTTTCCTGGCGGAGATCGCCGGTTAGATAGGATTCGACCGTCAGCGTCGATTCCAGCGCGCGCTCGGAGGCGGCCAAAATTGTCAGCGACTCGCCGTGAACCTGAGAAAACGGCTTGAGCGCTTCGCGCCACTCATGCTCGTTCATGTAGAGCGCTTCTACGGGCGGCGCTAGCCGGCGCTCTTCCAAGGCGCTCTGGTGGCGTTCCCAGGCGAGCCGGCCGAAACGCTCGGTTTCCGCCTCTATTCGGTCGGCGCCGTCGAGCCAGATCAAAGTATCCTTGGGCAAATAGGAAAAGAACGGCACCAGCCCGGGGCAGAAGTAAGGCAGGAGAAATTCTATGCCGGGAAACGGAATGCCCTCGCGCACCGATTGGAGCAGCCGATTTCTCTCGCCCCGCTCGAGTTCCAATTCGAGAGCGCGCTGCTCCAGGCGGCGCAACGCCTCGCTCCCACCCGCTCCCTTGAGCGAGAATTCTTTCATCGGCAACAGCAGCAGCTCTTCGACCGCCTGTTGGGTGCGCTGCGTGGCCGGGTTGAATTCGCGCAGGGTTTCCACCCGATCGCCGTCGAATTCCAGGCGAAACGGCCTGGCGTAGCCCGGCGAAAAAATATCGACGATGCCGCCGCGCACACTGAAATCGCCGCGCTCTTCGACCAGGGGAACATTTTGAAAGCCCCACTCAACGAGATGCTCCAGCAATAGTTCCCGCGCCAAATCTTGGCCGGCGACAAGATAGAGATAAGAGCGCTTGAGAGCGTCCTTGGAGATCACCCGCTGCATCAAAGCGGCGGGCGTGGCGATCAGAATCGGCGCCGGTTCTTCGATGAGCTTATAGAGCCCCTCCAGGCGTCCGGCGAGATTATCGGGATGGGGCGAAAGGTTTTCGAAGGGCAGCACCTCCCAGGACGGAAACAGATGCAGGCGCCGGCGCAGCGGCGCCGCCGCGCGCTCTTCGCCGAGAAAAAACGCCAGATCGTCGTAGAATTTGTCGGCTTCGCGCGCCCCCGCGGTAATGGCCACGATCGGACGGCGCTCCCCCCGGGCGATCAGGGAAAGCAGGAAGGCGCGCGCGCCTCCTTGAAGTCCCTGAAGGCGCTTACCGCCTGTCCAGGTACCTTTGACGAACTGTTGGAGACGATCGGTGAAGGCGCTCTGGCTCATGAAAAAAAACTGAAACGCTGCGTCTGAATTTTAGGGATGGTCGAAGCCGGCGGCCGCCCGCCGGCGGCCTCGGCGGCCTTGGCCCATGCCTCCGCCGCGCGCGAGAGTTCGTTGACGCGGATTTGCAAAAACCGCGGCGGGTAATTTTCCAGGCGAATGAGCGCCTGGTAAATCATCCTGACTGGCCCTTTGACCTCGCCGAAATCGCAAAACAAGCGGAAGGCCGCCGCCAATCCGATCAAACCTTCGAGAAAAGGCTTATTCGCCGCGTCGGTCTCCTGGTAAAAGGCTTCCCAGACTTCGTGGCATTCGAAATAACGGGCTTCGTTAAATAGACGTATGCCCTCTCGCAGCCGAGCATCCATACGATACTAATCAGAAGACCGCTTCATGAAACAAGTTCAAGAAAACGCATCGCGCCAAGCACGCTAAGCTCGCAAAGGCCCCGCCCATCTCACTTTTTTATCGAAATCCAACTTGGCGTCCTTTGCGCTTCCTTCGACTCCGCTCAGGACATGCTTTGCGCGAGACACGGTCATATCCGAGCTTCCTTCATAGCAAAATTGCCAAAATATTTGGCAAGGTTTACGTGGAATTTAAAGCTAGCAGCTTCCCCGCGGCCGCTCAAGCAAACCGTTTGGAACACGGGGAAGAATGAGGCCGAACGGCTTGAACGAGTTCACTTCTGTCGCCACAGCCGTTTGTCACAGGCGGCCACCGCCGGCACCACCGCAAGCCAAATACAGACATCGGATATCGCCAAGACACCTGCCGAAATACCAAAGGCGAGTAGATAGCTCCCGGTCCAGTCGTGCAAAACGCCGCCCAGCCAGGAGCCGAGCGCGCCGCCGACGCCGACGGCCACGGTGGAGTAACCGAGTATCGCGCCGAAGCCTTTGCCGGAAAAGATATCCGCGGTAAGCGCCGAGAAGATCACCGCCCGCGAACCGAAGCCGATGCCGAAGAAGATCACGTAGACATAGAGCAGCCAGAGCTGGCTGGGGTCGCTCAAAATCATCAGCGCACCAACACCGATAACGGTCATGCCAATGTTGAGCGTATAAGCCGCCTGCTTCGACAAGCGATCGGCAATGAAGCCGAAGATCACCCGCCCAAAACTGCTGGTGATGCCGGCGAGACCGAAGGCGGAGGCCGACAGCAACTTGCTGAAACCCACGTCCACCACATGGGCCACCTGATGGGTGATGATCACCGTCGTGCCCGACGCCGCCGCCACGCGCGCAATAAACAACAGCCAGAACTGCAAGCTCTTGAGCGCCAGCTTCGCCGACCACTCGGGTCCTGCTTCGGTTTTCACACCGCGTTGCTTGAGCCTTTCGCCGTGGGGACCATGCTGGTAGAACACCCACACCATCGGCAGGAGCACGAAAAAAACCACGGCGGCGTAAATCTGCAACGCTCTCGCCCAGCCGTAACCGGACATCAACCACTCGCTCAATGGCGCGAGCACCATGAGCCCGACGCCGGTGCCGGCATAGACAAACCCGATGGCGGAGGCGCGATTGGATGAAAACCATTCGGAGATCAAAAAAACATGGGGCACCATGCCGGCGAAGGTAAAACCGACCGCCAGGACCAAACCGAAGGAAATATACAACTGCCAGAGCGCCGTCACCTGGCTGCTGAGGAGCAACCCGAAGACAAGAGCGAAGCAGCCGGCCAGAGCGATGCGCCGGGTGCCGTAGCGGTCCAGCAGATAACCCACCACCGGCGAGAGCACGGCATCGACGACGAGGACGACGGAAAAAATCCCGGCCGTGGCACCGCGGCTCCAGCCGAAGGTGTCGAGCAGCGCCACGTTGAACACGCCGAAAGAGGTGTGAATACCCCGGGAAATACCGAGAACCACGAACGCAATGCCAGCGACGAGCCAGGGTGTGGGCGAGAAACGCATGAAAAATCAATTCCTGTCATTAACAGAGGCCCTGGGAATCCACAAGGCGAGAACCCATCCAAGG
>CAZILB010000061.1:0-6195 GCA_964539925.1 uncultured Syntrophobacter sp. | reverse complement strand
ATTCCTGTCATTAACAGAGGCCCTGGGAATCCACAAGGCGAGAACCCATCCAAGGTCCATCCAAGGATTAGAGTCTTGGCGTCGCCTGCCGACCGCGGCTTTACCGTAATGGGCGATTGTTATACGCTTCCTCCCACTCGATTTTTACAGTGTTTCGAGGGAGCTAGCGATGAACCCAGTTGCGCCGCGGTGTTATCCCGACCTTCACGATCATTTAGAACGGCTTGAGCGCGAAGGCCTGCTTGTGCGCATTGACGAGCCCGTTTGCAAAGATCGAGAGATGCACCCTCTGGTGCGCTGGCAGTTTCGCGGCGGCATCAAAGAAAAAGACCGCAAGGCCTTTCTGTTCGAAAAGCCCATCGACGCACAGGGCAACACCTATGACATACCGGTAGCCATCGGCGTCCTCGCCGCCAATCGACAGATTTACGGTATCGGCCTGGGTTCAGATCCCACGAAAGTAAATCAACTTTGGGCTGAGGCCAAAACCAACCCGGTCGCGCCGGTGGAAATTTCCTCCGAAGCCGCTCCGGTTCATGAAGTCGTGATTGAGGGTCGCGATCTTCAGGTCCCCGGCCAGGGACTCGACGCCATTCCCGTGCCGATCTCGACTCCGGGCTGGGACAACGCGCCCTATATCAGCGCGGCCCACTACATCACGAAAGATCCCGACAACGGCATTCACAACATCGGCACCTACCGCGCGATGATCAAGGCGCGAGACCGAGTGGGCTGCAACCCGTCGTTGGAGCTGGGCCAGGGCATTTACATCCACTGGGAGAAATACCGCGCCCGCGGCGAGAAGATGCCCGCCGCCTTGTGCATCGGCGGCGTGCCGGCAATATCCTACGTCGCGGCGCAAAAGCTCAACTACGACGTGGACGAATTCGCCGTCGCCGGTGGTCTGGTCAAGGCGCCAATTCGAGTCGTCAAAGCCAAAACCGTGCCGCTGATGGTGCCCGCGGACGCCGAAATCATTATCGAAGGATATGTTTCCACTGAATTTCTCGAACCCGAAGCGCCCTTCGGCGAGTCCCACGGCCATGTCAATCCCAAGGAATACAACCCGTATATGGAGGTCACGGCCATCACGCGGCGCAAAAAGGCGATACTCTGTTCGATCATTAGCCAGGTGACGCCGTCGGAATCCAGCGTCATCAAAAAGATGGCCTACGAGCCGCTCTACCTCGATCACTTGAAGAACGTGCTCGGCATCAAGTGCGTGACCCGGGTCATGCTGCACGAGCCGCTCACGGCGACGCAAAAACTCACCATCATTCAAATGCACAAACCGACCCAGGCGGAAGTCTGGCGCGCTCTCATGGGTGCGGTGACCTTTCGTCCGTCGATGTCGAAGATCGTCATCGGTGTCGACGAGGACATCGACCCGGACAATCTCGACGCCGTATTTTGGGCCCTGGGCTACCGCTCGCAGCCGCACCGCGACGTGCAGATCATCCGCGGCACGGATATCGGCCATGCGCCGCGCCACGATGCTCGCGGCGCCGCGGACGATTCCTGCCTGCTTTGGGATGCCACCTTGAAAGAGACCTTTCCGCCGATATCTCTGCCGAAAAAAGAGTATATGGAGCGGGCGCGAAAGCTTTGGGAGAGACTTGAGCTGCCCAAGCTCGAACCCGAATCGCCCTGGTTCGGCTATTCCCTGGGCGACTGGAATGCGGAGCTGGATGTCGAAGCGGGGCTCGCCGTCGCCGGCAAATTCTGGGAGACAGGCGAAAAAATCGCCCGCGAGCGCAAGCGTACCGACGAAGTCGCCGTCAATACTTCCTACTACGGACACCAGAAAGAAAAATAGCCGATCCGGCACGGCTGCTTCTTCCGAACAGGATCACGAACCACGAACACGAATAAGGCCGTCCCCCCGAGGAGAATTTTATGGATTACAAAGCCCTGAAGTGGTCGGTGCATGACAACCCGCAAAATCCCGGCGAGCCCTGCATCGGCGTCATCACGCTCAATCGTCCGGAGCGCTTGAACGCCGTCGATCCGCTCATGCGCCTGGAGCTCGACGCCCTGTGCAACGAAATCGCCCGTAACTCGATCATCAAGGTCGTGATCCTCACCGGCGCCGGCCGCGGTTTCTGCGCCGGCGGCGATCTCAAGTCCGAAGGCGAAGCGCTCGGCGCCTTCGAAGGCTCCATGGGCATCACCGGGCCGTACAAAGAGATGGCCGAATATTTCTTCAACGATCTGCGCCATAAAATTTTACAGAGCGCCATGCGCAAGCTCGAAGATCTGCCGCAGGTGACAATTGCGGCGATCAACGGCCCCGCCGTCGGCATCGGCCTCGAAATGGCGACCCTCTGCGACATTCGCATCGCTTCCGAGAATGCCCGCTTCGGCGAAGTCGCCGTGCCTGCCGGTTTCGTTCCCGAAAGCGGCGGCTCGCGCAATCTGCCCAAGCTGGTCGGCATCGGCCGAGCCATGCGCCTGATCCTCACCGGCGAGATCATCGACGCCAGGGAAGCCGAACGCATCGGCCTGGTGGAAGAGGTGGTGCCGCAAGATCGGCTCATGGATACCGCGTTTGCCCTTGCCGGAAAGATTGCCGCGAACCCCTATCTATCCGTCCGCCAGGCCAAGCGGCTGGTGAAGATGTACTGGAACTTCAATCGCACCGATGAAGGCTACCAACAGGAGCTCGAAGCCGTGCTCGAGATCACCCGCTCCAAGGACTGCCAGGAAGGCATGCGCGCCTTCGTCGAAAAGCGCCCGCCGCGCTACGCCGATCCCTACAGCGCCGGCTGGCCGTTTCCCGCCCAAGATCCCGCCAAGAAATCGACGAAGTGAACATGGGCAGGTCAGAACCACCGTGGCCCGGTTATCGCCGCGCACCCGCGCAACTTAACCTTGCCGCTGAAGCCCTCGACGCCATGGTCACCGCCGGCAGCGCATCCAAGATCGCGCTCATCGGCGAGCAAGGAGCGGTGACTTACCGCGCTCTACACCAGAAGGTCAACGCCGTTGCCGCAGGCATGACGCACCTAGGTATCCGCCGCGGCGATCTGGTGCTGATCAAGATAGGCAACTCCGTTGAGTTCGCCGCCGCGTTTCTCGCCGCCGTAAGGCTGGGCGCCGTTCCCGCGCTGGTCAATTCTCTCCTCACCGCAGTCGAGCTACGAATTGTGTTGGAGCAAACCCGGCCCGCGGTGATCTTTACGGAAGCCTCCCGCGCCGATGCCGTCCGCGCATTGAATGCGACCGGCCTCGTCCGCCAGGTCGTCTCTGCCGGCGGCGCGGAAGGATATGAGGTCCCGTTCGAGGCGTTGAGTGCGAGTGTGGCGGCAGCGATGCCAGCAGCAGATACGAGCGCGGACGAGCCCGCCTTCATCGTCTACACGTCGGGCACCACCGGCCGGCCGAAAGGCATCGTTCACGCCCACCGTTGGCTCGTTGCCGCCGGCGATTTAAACCGCTACCGTCTGCCGCCACAGCCGAACGATGTCGTGCTCGCCACCGGCGAATGGAGCTTTATCAGCGCGCTCGGCCACAACTTGCTTTTTCCGCTACGAAATGGCGTGACCGGCGCCGTGCTTTCCGGCCGCGCCACCCCGGAAAATATTCTCGCCGCCGTGGAAAAATACCGCGTCACGGTGCTGCACTCGGTGGCGACGGTTTATCGCCGCCTGCTCGCCACGCCCGATTTTGAAAAACAGCATGATTTCAGCAGCCTGCGTTGCGCCCATTCCACCGGCGAAGCCTTGCGCGAAACAACTTATCGCGAATGGAAGCGGCGCGTCGGCTCGGAACTCTACGAGCATTACGGCGTCTCTGAATATCAGCTCGTCATCGGCCATGGCGTGCGCCATCCCGTCAAGCCCGGATCGGTGGGAAAACTGCTGCCAGGAGTTGAAGTCGCGATCTTGGACGACGAGCTTCGCCCGGTGGCCCCCGGCGAGATCGGCCAATTCGCGATCTCCACCCGAGACCCGGAGCTTTTTCTCGGTTACTACAACGATCCCGAGCGCACAGCGGCAGTGATCCAGAACGGTTGGTATTTGACCGGCGATCTCGCCTATCGGGACAGCGATGGCTATTTTTTTATCGCCGGACGGCGCGACGACTGCTTCAAGTGCCGCGGTATCTTCATCTCGCCCACGGAAATCGAGAACGCGCTGCAAAAGCATCCGGCCGTCGTCGAAGCCGCGGTCGTCGCCGAACCCGACGCCGATATCGGAAACAAGATTCGCGCCGTGGTCGTCCTTGCCGATGGCTTTCGGCCTTCGGAGGAGTTGGGGGAAAACATCCGGGGCGTTTTGCGTTCTCAAATCGCACCTTACAAACTCCCGCACAAAATCGACTTCGCCGACCGCTTGCCCAAAAGCCCGCTCGGGAAAATCCTCCGCGCTGCGCTGTGAGCCCTTCCGCTTTGTAACCGTTCTACGCGGCCCTGCGCGAAGAATATCTCGCTTTGGGCGTCCACGTCGGCTGGTCCTGTCCGTCGGTGAATAATCTCTACTCGCACATTTACCCTTCCGGTGTCATCGCCTTCCATGTGCCTTTGCTCATGGCATTCACCGCGCTCCTGAGCGGCGGCGTACTCGACCGCTTTCCCGAGTTGACCGGCCGCCGAGCGCGGTGATACACCAACGTAAGATTGTTCCAAGGAGCTTGTTATGAGCGGAGAAGTTTTGAAAACCGACGTGGCGATCATCGGCGGCGGCGGCGCGGGCATACCGGCGGCCATCGAAGTGGCGCGGGCCGGGGGCAAGGCGCTTGTCCTCGAACAGTCGGCCGAGTGCGGCGGCACCGCGGCCATCTCGGGCGGCGGCTGCTGCATCGTCGGCACCCCTCTGCAAAAGTCACAAGGCGTTCAGGACACGCCCGATATGGCTTTCGAAGACTGGGTGAAGTGGGGCGGCGGCGCGGCCGACGAAGTCTGGGCTCGCTACTATCTCGAACACACGCTTCACGATCTTTACCACTGGGCCGAGAGCTGCGGCGCCAAATGGGTCGACATGAAATTTCAGGAGGGCAACCGCGTGCTGCGCTGGCACCGGCCGGACAATAACGGCCTTGGTTTGATGACCGCGCTGATCAAGACCGCCGAGGCGACACCGGGCATCTCGATCATGACTTCGACCAGCGCCGGCAAGCTGCTGACCAGCGACGGCCGGGTCTGCGGCCTCGCCGCGACGCGAAACGGCGAGTCCTTCGACATTCACAGCAAAGCCGTGGTGGTCGCCACCGGCGGTTTCAACTCCAATCTCGAAATGGTTTTGCAGTACCGCCCCGAGTTCAAACGATTCAAAGTCATGGAAGGTTCCGGCTTCGGTGCCAAAGGTGAAGGCCACAAGTTGGTACAGGAGCTGGGCGGCTATCTCACTCACATGGAGCATATCTGGTTTTACGTCTACGCCACGCCGGACTACCGCGACCCGCGCCAAAGGCGCGGCCTCGTGTTCCGCATGGCGCCCGGCTACATCTGGTTCAACCAGCAGGGCAGACGCTTCCACAACGAATCGCTCACCGGCGGCGCCTCTGCCTCTCCCGCCTTGCTGGCGCAGAATCCGCCCCATGCCTGGGCCATCGCCGACACGCCGATGCTGGCGAAGATCGACGTCGCCGACCCCTACTATCGCCGCGGCGAGGTCATCGACCGCGCCAAGGTCGAAGAGCTGCTCAATAATTCGCCCTACATCAAGAAAGCCGACACCCTCGAAGAACTGGGCAAGAAAACCGGCGTGGAGGATCTCAAGAATTTTCTTTCGGAGATCGAAGAATACAACAAGTGTTTCGACGCCGGCTTGGAAAAAGAGCCGAAGTTCGGCAAATCGCTCAAGGGCTCGAAGAAATTCGACACGCCGCCCTACTACGCGATTCAGATTTTTCCGCTGGCGCGAAAGAATTTCGGCGGCGTCAAGACCGATCTGCGCTGCCGCGTACTCAATAAATATTTCGAGCCGATTCCCGGTCTCTACGCGGCCGGCGAAGTCGCGGGCATGGCCGGCGGCCATATCAACGGCAAGGCCGGCCTCGAAGGCACCATGCTCGGCCCTTCGATTTTCAGCGGTCGAGTCGCCGGCGCCTGGGCCGCCCACGAAGCCGGCTTCGGCCCTGGCTTTATTGGCAAACCCAACCGCCCCGAGTTAGACTAGACAATCAGTCCGTTCAAAAGTTCAAGGTTCAAAGCCTGTCCTGAGCTTGGCGAAGGGTTCAACGTTTCGGACTCTG
>CAZILB010000060.1:14968-21085 GCA_964539925.1 uncultured Syntrophobacter sp. | reverse complement strand
GAAATTCTGGGCTTATCACGACAAGCTATTTGCCGGTCCGCCAAAATCGAGCCCGGAACTCTTCAAGGGGCTGGCCAAGGAGGTTGGGCTGGACATGGCCGGCTTTGAGACCTGTTTCGATACCGGGAAGTATCAGGCGACCGTCAAGCGAGACATCGAGGAGGGGAATCGCGTGGGCGTGACGGGGACTCCCGCGTTCTTCATCAACGGCCGGATGATTTCCGGCGCGCAACCATTGGAGGCTTTCAGGCGCGTCATCGACGATGAATTGGCGCGTACCGTTGCGGCGCAGGGCGGGGTCCGTTAAGGCGCAAGCGATAATTTAAATTCATCGCTCAATGCCGTTGCCATGCGCTAAAGGGTCCCCTCTCGCGAAGACGTTTTCGGCAAGGGAAAAGGTTTTGCGCCTTTTCCCTTTTTTTTACGCCGAGGCGTAATCGCAAAAGCCGCCGCTGGTATTGGGTTCGCCTGGCCGCTGCTTCAAAACCGCACCCGGCGATTTCGCCAATTCTTTCTTGACGTCAGTCGTTAAACTCGGCTATACACTGCTGAACCTGGCGGTTACGATCGATGAGCTTTTTTGCCAAAACCATCACTCGCATCGATCGCTGCATTCACATGAATAGGACGCCCCACTGCCGGTTTAAAATAAGCCGAATCCTTGGGCCGGCTTTCCTACTGGCGTTTTTCGTAATCCACGCTTTTCCCGCCATCGCTATTGCCGATAAGCTCGCGCTGATTTCTCCTCATTGGGAGGGGATTCGGTATGAATTCGAGCGAGCATTTAAAACCCATTATCAGAGAGAAACGGGACGCACCGTAGAACTCGACTGGATGGACGTCGGCGGCTCATCGGAAACGCTTCGCTATATCGAGTCAGAATTCAAAAACAAGCCAAAGGGGATCGGCATCGATATCTTCTTCGGCGGAGGGTATGACCCTTATTTGGCCCTCAAAAAAACCCAGCTCCTTGAGCCGTACGCTTTACCGGATCCGCTCCTTGCAAAGATTCCTGAACGGCTGGCCGGTGTGCCTCTGTACGATCCGGATCACACCTGGTATGGCGCGACCTTGGCGGGCTTTGGCATCGTCTATAACAAAGTCGTTCTCGGGCTCACGAATTTACCGGTCATAAACACATGGGAAGATTTAGCCTCGCCCCGAGCATTCGGCTGGGTGGGGTCCTCTGATCCTCGCAAGAGCGGCAGTGTGCACATGGTTTACGAGATTATTCTCCAGGCCTATGGCTGGGAGAAAGGCTGGCGCATCATAACCGGACTCGGGGCCAATGTGCGCAGTTTTACCAATTCGGCGAGTCAAGTTCCTAAAGACGTGGCCATCGGAGAAGTCGCCTACGGGTTGGCAATCGATTTTTACGCCTGGGCCCAGGTCAAGGAAGCCGGGGCCGACAAGATCGGTTTCGTCATGCCCGACAATCTCACGATCATTACGCCGGACGCTATCGGCATCTTGAAAGGCGCGCCCAACCCCGAAGTGGCCAGAGCGTTCATCCGCTTCGTCATGTCCGAGGAAGGGCAAAAGCTTTGGCTGTTAGTTGAAAAAACTGCGGACGGCCCGCAGCGTTTCCAACTTAATCGCTTCAGCGTGCTGCCGTCCTTGTATGAGCTTCCACCGCAAATCTTGGCGGTAAAGCTCAATCCATTCTCGTGGCGATCGGACTTCGAGTTTGACCCGAAGTTGAGCGCCGAGCGCTGGTCGATCGTCAATGACTTAATCGGCGCTTTGGTGATCGACCCAAAGCGCCTGCTGACTCGAGCGTGGAAGGAGGCCCTGGATAAGGGCCGGCTGAACGAACAGGAATGGCAGAGGCTGGCGGCTATGCCGGTTTCCGGAGACGAGGCTTTGGCAATGGCCAAGACGAAGTGGAAGAATCCTGAGTTTCGCAATCAAAAACTCAATGAGTGGACCCGCTTCGCCCGTAGCAAATATCTCTTGGGTGTAAAGCCGCCAATAATCCGCGCCGAGTGGTATAGCCTGTTCGCCTTTGCTTTTCTCTCGCTCGGCCTGGCAGCGTACGGCTGGAAAAAACGCGGTTGAAAGCCCGGGTGTTATTTCATGGCTGTTAGCGTGAAAATCGAGTCCGTCACCAAGATCCTCGGCCAATCCAAGGCAGTCGACAATCTGACTTTGGATATCGGCGCCGGGGAATTGTTCTTCCTTTTGGGACCGTCCGGATGCGGCAAGACAACGGCGCTTCGCTTGGTCGCCGGATTTTATACGCCCGACGAAGGCCGAATTTTCTTCAACGACAAGGACCAGAGCCGGGTGGCGCCGCACAAACGCAATACCGGAATGGTTTTTCAAAACTACGCCCTATGGCCGCATATGGACGTCTGGAAAAACGTCGCCTATGGGCTAAAAATGCGCCGTGTCTCGGAAGCAGAGAAAAAGCAGCGGGTCGGGCACGCCCTGGAAATCGTTCATATGCAGGCCTACGCCGGGCGCATGCCGAATCAACTCTCCGGCGGGCAGCAACAGCGTGTCGCACTCGCGCGCGCCCTGGTCATCGAGCCCGACGTGGTTTTGCTGGACGAACCTTTGTCGAATCTCGATGCCAAGCTGCGAGTGGAAATGCGCACTCAGATCAAAGAGATCCATCGTAAGATCGGGCGCACGATGATTTATGTGACCCACGACCAGGCCGAAGCGTTGTCCATGGCCGATCGCATCGCGGTGATGCGCCATGGCCGGCTGATTCAGGCAGGCACCCCTCACGAGCTTTATACCCGGCCCGAGTCGGCGTTTGTCGCCCAATTCATCGGCGGCACCAATCTCTTAAGTGGAGTGCTGGAGGAGGTGGGCGACCTCTTGACGGTCAAAACTGCTGCCGGTGTCGTGCGTGCGAGGAATGGCGCCAAGGGGATCGCCCGAGGCGAGCCGGTATTCTGCTCGGTGAGGCCGGAATCTCTGCGGCTGGTTCCCGCCGCGGAATCCAGTGAGATACCGCCCGCCGGCGCCGTCAACCTGTTGCCCGCCGAGGTGCAAAGCGTGATGTACCTCGGCGACAACGAACAATTTTCCTTGCGCCTGGCGGACGATACCATCGTGCGCGCGGTGGAATATACCCCTTGCGGGGAAAAAGCCAACGTTGGAGAACGAATTGCAGTGCAATTCGATCCGCGCGCCGTCGTCGTCTTGCCTGCGGAGAATTTGGGTGACTAACTGGCTGCGTCGCTATGATTTGAGCCCCGCCAATATCGCGGTGCTCGTCTTTCTCTGGCTGTTTTTCATCCTGTTCATGCTGTATCCCCTTGCCTACGTATTTTCCCACGCGTTTTTCACCCCGGAAGGTTTTTCCCTGGTTTTCATGAAGCTGCTGTTTTCCAGCCCGAACTACACGATCATCTTGGCCAACAGCGTCAATTTGGGCTTGACCGTGACGCTCCTTACGACGCTTCTTGCTCTCCCCCTCGCCCTTCTGCTGGTGCGTTACAATTTTCGCGGCAAGGCTCTGCTGAACGGTCTGATACTCATTCCGCTGGTGCTGCCGCCGTTCGTCGGCGCTATCGGCATGCGTCAACTGCTGGCGCGTTTTGGATCGGTCAACCTGCTGCTGCTCGAACTGGGGATTATCGACCAGCCCATCGATTGGCTCGGCGGTGGAAGTTTTTGGGGCGTGGTGATTCTGGAAGCGCTGCATCTCTATCCGATCATGTATTTGAATTTGGCCGCGGCCCTGGCGAACGTCGACCCCAGTCTCGAAGAAGCGGCTAAAAACATGGGAGCAAATAGCGTTCGGCTTTTTACCACGGTGACCTTTCCATTGATGCTGCCCGGTTATTTTGCCGGGGCGATCATCGTGTTTATTTGGGCCTTCACCGACCTTGGCACGCCGCTGGTTTTTGAGTATCGCGAAGTCATCGCCGTGCAGATTTTCAACATGGTGACCGACTTGCATCAAAATCCCATGGGTTACGCGTTCGTGGTGGCCGTGATCGCGCTCACGCTTTTCTTCTTTTATCTGTCCAAACGCATTCTCGGCGGCGGGCGTTACGAGATGCTCGGGCGCGGCCATGTAACTTCAGCCGCGCGTCCGGCATCGGCAACCATGACCGTTGTCGCTTACGCCGTCGTTCTGGGGATATCGGCACTCGCTCTCATTCCGCACCTGGGCGTTTTGCTGACGTCCGTGACCAAGCGTTGGTTTTTAACTGTGCTTCCCAGCGAATACACCTTTCAGTTTTATCAGGATGTGTTTAGTCACGACCTCGCGTTCCTCAGTATCAAGAACAGTCTCCTGCTCAGCAGCCTGAGCACGATCATCGACGTGATCCTCGGGGTTACGATCGCTTACTTTCTGGCGCGCAAGCGCGTGCCCGGCCGCAGTGTTCTGGATGCGCTGGCGATGCTTCCCCTGGCTCTTCCCGGTCTGGTCTTGGCTTTTGGCTATGTCGCGGCGTTCTCGGCAACCCCGCTCGATGCCCGTATTAATCCAGTTCCGCTGCTCGTTATCGCTTACGCTGTTCGGCGCCTGCCTTATATGGTACGCGCGGCTTACGCCGGGTTTCAGCAAACCAGTGTCGCCCTCGAGGAAGCCGCGATCAACCTCGGGGCCAGTCCGATGAAAACACTCTTTCAAATCACGATGCCCCTGATATTTGCCAACTTGGTCGCGGGAGCGGTGTTGGCGTTTTCGTTTGCCATGCTGGAGGTAAGCGACAGCCTCATTCTTGCTTCGAAAGAGCCTTATTATCCCATCACAAAGGCCATCTATGCCCTTTTGGGGCGCATCGCGGACGGACCCTATATTGCGAGTGCGATGGGCATGCTGGGACTTTTGTTATTAGCGGCCAGCCTGTTCATTGCCGGTCGCCTGTTTGGTCGCCGCATGGGCGAACTTTTCAGAGCATGAGCGCGCCCTCATCCGCGTGCGCGTCGTCTCATCGCCTGCGGTTTAATTCTAACCGAATAAAACAGTCTATTGTTCTCAATCGCCGGTTAATTGCGTGCCCTGGCGTTATATCGTGTGACCAAATCGCGGCAAAATATTTACAGCACGACAGAAAAAAAATTCTAAAATGATATTTTTTTCTTGACATACTATAAATTGTGTCATTATAATCGGGTCACCTACAAAATATGGGAGGGTTTAGCGGTAAATTTCTTAGCCTGAGTCGAGCTTGACTTCCCGTCACGAAAAAGCCCGCCCGTGCAATTCTAAAAGGAGGTGTCTATGGCGACTAAGAAGAAAGCCAAGAAGAAAGCCAAAAAGAAAAAAAAGTAACCGTTTAAAGTTGTGGGGTTGTGGTGGTGAATTAAACCCTCCTTAATCTCAGGCGACAAAGCAACTGTTCTGGTTGCTTTAAAAACAGGCCCCCTGTGATACCAGTCCGGGGGGCCATGTTTTTTTGCTTCAGTCCAGCGTACCCATCCCGCCGCTTCAGTCTACGAGACCCGTGGGCTTTTTGATTCCCCTGATTGTTGGATTTACAGCGCTATTGCGTCGGATCATTCGGTTGGTTAGAGTTAGCAGCAATGAAATCTATGACAACACATCGTCTGCTGCTCGGGTGGATGATTTTAGGGTTCACCCTGGGCTGGCAACCCGCCGGAGCCCAATCAAAGGTCGACTACAAGGTCGTCCCCATCATGCAGCCGATGAAGGACATTGCGCCCACGCCCGATTTTACTCTGCCCACGCCCGACGGCAGAAAAGTCGCGCTCATGGACTTCCGCGGCAAAGTTGTCTTGCTTAATTTCTGGGCCAGCTGGTGCGTGCCGTGCCGCGAAGAGATGCCGTCCATGGAGAAGTTGTACCAGGAGTTTAAGGACAAGAACTTCACTATCCTGGCCGTGGCGGTCAAAGACCGCAAGCAAGATTCCATCACCTTCGTTAAGGAACTCAAACTGACCTACCCCATCGCGCTCGACCCGGACGGCCGGGTGGGCATGGCCTACGGCGCCTGGGGGCTTCCGGCGACTTACTTGATCGGGCCAAAAGGCGAAGCACTCGCGCGCGGATGGGGACCCGCGGATTGGTACAGTCCCGCGGCGCGCCAGTTGATTAAGGATCTCATCGACGGCAATCGATGACCGACGTCAATTTATTCGTCGCCATTGCCGCTGGTATTTTCTCGTTTCTCTCGCCCTGCGTTT
>CAZILB010000060.1:0-14868 GCA_964539925.1 uncultured Syntrophobacter sp. | reverse complement strand
AATTTATTCGTCGCCATTGCCGCTGGTATTTTCTCGTTTCTCTCGCCCTGCGTTTGCCCTGCTGATCACCGATCATATGACCGCGCTCAATTCCGATGTGCTTCGTTTTTACGCCTCAATGGCCGATTGAGCGTCTTTAGCCCGCATTCACGCCTCAAGGAAAACTCATGACATTCTGTGGATCGCGTTCCAAGGGGGACAGTCCCCTTAGGCACTGGCCATCCCGAAGGGTATGCCTTCGTTCCGCAAGGATTGCGCCTCGATCGGCTCGCACCACGAATTATCCGGGCTAGGATCGCACGCTTCCCCGCCCAGATTTGACCCTTCTACGGCTTAATGCTAGCTTTTTGAGACTTTCCGCAGACGCACTTTGGCGCGCTCGTCATGCCTGAGTGTTCGTAAGGTTAACAGCAACCATGGAAGAACAAATACGGCAACTCTTGCGGGCGCTCGGCGAAGATCCGGATCGCGAGGGGCTGCAAAAAACCCCCCAGCGGGTCGCCCAGGCTCTGTCTTTTTTAACCCGCGGCTATGAAATGGACCCCGGCCAAGTGATCAATGACGCGCTCTTCAGCGAAGACTACGAAGAGATGATCGTGCAGAAGGACATCGATTTTTACTCCCTGTGCGAGCATCACCTGCTGCCGTTCTTCGGCAAGGCCCATGTCGCGTACATTCCGCATCATAAGATCGTCGGCATCTCCAAACTTGCCCGCTTGGTCGATGTCTATGCCCGCCGCCTCCAGGTCCAGGAACGCCTCACCAACCAGATCGCCACTACCATTATGGATAAACTCGACGCCCTCGGCGTCGCGGTCGTGATTGAAGCGGAACATTTGTGCATGCGTATGCGCGGTGTCGAAAAGCAAAACTCGTTGGTGATTACCAGCAGCTTGCTCGGCGCGTTTCGCACGCGGATTGAAACTCGCAATGAATTTATGAACTTGATCCGGCATAAAACCTGACCGAGGCGACGATGGAAATAAGATTTCGCGATACTCACGCCGCGGCGATCAAAACCGACCTCCTCGTCATCCCGCTTCGGGAAAAGAAACTCGATGATGGCGCGCTCCGCGTGCTGGACCGGCGTCTCAAAGGGCAGTTGCGCCGGTTTATCGACAAAAGCAAATTCACCGGCGCCGAAGGCAGCAGTTTGCTCTTTTCTACCGCCGGCCTATTGCCGGCGACACAGATCCTGCTGCTCGGCCTGGGCGGCGACGCGCAAACCGACGCCGATGATTGGCGGAGGATCGCCGCGCGCGCGCGCAAGGAGGCCGCCGGCGCCGGCGCTGAAGACATGGCGGTCTTGGCGCCGCCCGCAAAAGACACAGAGCTCGCGGCTGGAGCGATCACCGAAGGCGTTCTTTTGGCCTCCTATCAGTTTGACAGGTACCGGTCCAATGCAAAGAAATCGACACCCTTGAAATCGCTGACGCTATTTGCTCCCGGCTTGAAACGAAGCGCAGCGCTGGAAAGCAGCGCAAAACGGGCGGAGATAGTCGCCTCCGGGGTGTTTTTAGCGCGCGACCTGGTCAATGAGCCGCCGTCCGTGACCACCGCGCGCTTTCTCGGCGAACAGGCCGAGCGCCACTGCCGTGGACGCGGTTTGTCCGTAGAAGTGTGGGCCAAAAGAAAGATCGAAGCGATGAAGCTAGCCGGGCTGTTGGCCGTCAACCGCGGCAGCCACGAAGAGCCGCGCTTCATCGCCATCCGTTACAAGCCGCCCGGCAAGGCAAAGAAGCGGGTCGCGCTGATCGGCAAAGGGATTACATTCGACTCCGGCGGCTTGTCGCTCAAGCCGGCCAAGTCGATGGAGACCATGAAAATCGATATGGCCGGCGGCGCTGCGGTCATCGGCGCCATGAGCTGTCTCCCCAAACTCGGGGTCCATGTCGACGTCACCGGCTATATCCCGACGACGGATAATTTACCGGGGTACAACGCTCAGAAACCGGGCGACGTGATCCGCTACTTAAACGGCAAGACCATCGAAGTGCTCAATACGGACGCCGAAGGCCGTCTCATCCTGGCCGATGCTCTGGCTCTCGCCGCCCGTCAAAAGCCCGATTACATGATCAACCTGGCAACGCTGACCGGCGCCTGCATGGTGGCTCTCGGCAACCAGGTAGCCGGCATTTTCAGCAACAACCAGCCGTTGGCCGAGGTTCTGATTCGCTGCGGGCACGAGGCCGGCGAAAAACTCTGGCAGCTGCCGCTCGTCAAAGAATACCGGGAGCATATCAAAAGCGCCGTAGCGGATATGAAAAACATCGGCGGCTCGCATGGCGGCGCGATCACCGCCGCGCTGATCCTGCAAGAATTCGTCGACAACGTTCCCTGGGCGCATCTGGACATCGCCGGACCGGCCTTCGCCGATAACGACAATGCGCTGGGACCGAAGGGCGGGACCGGCTTCGGCGTGCGCACCTTGCTGCGATTTTTATCAGAACTTTGATTGAATCGGTTCTTCTGGGTTTAGTGTGGGCGAGTATCCACCACGAAGGTCCCAGCGCGGCAGCGAAATTTCCCCAAAACCCGAGACCCGAAACAAACCTGTCATACGGAGGTATCATGGCTAAGATCACCGAGGTGGGCGACAACAATTTCGAAACCGAAGTGCTGCAATCGGCGGTGCCGGTGCTGGTCGATTTCTGGGCGCCCTGGTGCGGTCCGTGCAAAACCATCGCGCCCATCGTCGAGGAGATCGCTGCGGCATACGAAGGCAAGCTCAAAGTCGCCAAGCTCAACGTCGACGATCATCCGGCAACGGCAGCGCGCTACAATATCCGCGGCATTCCCAACCTGATCATTCTCAAAGGCGGGGCCGTCAAAGAACAGATCGTCGGCGCCGTGCCCAAGGCGAAGCTTGTAAGCGCCATCGACAAGGCGTTAGCCTGATCGAGAGAGCCGTGCGTGCGCTCGGCTCTCGTGCTCGTTCACGATCCCGAACACGAGTCACGAAAAACGATCTAGAAGATGTAGCGGCGCATGCTCACGTTCATGATGACGCCGACGGCGAACATCATCGAAGCCAGCGCCGAACCGCCGTAGCTGACCAGGGGCAGCGGCACACCCACCACCGGCAAGAGCCCCGCGACCATGGCGACGTTAATAACCACGTGCCAAAACATGATGGTGACCATGCCGAACACCAACAGCGCGCCGAAACGGTCTTTAGCCCGCTGCACCAGTCTGAGGCCGTAGGCGATCATGGTCAAGTACAGCAGCAACAAAACCACGCAACCGGCAAAGCCCCATTCTTCGGAAAAAACCGCGAATACGAAATCGGTATGTTGCGCCGGCAGAAAATCCAGCCGGTTCTGGGTCCCCCTTAGGTAACCCTTGCCGAAAAGCCCGCCGGAGCCGATGGCGATCTGGGATTGGATGACGTGATAACCCGCGCCCAGGGGATCGCGATCGGGATCGAGAAAAGTCAATACGCGGTTTCGCTGATACTGCTTGAGAAACTGCCAGGCGATCGGCAAGAAGGCCAAACCCGCGCCGACCAGATAAGCAAAAGATCTCATTCGCAGACCGCCCATCAGCAGCATGCTGATGAAAACCACGCCGAGAATAATCGCCGTGCCGAGATCGGGCTGTACAAGGGTCAAAACGATCAGCGGCGCGACGATCGCGACAGGCACCCAGAGGTCGCGAAGAAAATAACCGCGCGCCGGCTCTTCGTACTGAAAGTATTTGGCCATCACCAGGACGATCGCGATCTTGGCCGGCTCCGACGGCTGCAAGCGAAAAAATCCCAGATTGATCCAGCGCTGAGAGCCGCCGCCGGCGTGGCCGACGATCATGACCAGCACCAAAAGAACGATCATCAAACCCAAAAACGGATACGCCAGGCGGTCGATGTAATGATAATCGAAACTGAGCGCCGCGAACATGGCGACCAGGCCGAGGGCGAACCAGGTGAGCTGGCGCATCGGCAAGGCGCCGGCGTGTTGCTCCGTGATGTCGTAGTTCGCACTGTAAATGGTGGCGATGCCGATGGCGACGAACCCCAGGGTAAGCAAAAACAAGGTCCAGTCGAAATGGGAGATCAGACGCCGGTCAATCTGCACCAGATTCTCCGTTCAAGCGCACCATTTGCTTTTCCAGGGATTGCGCCTCCAGCTCGGCAAATTTTTCCAAGACTTTTTTCGCCATGGGCGCGGCCGCGGCGCTGCCGTGACCGCCGTGCTCGACCAGCACCGCAATGGCGACGCGCGGATTTTGCGCCGGCGCGTAGGCGACGAACCAGGCGTGGTCGCGTTGAAATTGGCTGAGCTGTTCATTCTTGAGATAGGCGCCTTTCATTTCGATGACCTGGGCCGTCCCGGTCTTGCCGGCGATATCGATCAGCTCGGACCGCCCCGGCTTACCGGTACCCCCGGGGCCCTGAACCACGTCGGCAAGCGCTTTATGCACACGAGTCAAAGTGTCGGGCTTGAGTTCGATCTTTCGGATTAGCTCTGGCTGATACTCGCGCACCGTGGCGCCGTCCACCGTTTCGACTTTGTTGACCAGACGCGGTCGATAGAGCCTGCCGCCATTGGCTACGGCCGCCATCATGTTGGCCAGTTGCAGCGGCGTCGTGGTCACGTAGCCTTGGCCGATGCCCACGGAAAGCGTTTCACCCGGATACCAGGGTTGGCGGAAGCGTTTTCTTTTCCATTCGGTGTCGGGGATAAGACCGCTGCGCTCGTCGTCCAAGTCCACGCCGGTTTTCTCCCCCAGGCCGAACGCGCGCGACCATTTTGCGATCGTGTCGACGCCCAGTTTGGTGCTCAATTGATAATAGTAAGTATCGCAGGATTCGACGAGCGACTTGTGTAAATTCACCATGCCGTGGCCGCCCTGTTTCCAATCCCGAAATCTACGGTTGCCGAAGAAAAAAAAGCCCGGGTCGCTGATGAAGGCATCCGGGTTGATGACTCCTTCCTCCAAAGCGGCTATGGCCATGATGATTTTAAAGGTCGAACCCGGCGGATACTGGCCCTGGGTGGAGCGGTTGCTGAGAGGCCGAAGCCGGTCCTTGACCAGACCGTTCCATTCGTCGGCTTTGATTCCCCGGGCGAAAGCGTTGGGATCGAATGCCGGCGTGCTGGCCATCGCCAGGATCCCGCCGTCACGTACGTCGATCGCGACAATGGTTCCCTGTTTGCCCTGGAGGGCTTCGTAGGCGCTGTCTTGAAGCTGTCGGTCCAGCGTCAGATGCATGGTATAGCCCGGCACGTCGCCGACCTCATGGAGCACGCGCATGCGCCGGCCGAGGGCATCGACTTCGACCTGCTGGCCGCCGCTTCGGCCGCGCAAGACTTCTTCCCAGTGCCGTTCGAGCCCGTACTGGCCGATCTCATCGCCCACTCGATAACCCTGATCCTTAAGCGCCTGCAGCTGCCGCTGATTGATTTCGCCCATGTAGCCCAGCACGTGCGCCGCCATCGGGCCGTCGGAGTAATTGCGTCGCGGCCGTACCCGGAGCGTAACGCCGGGCAGGTCGAGCTGATGGGTTTCCATGGCAACCACCGTCGACCACTCGACATCGCGGCCAAGAATCATCTCGTCAAAGGCAACCCTGCCTTTGCTTTGTTCATAGGTGTCCAGCAACTCGTGTTCGTCCCATTTCAAATGGCGCGCCAGATAGCGCAGGGTGTTTTCCGGATCGTCGCTATCTTCCGGAACGAAAACCAAATCGAAGGACGGGCGGCTGTCCACCAGTAGTTGACCGCTGCGGTCGAAGATCATGCCCCGGGTGCCCGGCACGCGCTTGAGGCGTATGCGATTATTTTCCGAAAGAAATGTGTAGCGCTGTCCTTCGATGATCTGCAGATGAACCAGGCGGAAGGAAAGCCCGAAAAATGCGACAACGAGCAGCCAGTAAAGCCAGCGGACGCGCCGGCGCAGCTCCGGCGCACCGTCCTGTTTGTTGATTTCCGCAAATGGAGCCATCGTTGTCACTGTGCCGCAGGGCGAAATCTCTCCAAATAACTTTCTCCGCGCCGTAAAAGCGCAAACAGCAGCGGCGCGAGCATCGCGGCCACCAAGGCTTCCAGGATTATATACCGGGCGGCTCCTAGCCAAAAACCCTCGACGCTGAAAAAGAGTACCCAGACCAGAACCAGCGCCGCCCCTTTGACCAGGGAGGCCAACAGCACCACGACAAAGCTGACCACCGGATGATGGAGCCAGATGGAGCGCGCGCTGAAATAAACGGACAAAAACACCAGCGACATGGCGAAGGCATTAATTCCCAGCATGCGGCTGGAAACGACGTCGATCGAGTAACCCAATAAAAATGAACCCACTGCCGCGCCCACCGTGGGATGATGCAGCCCCAAGTAGACGCACAACACCAGGACAAGATCGGGCACGATCGGACCGATCGGCAGGAGGTGCAGAAACGTCGATTGCAGCATGATCAGGAAGACGCCGACAAGAAAAAACAGCAAAAATTGCTTCATCAGAAGAAATCCAATGGCGATCAGTTGGTGGCGGCGCCGTCGGCGGCCACAACTAGGACTTCCTCCAGGCGGTCGAACCGGACGGCCGGCAGAACCTCAATAGATTGGAATAATCCGAGATTTTGCTTCTGTACCTTGATGACGGCGCCAACCATCATGCCCTTGGGAAAAACTCCGTCCATCCCCGAGGTGACTAGACGGTCTCCCGGCTGAACGTCCTCGCTGCGTTTGACGTACTTCAAAACAGTACCGTTATCCAAGGAGCCCGACACGATCCCGCGGGCACGGGTTCGCTGGATCAGCACATCGACGCCGCTGTTAGCATCGGTGAGCAACAGAACTTTGGCCGTGCGTCCGGTTACGGCCACCACTTGTCCGACCACACCCTGGGAGTTCAGCACAGCCATACCCTTGCGCACCCCGTCGGCACTGCCCTTATTGAGGAGGGAACTCTGAAACCAACTGGTGGCGCTGTTCGCGATGATCGACGCGGTAATAGCCGTGCCGGGCACCTGCGCACGGAACTCGAGCAGCTGCCGAAGCCGCAAGTTCGTCGCCTCGGCCTCCAGCAGCTGCTGCTTTTCCGCTTCGAGCGTTTCGATGCGCCTTCGCAGTCGCTCGTTCTCGGTCTTGAACCCCGACAGGGTGTCATAGTTTTGGCGAAAATTTTTGATCCAGTTGACCGTTCCCTGGGAGACCGACTGCAAGGGACGCAAGATCCATAGCACCACCGCGCCAAGGGGCTCATTTTGAATCTGTCCACGCGCGCCCGCGGTGAGAATATAGATGGACAAGAGAAGACAGAAGCAGGAACTTAGAGGAACTTGGTTTTTGCGCAGAAAAGCAAACATGGAAGGCTCGGGTGCCTCCGACGGGCGGGACTCATGAGGAACTCAGCCTAATGAACCGCGACCTCCCTGAGCAATGAAATCTCATCGAGCGCTTTACCGGCACCCATCACCACTGCCGTCAGCGGATCGTCCGCCATCATCACGGGCAATCCGGTTTCCTCGCGCAGCAAGACATCGAGATTTCGCAGCAACGAACCGCCGCCGGCAAGCACGATGCCGCGGTCGACGATATCCGAAGCGAGTTCAGGCGGCGTGCGCTCCAGCGAGAGGCGCACCGCCTCGACGATCTGATTGATCGGCTCAAGCAACGAATCGCGAATCTCTTCGTCGGTGATCACCACTGTTTTGGGCACTCCGGCGACAAGATCGCGGCCCTTGATTTCCATGGTTTGCACCTCGTCGCTGGGATAGGCCGAGCCAATGGTGATCTTGATCAGCTCGGCCGTCCGCTCGCCGACCAGCAAGTTATACTTGCGTTTGATAAACTGAGCGATGGCTTCGTCCATTTTGTCGCCGCCGACGCGCACCGACCGCGAGAACACAATGCCGGAAAGAGAGATCACAGCCACTTCGGTGGTGCCGCCGCCAATGTCGACGATCATATTGCCGGTGGGCTCGGTAATCGGCAGCCCCGAGCCGATGGCCGCGGCCATTGGCTCTTCGATGAGATAGACTTCCCGCGCGCCGGCAGATTCAGCCGACTCCCGGACGGCCCGTTTCTCGACTTCCGTGATGCCGAAGGGGACCCCGACGATGATTCGCGGCCGTACCAGCGTGCGCCGGTTATGAACTTTGTGAATGAAGTAGCGCAGCATGGCCTCAGTGATTTCAAAATCGGCAATGACACCGTCCTTCAGCGGACGAATCGCCACGATGCTCCCCGGCGTCCGGCCCAGCATTCTTTTGGCCTCCGCGCCCACCGCCAGGACCTTTTTACCGCCGCGCTCGTTGCGCTGCTGCACGGCCACGACCGAGGGCTCGTTGCAGACGATCCCCTGGTTCTTAACATAAATTAGCGTGTTGGCGGTACCGAGGTCGATAGCGAGGTCATTGGAGAAGACGCCGAAGAGGGCATCTAACATGAGGGAACTCCTTATTGGTGCACGCGAAAGCGGACTAGAGCAAGAAAATAACAGATTTAGCCCACGCAAGCAAGAAAATGTCTGAATTCACTCAAAACCTGCCGTCAGGGCGAAATACGTATTGCATTGGCCGTGCTGTTTTCCTATCATGAACGGTCAAATATTGCCTATTTTTGCCCGAGGTTCTATTTCCCTATGCTTGATTTTTTGCGCAAGCGGAAACGCAATTGGGTCATTATATTCTTTGTCGGCATTATCATTTTGGTCTTTGCCTTGTTTTACGGCGGCAGCGGCACTCTCCGCGATCAGGGCCGGATGGACATTGCCGAGGTCAATGGCGAAATCATCAGCCAGCGCGAATTTGCCCTCCTCTACCAACGCCAGCTCGACCGTTACCGCGAGATGTTCAAGGGTGCGCTGACGCCGGAAATGATCAAAGGGCTCAACCTCAAAAGCAACCTGGTCGATGAACTGATCCAGAAAAAGCTCGTGCTCCAGGAGGCGCGCAGATTGGGCTTGACGGCGACCGACGCGGAAGTGGCGAATCATCTCGCCCGAGTGCCGGAGTTTCAAGTGGCGGGCCGCTTCAATAAGGAGCAGTATCTGCAAGTGCTCCGGACCAATCGGCTGCTGCCGGCGCAATTTGAAGAAGAGCAGCGCGAGCAGTTGACCATGGAGCGCCTCTACAGCCTCATTCTCGACTCGATCCACGTGACGGATGCCGAGGTGCGCGAGCGCTACCGGCTTGACCAGGAAAGGATTAATTTGAGCTATATCCGCCTGCCGGTCGCGGATTTCTTCGCCGAGGTCAAGCTCGTGGGGGATGATATCAAAAGCTTTTATGATCGGAACCGCGAATCCTTACGGGAACCTTTGAAACTTCAGGTAGAATACCTGTCTTATCCCTACGAGCGATTCGGCGCGTCCATTCAGATCGAAGACAAAGAAATCGAGGAATTTTACCAGGCGCATCTCGACACGAAATTTCGCCAGCCCAGGGAAGCCAAGGTCCGATATATTTCGGTGCGCATTCCGCCCAATGCGGATGCCAAGGAAAAACAGACGATATCGTCCCGTCTCAACAGCGTCGCCGAAGAGGCTCGGGCCGGCAAAAACTTCGCCGAGCTTGCCAAGAAAGCATCGGATGATCCTGCGGAAGCCCAAGAGGGCGATGCCGGCTGGATATTGCACGGCCAAATGCCGCCGGCCGTCGACAAGATCATTTTCAACCTGCCCAAGGGCGGGGTCAGCGACCCGGTGGAAACGCCGGGCGGCTATCAAATCTACAAAATCGAGGACACCAAGGCGGAAAAGTCGCCTTCGCTCAAGGAAGCGAGGCCGGAAATCATCCGAGAGCTGAGGCGGGAAAAAGCCAAAGCCGACGCCGCGAAGGCGGCGGAGCGCGATCGGGCGAATGCCCTCTCGGGGGCCGACTTTGCCCAGATTGCCAAAGAGAGCGGCGCAGCGATAAAAACGACGGACTGGTTCGCTCAGGGTGAAGTTCTGCCGGACATCGGCCCCAATCAAGAATTTTACAGCCACGCCTTCACCCTGGGGCCTAAGGAGACCAGCCCGGTCGTCGAAGGCGACAATGCGTATTATCTCTTGCGATTGAAGCAACGAAGGGAGCCGGTCATCCCGCCGCTTGAGAACGTTCGCGATCAAATCGAGAAAGGACTCAAGGAATCCAGAGCGTACGAGATGGCTTTGCAAAAAGCAACGGCGCTGTTGGATCAGCTCAGAAAGGACAAAGACATCGCCAAGGTGGCCGCGGCCAACGGTCTGAAGGTCGAGGAAACCGGATTTTTCCCGCGCAGCACGCCGCAATTGCCGAAGATTGGCGAGCTGGCGGAATTGCGATTCGAGCGACTGGCATTGTCGGCCAAGCAACCGTTCGCCGATAGAGTTTTCACCCAGAAAGACGGCGCCTATGTTCTGGCCTTCAAGAGCAGCCAACCCGCCGACATGGCGCAGTTCGAAAGGGAAAAGGAGTTGCACAAGCAACAGGTCCTGGCGGAGAGCCGCCAACGCGCGCTGATCAAGTTCCTCGAGGGCTTGCAAGCCAAGGCGAAGATCACGGTCAACCAGGCCTTTCTCGAGGAGATTTGATTCGCGGCGCGCTCCCAGGCTAACCATGGAAGTCGTTCTAGTGCGCCATGGCGCCACCGATTGGAATCTTCAGGGACGCTGTCAAGGCTCGACCGACCGCGACTTGAGCGAAGTGGGCGTGCGCCAGGCGGAGAACCTGTCGGCCCTTCTGAGCCGTCAAGAGATTGACGCGATATATTCCAGCCATCTCCAGCGCGCGCGGCGCACTGCCGAGATCATCAATCAACCGCACAAGCTGCCGGTGCTGATCGAAGAGGACGTGCGCGAGCTCGACCACGGCGAACTGGAAGGTTTGACCTTCGACGAAATCAAAAGCAACTACACCGAATTTCTGCTCCGCTGGCGCAGCGTGCCGGCGGAGGTGCGCGTTCCGGGCGGCGAAGGCCTGGCGGAGGTTACAGATCGCGCCTGGAAAGCCCTCACTCAAATCATCGATCGCCACTCAAACGCGGGACGCGTTCTGGTCGTCAGCCACAACTTTCCGATTCTCGGCATCGTTTGCCGGGTAACGGGCACCCACCTTAACGAGTATCGGAACTTTCACCTCGATCCCTGCAGCGTGACGCGCCTGGGTTATAACGCCGGCAACGGCTGGCAACTCACCCATGTCAATAGCCGAGAATACACCCCGCAAGCGACTTTCGCTCGGCCCTGAGTATCTCGAACCGCCGAAAGTAACCGGAATACTGTTCAGCCTTTCGTTCAAGGTTCAACGGTTCAACGTTCAAGGTCTGAGGAAATATTTGTTTCTCCGGCGAGACCGTAGTCCCTGACCTTGAACCCTTGAACTTTGAACCTTGAACCGCCGCGGCATGTCGTTTCTGCCGTCCCGCGCACCGATTCTCGATCGCGAGCTGCACCTCCAAACTGAATAATACGCTCTCGGTTAGTCATCTTTGCCGCGTCGCCCCGCGAGGGCGAAGGCGAAGAAGAGCCCCGCCAGAAGCAGATATCCCGCAAAGAAATCCGGGGCTGCCATCCAGCCGAAGCGGCTCGCAACACCTCCGGCGGTCAGCTCGTAAGCGTGAATGATGCCGAGCGCAGAGAGCAAGGCTGCAGCCAGCGACCAGCCCCCGGCCTTGGCAAATTGCCGTTCGATCAATGCCACGCCGATGGCGGCAAGGATCATCGACGTAAAGATAAAGCCGCGTTCCAAAGAAATCATGCCGTGAAGCGCCAAACCTTCCTGGTCGAATCTCGCGACGCCGACCTCGAACAGCGAGCGGCCGGCCGCGCGCAACGCCGTCTCGATCATCAACAGGCCCCAGCCGGCCAGAGCCGGCACGATGCCCAGGGCCACGGCCGGCGCGTGTTCTTTCGGCGTTTCCTGAAAGGATTGGGCGACAATAATGATGCCGATATAGAGAAGAATGCCGATTCCGGCCTCCAGCGGGATCAACCGGAGCACCGTCTGGATCGTCCCGGTAAGGCAAATCACAGCTATAAAGAGACCGTTCAACGTCGAGTAGCCCGAGCGCGCGCCAAGCCGCTTCCAGCCGGGGTGGCCGATATAGATCGTCGTGGGAAAAACGCTGCCGAACAGCGCCGCCACCACTGTGCCTATGCCGTTGGTCATGAGCGACGGGAAAGTTGGGAAGCGGTCGCCGGCCGCTTCGGCGCTTTCGATATTCTGCAAAGAGCCGACGACGTTGAAAATCCCCATGGGCAAAATGACCGAGAAATAACTCAGCACCACAGGATGAGTAAGCGTTTCCCAGAGCGCGCCTCCCGTGAACGCCGGCAAAGCGATCGCATAACTTAAAGACAACGCCCCCTGTGGCCTCGTTCCGAGCGACCAGCCCAGGGCCGTGCCGATGGCGACGGCAATCATGCCGCCGGGCAAGCCCAAGGGCATTCGCTGATGCGAAAAGTAGGCGACGAAAATCACCGCCATCGGCACCAGAGCAACGAGCGGCTGAGCGAAAATTTTGAAAGTAAAATCCATGGATATGAAGGTAATGGCGATCCCCGACAGCGCCGACAAAAGCGCCGCCCGCGGGGTTACGCGGCGCAACGCCTCGGCGACAAAGGCGCCGGCCATTTCGATCACGCCGCTCAGAAAACAAGCGACCAGCCCGACCTTCCACGCCCACACCGGATCGCTGGTTTCCTGCACCACCGGCAGCATGATGAAGAACACGTAAGCAAACAGGCTCACGGTGTTGATGCCGTAGGGCAGCGCGGTCACATCCTCGCGTCCGGTCGCCCGCGCCAGCCGGCGCGCCTGCCAGGCATAAAATACATTGCCGGCGAGAATCGATATGGCCGCGCCGGGAAGAATCTTGCCGAACGTATATTCGTCCGGAAGGCGAATCAGCTCGCGGCAGAAGGTCACGATCAGGATCAGCTGAATCAGGTTGTCGATCATCAACCCGAAGAATCCGTCGATATCCTTGCGCACGAACCAGGGAGGATTGAAGGAAGATAGGGCCATGAGAGTAGGAATCTCCCGCTAAATTTCCGCCGACTGTAGCGATTGCCTCTTGCTTCTGTCAAATCGTCTCCTGAGCCCCCGGAGCATTGCGTCCGAACCCGATTAGGCTGGAGAACGCGCATGTTAAAAAAAAAGGTATTGACGGTTAAGCGCGACCTGTTGTAGTAAATCCCAGTTTTGTGTTGCGTATCGGGCTTTCCGCTCAGCTGGCAAGGTCGGGTTATCGGCCATTCATGTACGCATCGGTTAAGCACCTTTACTTCCAGTATTATCCAAGGGGGGAATATGGCTCAGTTTCGGCGCGGGCAAAGGGTTAACATCCCGTGCAATGTTCAGAAAGGCGCATTTCCGGACGAAGTGCTCATGACCATCGAGACGGACAAAGGGATCGTCTCTGGATTTTTAAAAAGTTCCTTCGTTTTTGAACGCGCGGGGCGGCACTATGTTCAAGGCGTCGTGGTTGAGGCCACCCCGGAAGCGGTTCAGGTTCGGGTTCCAGGGTCATTTTTTACAACCGCCGCAGGATTGACAACCGTGTCGTCGGGATGGGCGCGAAACCACTTCGAGGAAGTCCGTGCGCAATGATAAGCTCTCCCCGCCATGGTTATTGTCTCAACCCGACATTCAAACGGCGGTAAAACAGGGGAGAATTAGCTTCGATCCGCGTTAGAGGAGGATCACGCCCAGGTCCTTTAGCTGATCGAGCACAAAGTCCACGAATGTGTCGTTCTTCCGACTCATCGCCCTCGGAACGCGCGTTGAAGGACCCGATCGGCTTGAATGTTTTGGACCCGCAGTATCGGCCGCCCCTGTCATCCCTACCACCAAATCCACGGCAGCCGCCAGTCGCGGCAACATGACCGTAGCGGTTCTTTCCGCTCAGCGACTTCTTAGTTGGCAGGCATCTTGGGGAATTCGGCGCCCTGGGTTCCATGAGACCCAAGAGCTGGGCGCGGACCGTCGAGATCAACGCGAGGGATTGGTTTCGGCTACGGCTTGATCGCGACCACTTTGCCGTCCTTCCAGATGTAAATCGGCGTGCCGTGCATGCGGGCGGTTTTGCGCGCGACTTTGGCGGCGCGCCGAAGCGCGCGGCCGACGGCGGCGGAGAACTCTTGGGTTTCCTTTTTGACCTTGGTTCGTTTCATGGTCCTTGCTCCAGCAAACGAGGTGTCGCTCCCGAATTATCATACACACTCCAGGCGTCAGCCAAAAGCCGATAATACTTTTGAAAGTTATTCCAGCTTCGTCCGAAGCGGCGACGGACATCCCGTGAAGGCACGTTGTGGCCGCCCTGTTTAACGCGGACGGCGATGCGCCGAAGAGCGAGTCTTGGGGAGGAAAGGCGCAAGTAGACGACCTCGACACGGTAACCCGCAGCTTTCCAACGCTTGAGCCTGCCGACATAGGTTAGCCCGCTCAAGGTGCTTTCAAAGGCAAAGTCGGTTCCAGCGCGAGCAAGTCGATCGATTTCTTGGAGAAAAAGGCGACCCGCCGCGAGCGCTGCCAGTTCCGGGCGCAGCGGGGATAACCCGCCGGCGATCAAATCCGGATTCACGAAATGAAAGACACGGGTTTCCGTAAGCAAATATTCGCGCGCGAAAGTCGTCTTGCCGGCGCCGTTCGGACCCGCGATGACAATACAAACCGGCGATGAACGGTTGGATTTGCTCATGGCAGGGCGAATTTTAATGACACCGCTCTTGAGAAGCAAGGAAACCCTGGCTTGAAAGTTGGCGGCGCCGACGTTAAGACTAAACTCACCTGTGGCGGAACTTTTTTATCAAGACCTGGGACGTCTCGAATATCAAACGGCGCTAGGAGTGCAGGAACGGCTTGTCCGGCGTAAACAGCTTGCGCCTTCGCCCGATGTTCTCCTCTGCGTCGAGCATCCCCATGTCTACACCCTTGGCCGGGGCGGTGAGGAATCGAACGTG
>CAZILB010000059.1:1642-21776 GCA_964539925.1 uncultured Syntrophobacter sp. | reverse complement strand
CGGCCGTGTCCGACGACCTGACGATCATGGCGCTTCGATACCTCGGTCCCCCGCCGCAGTGAATTGCCGCTAGCGGTCCTGGCCGCGGACGGGTTCCATGGGCCGGTCCCGGAATCGATCCGGTTTGGAAGCCGCGGTCTCGATGTCAGCGCACGATGACTTCGACGCGACGGTTGCGCGGCTCGGGCTGTTCGTCTTCGGTGGCGATGACGGGCTCGCGTTCGCCGCGACCGACGGCGCGGATGAAATCGGCCTTGAGACCTTGCCGGATCAACATGGCGCGCACCGCTTCGGCGCGCTCGAGGGAGAGCCGGTCGTTGTCGGCGACGCGGCCGACGCGATCGGTGTGGCCCGTGACCTGGACCTCCACCGCCCGGCGTTTGGCGACCTCGGCGAAAAGCGCCTCCAAATCGGCGCGGGAGTCGCCGGCGACCTCGACGCTGCCGGTGTCGAAGTAAAGAGTAAAAGCCACGGGCCTGGGGGGCTGCGCCGCAAGGGCCTCGGCAAATGTCAGCCGGACGGTTTCGGCGGTAAGCGTTTCGGACGCGATGGCCCCCCTGGAATCGACCGTGGCGGCGCCGTAGGGGATATCGAGAATTTTTTGCCGGCTCCCTTCGCCCACCGCGACGGCGCCAGGCGCGCCGTTTTCCTCCGGCAGCAACACCACCAGCGTGCCGACACCGGCGCAACCCGAGAAGAAAAGCGCGGCGGCCGCGTACAAACAAGCGGCGAGCGGCGCGGGCCCGGCGGTGGGCCGCCGCCGGCGATCATTCATCGACTTTCACCGCGAAGGTCGTGCCGCGCACGCCGAGTATGGTGGTGGGCGTCTTCACCTTCATCGCATCGGGCGAACTTTTGGCGATCTTGCCGGAGATGACGGCCAGGGTGCCGCGCTTGACCTCGGTGAGCGACTCGCCCTCCTGGGTGGTCGGATTGTAGTGAAAACGCGTAAACTCGATGCGGCTGTGGGGCCCCGCGGACAGACGCGAGTTGTCGATCAACGTGATGCCGACGGCGCCGTCGGCGCCGGTGGCGACGATATCGGCCTGCTCAATGAGATCCCCGGCTCTGGCCGGCCGCTGCGCATCCTGGCGAACCAGCAAAACCTGGCCGCTTACGTTCTTGATCTGGCCGATTTCCGCCGCGCCGGCCGGCGCGGCGGCGAAAGCCCACGATACGAAAATCCCGGCGAGCATCCTGATCATCGTTCCAGGCATTACAATCATCCTCCGATCCGGTCCTTCGGGTCCCGCTCCCGGACCTATTGCGGTCCGCCAACCCGGGAAATTTGGTGCAGGGGTATTCTAACCGATTACGGCGCCGGGCGCACGCCTGGGGGCATCGCCCGCCTGCATGTCGTGGCGCACGCCGAGGCGGCGGCCGAAGTAGCGCACCAGCAGCGCGCCGGTGACGGTGAAGAGAATAATGAAGATGCTGATGATGCTTGCGGCCTCGCGATTATTGACCGCGGAAGACGACAGCTCCAACGCCATGAGCGAGAGTGTCATGGTATCGCGCGAAGCAAGAAGAATAATACTGCTGGTGGCGCCCGAAGCGATGACAAAGTTCATTACCGCCAGCAAAACCAAAGTCGGCATGAGCAGCGGCAGCCAGATGCGGAAATAGGTTCTTATCCAGCCGGCGCCCGATACGCGGGCGGCTTCCTCCATGTCGGCGCCGACCTGCACCAATACGCCTTTCATAATATTGACGCCGGTGGTATTGCCCTGGAGGATGACGACGATGATCAGCGCCCAGATCGTTCCGAAGAGCATGTTCAGCCCCGGCGTGCCGATGAAGACCCACAAGAGACCAAGGCCGGCAAGGATGCCCGGAATGGCGCCCGAAGCCCAGATGATCCAATCCAGATAGCCGCGGCCGGGAAGGCGCGTGCGCACCAGGATATAGGCGAGCGTGGAAAAAAGCAGCGGGCTTAGAAGCGCCGCAGTGGAGGCGAGAATCAGCGTGGTTCGGAGCGCCTTGACGAATACCGGATCGCTCAAGACCAGGCGCCAATGTTCGAGGGTATAACCCAACACGAAGTAGCCGATGCGCTCCATGAAGCTGCCCAACACCAAGATCGCCAGCGGGCCGATCGTGAGTAACATGAGCAGCAAGGCGATGGCGCCGAAGGCGACATAGTTCCAGCCGCGGAGATCGATCAGGCCGGGACGAAAGCTGCCGGTGATGGTGGTGTAGCGGCGCCTTTCGAGAATCCAGCGTTGCAGCGGAATGATCAACGCGATGATCAAGAGCGTAAGACTGGCCAATACCGTAGCCTCGCCGTAATTGGGCACCGGGTCGCGAACGAGGGTGTAGATTTTGGTCGAGTAGACGTAAAAGCCGAAGGGCAGGCCAAGCAAATACTCCGTCTCGAAGGATTGAAAAACGCGCAAAAGCTGCAATGCAAAGACCAAAATCATGGGCGGTATCATGAGCGGCAGCGTGATCTTGAAAAACGTGCCGGCGTGAGTGGCGCCTCCCACCCGGGCGGCTTCTTCCAAAGTTGCATCCATGTTACGGAAGGCGGGCGTCAACAGCATGACCTTGATGCAGATGCCGTGCCCCATCAGATTCGCCCAGATGATGCCGGGTACGCTAAAAATATTAAACGGCCCTTGCTCCAATCCAAACAAGGCTTTCAGCCAGAGGTTGATCATGCCGACGTCAGGGTCCAAGAGGGTGATCCAGGCGATGGTTGTCGGCAGAGCGGGCACCATGTACGAGACCCAAAACAAAAACTCCAGCGTGTGGCTGAAGGGAATCTTGGTGCGTGCGAGTAACCAGGCAATGGCCACGCCGATGGGAAAACTTACGGCTACCGAGAAGGACCAAATCAGGAGCGAATTGCCGAGGGAGGCGAGCAGACCGGGCCGGTGAAAAGCATTGACCCAATGATCCACGCCCCAGCGGCGCGGCTCGACGAACCAATCGGCGGCGGCGTTGAAGCTGTTGATCAACAGGATCATCACCGGCCAGATCAGGAAGTAGCCGAGGGAGAGCAGCACCACGGCCATGATGAAATGGCCCTTCAAACTCGGCGCCGGCAGGGCGCGCGGGACGCCCAGCTGATCGATTGCGGACGACGGCTGCACGGGAAACTACTCGTTCAACGAGTTCAAGCCGTTCAAACCGATCAAGCCCCCTCCTTACATCCTCCCCCGCGTCGCGGGGGAGGAAAGAGGTGGGGGTTCAACAGAGCGCAGCGGTTGAACGATCTGAACGTCTCGATTACTTTTGCCTCGACTCCCAGAGTTTCAAGATCCATTTTTGCGTTTCTTCCTGCTTTGCGCCCATCCCCGGATCGGCATCGGGAAACGCGTAGGCTTTGCCCGGTTCGCGCCGCTGCTCGGGTGTGACTTCGCCGAGCGGAATATCGGCGCGCAGAGACGAGCGGTCGATCGCCGGGATCGTCGTGTGCGTCAGAGTCTGTCCCTCCTTTGAAAGAAACCAGTTGACGAACAGCTTGGCGGCGTTGGGGCGCGGCGCGTGGCTAAACACCGAAATGCAGCAGCCGGAGCCGCCGGCGCGAATCAAGCCGATCTGTTTGGGCAACATAACTTGTTTTATCGGCAGGCCTTTTCGTGACAGCCGGTGGTATTCCTCGGTGCCGGTGGCGACGGCGTGAATCGGATAGCGACCGCTGACCAACCAGGTTTCGAGGATGCGCCGGTCGTCGGTAAATGTGATGCCGGCGTCGAGAAGGTAAGTGCGCACCCACTCCGGGCCGCGGTCAGGCTCGAAATAGCTGTCGATCATCTGGCGAATTCCCGAAGGGTCGCCCATGCCTTGACCCGCCATCTTGCCCTTCCAGCGCGGATCAAAATAATCCGATTGTTTATTGATGGTCGCAATCTCGGCGGAATTGATTTTATCCGTGTTATACCAGAGTTCGTACTGATCCTCTTTCGTCGTATGGTAAATGAACGTGAACTTGGAAAACCTGTCGGCGTACCAGTGGCGGCCGAGAAACCAGGCGGACTTGTCGAGCACTTCCGGGTGGATGAGCAAGGGAGCAAACGGCACCAGGGATTCGGAGGGAACCAGTCGCTGGTTGTTTTCCCGCGAGCTGATCAGCGCGACATCGACGGTATATTTGCCGGCCTTGCGCTCTGCCAGAACGCGGTTGACCGTGTCGGTGGCGTTGCCCGTCGACACCGCGACTTTAATGCCGAATTTTTTTGAAAAAGCGTCCACCACCGGGCGATACTGGCGCGACGGAGCCCCGCCGGAGGCGATGGCCAGCGTGCCTTCCTGTTTCGCGGCCTCGATCAGTTTCGCCCACTCCTGCTCGAAGGTTTGCGCCGCGCCGCCGACGGCTGCAGTTGGAAATAAAGCCCATAGACCAAATAGGAGCCATAGGATCGCGAGGCGTTCGCTCAACCAACCAAATTTTTCTCCGACCGTCATGTTCTTTTCCTCCTTGCGCGTTCATTCTCCCCTGTGGGACCAGTCCGACGCCCACGCGCTATGGCCATCCGGACGTAGCTTCAGCCATACTTTACTGCCTTCCTCCACGGGCCTGTGCCGATCGCCGTATATAAAGATAATCCCCTGGCCATCGACCTCGATTTGATACTCGATACGCTCGCCGACGAACAAAGCGGTCTGGGCTCTACCACCGATCATCCCCGGCGGCGGCGTGGGACCATGCGCTGGCAGAATTTCCACATCCTCGGGACGCACTCCGATGTAGACCTTCGCGCCGCTCTTGACGCCGTCGGGATGGTAGCTGCGGCCGAAAACGACACAGTCCGGGGCGCCGGCAACCGCGATGGCCATCTGGCCGGAAGGGTGGCTGGATTGGACGTTGCCCGTGAACAGCAGGGTCCGACCGACAAAATCGCGCACGAATTCATTGGCGGGCTGCTCATAAAGCAGGCGCGGATCGCCCTGTTGCTGGACGACGCCGAAGTTCATGAGCGCGATTCGATTCGACAGACTGAGGGCTTCGATCTGATCGTGGGTGACAAAAAGCATGGCGATGTTCAAGCGCTTTTGTAACAGCTTCACGCCGACGCGCATTTGTTCGCGCAGCTTGGCGTCCAGGTTGCTGAAGGGCTCGTCCAACAGCAGCACTCGCGGCTCGGTGACCAGGGCGCGGGCGAAGGCGACGCGCTGCTGCTGGCCGCCGCTCAAGAGCGGGCCGGGCCGGTCTTCGAATCCGACAAGTCCGACAAGCTCAAGGGCGCGCCGAACGCGTTCCTTGATCTCGCTTTTTGGAAAACGGCGCGCTTTGAGGGGAAAGGCGACGTTTTCTGTCACCGTCATGTGCGGCCAAATCGCGTAGGATTGAAACACCATGCCGACGTTGCGTTTATTGGGCGGCAGGTTCAGCCGGCTCGAGCTCAGCACCACGGCCTGCTCACCGAAAAATATATCGCCGGCGTCGGGTGTTTCCAGGCCGGCGACCATGCGCAGGGTGGTGGTCTTGCCGCAGCCGCTCGGACCGAGCAGGGTGAGGATCTCGCCGTCGTAAACGTCCAGGAATAAGTCTTGGACCGCTGGGTTCGAGCTGCCGGGGTAGGTTTTCCACAACCCACGAAGGCTGACCGCGATTTTCCCGGAGGCGGCGCTTGGGCGGTCGGTCGCAGCGGCGCACGATCGTTCCGGGGTAATAGAACTCTTGGCCATGGCCCTGATTCTCTTATATGAAAGTCGCGCAAGTCGCCACAACCGGTTGGTTGATCGCATTAACGAGGTAGGGGTTTGAAACCCCTACGTGATGGCGCGGTAAACATCATGGTGAGGCCGAGTCAAAAGCCTTTCGCGTCTTCTTTCATATAGAAGCGGAGCGCTTTCATCGCCGGCCAGTCGTCGATGGAGAAAAGAATCGTGTCGTCGTTATTGGTGTTCTCATGATGGTGCCAGGTCCAGGGCGGAACGGCGAAGATATCGCCTTTGCCGTATTCCAAGGGCACTCCGTCAATGACTACGGCTCCCGCGCCTTCGAAGGCGAAGTAAAATGTCGTACTGTTGTGGCGGTGGGGCAGCGTCTTTTGTTTTTTCGCAAGCAGCTGTGCCTGCCAGGCGATGGTCGGCAACGTCGGGCCGCCGTCCACCGGGCTGGCGAGCATGATCATGACGCCGTCATAAGGGTCGCTTTCGCCATTCTCGCGCAGCGCCGTCAAAGCTGCGGACGTGTCTGCCCAGGGATAACGCACCGGCGGCAGCGGAAACGGCGCCTGTTGCGCGATCGGTCGAGCGAGCCCGAAAGTGCGCTGGCCGTATCCTGCGGGCTTTTTCACCTCTTCGTAGGGATTATCGTCGGGAAAACGCTCGTTGATATTGACGTTGGGGTTGTAGCCGTTATCGTAGCCGTCGATCCAGATTGCGGGCGTTGTGTCTTTATTCCAGTGATCGTGAAAGGTCCAAGCCGGGCTGATCACCACGTCGCCCCGTTCCATCGGGTAGGCTTCGTATTCGCAGACAAACACCGCATCCTTGGGAGCTTGGCAAACAAGCCGGGTTTCGCTGCGAAGATTGCGATGGCACTGCGTGCGCTCGCCGGGCATTAAGATTTGCGCGTTCATCCAGATGGGAAAATCCTTGGCTTCGATACCGACCACCGAGCGCATACCGGTCATGCCGCCCGGCCCCACGGTGACGATCTCCCCCGAGCGCATGAGCCCATCGTAGATGCCCCGCCATTTCCAGTGCGCGGCCGTAGGGCCCTTACGCGGCGCCACGCGCCCGTCGCGCCTGAGCCCGGCGCCAACCAGATGGTGCTCGGCGAGAAAACGTTCCAGGTCTTCGCGGGTGGTGCCTACATCGGTCACAGTTCGATCTCCATCTCTGCCGTTTGAGTATTTACCTTGAACTTTGAACTTTTGAACCTTGAACCAAGTATTTTGTTCAAACGTTCAAGGTCAGACAAGAAGACGTTTATTATTGATCGAGCCGAAAGTATCTTACGCAGTTATCCACCAACATCGCGCGCAGTTCGTTTTCCGGCACGCCGGCAAAATCTTCCGCCAGATATTTTTGCGAATTTGGAAAGTCGCTCGCCGCGTGGGCGAAGTCGGTGCCCCACATGATCTTATCATAGCCGATGCACCGGCGCCGTTTGATGCCCACCGGATCGCGGAGAAAACCCCAGTAATTGCGGTCTTTCAAATATTCGCTGGGCATACGGACCAACCTGGGTAGACCCCAGGCTTCATGGATCATGCCCATGTAGCGCCGGTAATGATCATCAACCTGCCAGAGTCCGTATTCCAGCCAGCCGATCATGGTTTCCGCCCAGTAGAATTCGAGTTTGGGAAAGCGATCCCAAACTCCCGCGAAGGCCATTTGCAGCGAAGCGGTCATACCATCGTTGGTGAAACGGGTGAAAAATTTAAACGCGTCTTTCTGGTGCACATCGTGACCGGGATCATTGGCGTAGAGAAAATCAGGCTCGCCTTTGCCGGAACCCATGTTGCCGTTGTTGTGGTTGGTGAGCGCCATGCCGAGATCGAGCGCCGCCGCCCAGAACTCGTCATCTTCGGGCGTCGGATAACTCTTGCCGCTCGGGTAGCGGTCAAGCTTGACCCCTTTCATGCCGAGTTTGGCACAGCGCTCCGTTTCCTTGATCGCGTCGTCCACGCCGGTGGTCGGCAAGGTGCCCATGCAAACCAGGCGATCCGGGGCGGGGGCCATGTACTCCTCGCCGAGAAATTCGTTATAGGCGCGGATGCAATCGCGGTAGAGGTCGTCGTCTTTAGTCTGGCGCAAAACGAAGGTGATCTGAGAAAACAAAATCTCGCAGTCGATGCCGTCCTGATCTTGCTCCGCCAGCCGCTGTTCGGGCGTACCGGTGCCGGCGCAGGTCTCGAAGGTCGGCACCTGCTTGGCCAAGTCGGAATGGGCGACCCGCACGCTGCGGGTGATGCCGATGGTGTTCGGCTTGCCGCCGTCGATCACCACCGCGTCGGAACCGTTCGGCATCTTGACGCGCTTGGGCGCGCGGTCGCGGTATTTCGCCTGCACGCGGTCGCGCCAGATATCCGGATTGAGGTCGATATGGCCGTCGCCGGAAATGCATTTATATTGACGTGGCATGGGGAGATCCTTTCGCCGGGTACTGACTGATTCTAACTATTCGAGTCCCTTCAACGTGTCAAGCGAGGGTGGCGTTTCCAACGCTTCGTTGCATTAAGGATGCCGAAGAAAGGTTTTCAGTTGTCACCCTGAACAAAGTGAAGGGTCTCAGGTGTTTGAGAAGACGAGATTCTTCGCTTTGCGCAGAATGACCGTCAAAGTCAAGAGATTTATGACGCACGACACCCGGGTCGAGTTGGAGTGAGCGAGGGATTCCGGCGCGATTGAACTCAGTCGGCTTGTCGATATATGTTGCCGAATCGATGCAAAGGAGCGAGCCATGGCGAATCCTAAACTGCAATTTTACTTTCGCGAGCCGACCATCGATACCAACCTTCCGATCACCGACGGCACGGTAAAAATCGAAGGCTTCGATTGGGAGTTTGTTGCCGATGAAGACTCGGCAGACGCCTGGGACTGCGGTTTTGCGGCACGGGTGCGCGCGTATGCGCAGGACGCGCCGCATGTTTCCATCCCGGCGTTTCCCAACCGTAAGTTCCGCCTGGCCTACATTTTCGTCAATAGCCGGGCCGGCATCGAGACGGCCAAGGACCTAGAAGACAGGCGCGTCGGTATCATGCAGTGGGACAACACGGCGGGCGTCTGGGCGCGCGGCGCCTTGCAGCATCACTACGGCGTCGATCTTAAAAAAATCCATTGGCGTTCGCTGCGGGTAAAGAAAGAAGGCGTGGCCGAAGGCATACGCATCGAGAAGATCGAAAGCGGCGGCGATGCGGATCATTTGCTGGACCGACTACTAGTTGACGGCAAGATAGACGCGGTGATCGGTCCGAATATTTTACCGTCGATCTCGGCGCGCGATCCGCGCACGCGTCGATTGTTTCGCGACTACCGCAGCGAAGAACAAAACTATTTTCGCAAAACCGGCATCTTTCCCACCAGCCACATCGTCACGCTTAAGCAAGCGTTCGTCGAACGCCATCCCGGCGCGCCGGTGGCGCTGCTGCAAGCGTTCCGCCGGTCGCGGGATATCGCGTTCGAGCGTCTCGAAGGATCAGACCCGCAGGTGATCGCTTACTCGTGGATCGCCGCCGCCGTGGCCGAGCAGCGCGAGCTGATGGGTGAAAACTATTGGGCGTACAACATCGAGAATAATCGGACCGTGCTGCAAGCAATGACCCAATACGCCTACGAACAGGGCCTCTCGCCGACGCGCATCGATTATATGACGTTCTTCGATTCCAACGCCGCGGCGTTCCCGGGGGTTTGAGGAATTCATTACGGTACTTTGACGCCGAACCTGCGGCCGAGATCTTCGAAGGCGGCGAGCCAGGAGCAAAGTGCGGGGTCGGCGCGATCGTTTGCCCGAGCGGGATAAACTTCTTTTAGCGCGGTGTAATAAAGGTTCTGCGTCTTCCACAGATTTACAGCGAAGGGCAATTCGCCGAGCAAACTGGCGGCCGACGAGAGGCTCTCCAGATTTGCCAAACTCGGCTCGCCGGCAAAGCGCGCCGCCAGACGCTCCAGCGATCGGTGAAAGGCAAACTCCAACGCTTGCGCGTCCAGCGCGATGCCTTCGACCCCGGCAATCTCGATGAGGCGCCGAATCCGTTCGGGTTCGATTGGGTCGCGCTCGAAGGCGGCGCGCAGATAACCGTTCAGAGCGATCTCGGCGGCGGCGGAAAACGCCCTGGGCAAAGGCACATTCAGGTCGGTCAAAAAGCGCAGCAAGGGGGCCCGCGGCTCGTAAATCTGCCGGTAAAGGGCTTCGGCCTCGCTCAAGCTGGCGGCCAAAATAGTGTTTAAAATTGTGCGGCGCTGATCGCGGAACAGCGAGTGGATCGAATAGTTCGACTCGCCGAAGGTCTGTCCCATGATCCGAAGAACACCGGCGAAATCGGCGCGGCTAAAATATTGCGAGGCGTCGTCGATCGCCCTGCGGTAAGCTTCCTCGTCGAGTCTTGCGGCCACGCCGCTGCTGATATGGTGGTCGCCCAAATGGAGCGCTCCGAAGTGGCGCTGCTCGGTCTCCAGTGTGAGTGTGGACGCGAGGCGGGCGCGGCCGAAAACCAAGCGCGCCCGCCCGGCGGTCAGGAGCTGGTGGTCCAGCAGCTCGGAGCGGTAGCAGTACATGTCTTTTTCCCTGGGAAAATCTTCGAACAGGGAGGTCACGGCATAGTGGGCGGCGAGCCTTTGCCAGTCCACTTTTGCCGGCACCACCTGGCGTTTGTAAATCTTCGCGCCGTCGCCTTCCTCGAGCACATTGCTTTCGGCCGCCGAGAGTAACCGGGTGAAGTTCGCTTCCAGCGAATCGCCGAACAATTCTTGGGCCAACTGGATGGTGCGTCCGGCGAAACGCAACACCTGCACCGCTTCAAGGCCGGAGATGTCGTCGAAAAACCAGCCGCAGCTGGTGTACATGAGCAAGGCGTGGCGTTGCAGCTCGAGCAGTTTAAGCGCCGCGGTGATCTCTGTGGCCGTCAGGGGTCGAACGGCATGGCGCGCCAAAAAATTCTGCAAAGTGTCCGGCGATCGATCGAGCACAACGTCGATGTAGTCGTCGCGGGCAGTCCAGGGGGCCTTCAGGAGCGTGCGGGCCTTCGCTTCCCAGCTCGGCGCGATGTTGTCGCGCAGCCAATCGAGCGCATCGCGCAGCGGCGTGCGCCACTTTTGATTCCAACCGGGGTGGGCGCCGGTATGGCAGCCGCAGTCGCTCCACCAACGGTCGACGCCGTGAGCGCAGCTCCAGGAGCTTTTCTCGATGATCTCCACTTCATGGGTCGGCGGATGCATGGCCAGAAATTCGCCGTAGTTTGTCAAACGCGCCAGCTGCCGGGCTTCGATCTGGTCCAGGACGTAGGCGAGCGCCATATCGCCGAATTTATGGTGGTGCCCGTAGCTTTCCCCGTCGGTGGCGATATGGGCGAGTTGCGGTCCACTCCGCGAGGGGGAGAAGATCGCCATTAGCTTTTTGATCAATCGCTCGCCGTGGGCGAGCGCGCCTTCAAAGGCCACCGCGCGTGCGGTCGCACCGTCGTAAAAGAACAGCGCGACGGATCGCCCCGACGGCAAGAGCTGGCGGTAGGCGCCGCCCGTGGAATCGATGGGCGCGCCGTTCAGCTCCGCCCATTGGCGCGCGCCGAGCGGGCGCACCCGCGCGGCTTGGTGCGGCGCCAGGATGGTGAAGCGAATGCCATGCTCGGCGAGCAACTCCAGGGTTTCGAGATCGACCGCGGTTTCCGGCAGCCACATCCCCTCGGGCGCCCGCTTGAATCGCTTTTCAAAATCGCGGATGCCCCATAGGATCTGCGTGGCACGATCACGGCTGTTGGCGAGGGGCATGATGAGATGATTGTAAATCTGCGCCAGCGCCGAGCCATGGCCGGAAAATTGTTGTTGACTCTCGCGATCCGCCGCCAATATCGCGGCGTAAACTTCCGGTGCTTCGGCTTCGAGCCAGGAGAGCAGAGTCGGGCCGAAATTGAAGCTGATCTTGGCGTAGTTGTTGACCAATTTCACGATGCGGTCGCGGTCATCGAGGATCCGCGACACGGAATTTGGCGCATAGCATTCGGCGGCGATCCGTTCGTTCCAATCGTGATAGGGAGCCGCCGAGTCTTGCAGCTCAATCGCCTCGAGCCAGGGGTTTTCCCTGGGCGGCTGGTAAAAATGGCCGTGAATACAGATATAAGTTTCCATGGGCGGCTTGGCGATGGCGCGGTCCGATCGGTCGCCCTACGGCGAAGTTTCCTTTCCGTGCGTCATCACTTTATGGATTGGTCATGACCCAGGTGGTCTTGCGCGGGCCGCGCGGCAGCACCACGATACCGCTCGACGTCACGGTGTAACGCTCACGGTCCTTTTCGAGGTCGTAGCCGATCTCCGTGCCCGATGGGATGACATTGGCCTTGTCGATAATGGCGCGGCGAATATTGCAGTTTCGGCCGATCTCCACCCAGTCCATGATCACCGAGTCTTCGACATTGCTGTAGCTGTGGATGCGGACATTTCTGCCGACCACGCAGTTATGAACCAGACTGCCGCTGATGATGGTGCCTTCGGCGACGATGGAGTTGACGGCCATGCCCTGGCGGTCATTCCAGTCAAAGACGAATTTCGCCGGCGGGTCGGCATAACCGACGGTGCGGAGCGGCCAACTACGGTTGTAAAGATTAAACGACGGATCGATGGAACAGAGATCCATGCTGGCGTCGTAGTAGGCGTCGATGGTGCCCAGGTCGCGCCAGTAGCTCGGCTCTTCGCCTTTGGACGGCACGGGTACGCGGTTTTTGCGAAAATCATAAGCGTAGACGTCGCCGGTCCTCACCAGAGCCGGCAGAATGTCCTTGCCGAAATCATGATCGCTCGCGGGTTTCGCGGCGTCGTCCTTGAGGGCATCGATCAACACTTCGCAGTTGAACAGATAGTTGCCCATGGAGACCAGCGCCAGGCCGGGTTCGCCAGGTATCGATTTTGGCGCCTTGGGCTTTTCCTGAAAACCGACGATGCGCCAATCGGCATCGACCTCGAGCACGCCGAACTGGGAAGCCTCCTCGATCTTGACCGGCAGCGCCGCGATCGTGACGTCGGCCGATTTTTTCTGGTGATCGTCGATCATCTGCCGTACGTTCATGCGATAGATATGATCGGCGCCGAAGACCGCGACCAGTTTTGGATTGTGCCGTTCGAGCAGATAAAGGTTTTGATACACCGAATCCGCCGTGCCTTGATACCATTCCTCGCCGGAGCGCATCTGCGCCGGCACCGGAATCACGAAATGCTCGCCGAGAAAATCGCTGGTACGCCAGCCGCGGTCGAGGTGCTCCAAAAGCGACTGCGCTTTGAACTGAGTGACGACGTAGATCGACAAGATCCCCGAGTTTATGAAATTCGACAGTACGAAGTCGATGATCCTATACCGCCCGCCGAAGGGCACGGCCGGTTTCGCTCGATGTTGGGTTAGAGGACCAAGCCGCTCGCCGCGTCCGCCCGCCATTATGATTCCCAGAACGTACATCATCGTCCTCTCTTCGGTTCCCCTTTCTAAGTCATTAAGCGCTGGTAGAGCTCGCTGTAAGCCCTTGCCGAACGATCCCAGGAAAAATCCATCGACATGGCGCGTCGCCTGAACGCGATCCAGGCGCGACGGTTGCGGTAAACCGCCAGGCCGCGGTCAATGGCATCGAGCAGGGCGTCGGGCGTATGGCTTGTCACCACGAAGCCCGTGCCGGTCTGCCTTTCGGCGTCGTAATCGTCGACGGTGTCCTTTAAGCCGCCCACGGGACGGACGATCGGAATCGTGCCGTATTTGAGGCTGTACATCTGGTTGAGGCCGCAGGGCTCGTAGAGCGAGGGCATGAGAAAGAAATCGGCGCCGGCTTCGATCCGGTGCGCCAGCGGCTCGTCAAAGCCGATGCGCGCGGCGACGCGCCCGGGGTAACGCACCGACGCGTCGCGAAAGAACTCTTCGAAGCGAGACTCGCCGCTGCCGAGCAAAACCAACTGGACATCGCGCTCGAGCAACGACGCAAAAGCGTTTTCCACCAGATCCACACCCTTTTGCAGGGTTAATCGAGAGATCATCCCGATCAAGGGCGTGTGGCTCGCGCCGGCGAGCCCGAGCTCGCGCCGGAGGCTATTTTTGCACTCGCCTTTGGTACTCAAGCTATGCTCACCGTAGTGGTGCTTAAGAAACGGATCGGTCCAGGGATTCCACAGGCTATAGTCCACGCCGTTCAGGATGCCGACGACATCGGCGGCGCGCTGGCGGACTACGCCGTCAAGGCCGAAGCCCTGGTCGGGGGTCATGATCTCCTGCGCGTAGGTGGGACTCACCGTGGTGATCTTATCGGCCATGAGAAGGGCGCCTTTAAGAAAATTGACGTTGCCGTAGAACTCCAAGAATTGCGGCGTGAAAAGCCACGGGTCGAGATCGAGCAGCGGCCACTGCGACGGTGGAAAGATGCCCTGGAAGCCGAGATTATGGATGGTGAAAACGGATTTTGCCGCGGCGATTTCGCGGTAACGGCCGGCTTGCGTCTTGAGAAAAATGACCGCCGGTGCGGCCTGCCAATCGTGGGCGTGGACGATCTCAACCGGACGGCGGCGCAACAGCTCCAAGGCGGCGCGGCTAAAAAAGACGAAGCGTTCGGCGTTGTCGGGGTAGTCGTCTGCGGCCGTGCCGTAAAGCGATTCCCGGTCGAAGTATTCGTCGCTGCGAATAAAATAGACATCGACGCCCATACCGATCGAGGCTTTGAGTACCGCTGCGGGGACTTGGCGATCGGCGACCGGTACAGAGAGGTTTATGCCGATGTCCTGCAACGGAACGCCACCCCGAAGGACGGCGCGATAGGCCGGAGCGATCACGCAGATCTCGTGGCTGAACCGCTCCAGAGCCATGGATAAGGTACCGAGCACGTCGGCCAACCCTCCGGTTTTGGCGAAGGGGCTGACTTCCGAGGCGATCATGGCGAGCTTCATGTCAGGCGCGAGCAGGGCAGTGAAACAACCTCATAGGCGTGGCCGTGTTACGAGAGTTGGAGTGATGGAGCTGGGGAGTATGGGAGCGATGCGTCGTTGACCCGATACTCCAACGCTCCATAACTCCAATACTCCAGTCATCCGGGCGCCATTTTACTTTATCCCGCCGCGGATGTCGCCAATTGTTTTAAGCAGGGACATGAGCGGCGCCATGGCGCGGACCTCTTTGAGAGGGAAGCGGGCTTTACGCTGCCAGTTGGGGCGCTCTTGCCAGGTTCCGGGCACGTTTTGCGGCGCTGGCTCCAACCAGAGGTCCTCCAGGTTGACGAGCAGAAAATCTTCGTCGCCGTTGGCGAGAAATAAGAGCCAGGCGCGGAGCACCGAACCGGCATCCGTCGTCGGCTCGGCGAGATAGCCCTGGGAATGGAGAAACACTGCCAGTGCCTGGCGTTGCGCGGCGCGGTAGAGCTGGTCACTCTCGGCTTGCGCCGGTTCGATAAGACCCAGACCCACTCGATCTTCGATCTCGGCGCCGGTCCAAAAGCCCATGAACGTCGCCGTATCGTGGGTGTTTAAACTCGCCACGTTGCGGCGCGGTGGCGGTTTGAGCGCCTGTTGCGGGTCGGCGTCCACGCTGAATTGACCGACATGCATGCCGAGAAAGCCGCGGCGCGCCATCGCTTCGTTGACATAGCCCGGAACGGTGCCCAGATTCTCGCCGACGACTTCGACCTTGTGGCGGTGCGATTCAAGATTAAAAATTGCGTAAAACTCGGCTGCGCGATAGCGCACATACATGCCGTCAGCGGCGCCGAAGCCTTCGGGAATCCAAAACGCGCGGTGCAGCCCCATGATGTGATCGACTCGCAGCATGGTCGCCCGCCCCATGTGATGGCGCAGGCCGTCGACGTAATAGCGATAGCCCTGTTCGCGCAGTGCTTCAGGTTGAAGGGGCGGAAATCCCCAGTTTTGGCCCTTGAGGAAATAACCGTCCGGCGGCGCGCCGCCGGCGGCTTCGAGCGCAAAGAGCCGCCGTTCGCGCCAGACATCGTAGCCGTCGCGATTGACGCCCAACGGCAAGTCGAGATAAAGGCCGGCGCCGTTCGCTTTGGCGCTGGCGCCGAGAGTGCGGGTTTGCTCCGCGCATAGCCACTGAACGTAGAGATGGTAGTCCCGGGCGCCGCGGTCGTAGTCTTGCGGTTTCAGTTCACCTTCCCGGCTCGCAGGCTCCCACTGGCTCCAGGTTTTTCCTTCGCGTTCGACCTTGGCGCGAAACGCGGCGTAATCGCGAGCCGCGGGATGCGCCGCGACAAACTCCTCGAAATTTTCTTTTCGCGCCGATCTGACGCGCCGTAATGAATGGCACAGCTCGGCGAGCACGCGCCGTTTTAGCGCCATCCCCTTGCGGTAGTCGACCAGCGGTTGAGCGCGGAGCGCTTCGAGATCCCGGCGGAATTCCTCCGACTGGAGCAGGGCTCGCGCGCTTGGTGAGCGCTGGAGTTCGGGAATGGCCTCGATGTCAAGAAAAAACTCATTCCAGAACAGCCGGCTCACCGGCGCGTAGGGACTGGGATTGAACGGCTCGTTTAGAAAACCGGCAAGCAGCGGTAGCGTCGCCACCGCGCGGCCGTTTAACTTTGCCGTGAATTCGATCAGATCCACGAGATCGGCGAAGTCGCCCGCGCCCCAGCTTCGTTGGGAGCGCAGCGCATAGAGCGGGCAGAAGATTCCCCAGCGCTTTGTTTCCACGGCCGGGGCGTAGGCGCGAGGCGGCGCCGAAAATATGCGGGACTCCAGGTGGAGATTGGCGATTCGCAGTCGAAGGCGATGGTAGCCAAGCGGCAGAGCGGTTGGGATTACGACGCGGCGCTTCACGTACCGAGCGCCTTCCAGTTCCCTCACGAGCGGCGCGGCACGTGGATCATCGGCGCATGTACCGTGAATCGCATCGGCGTTTTCCAGCGCGATTTGGAAGGATGCCGGGGCTTCGGACAGTTCTTCCGGCAATCGCAGCGGGATCGTGAGAGCCCCCCCTTGCCACACCACGGCGACGGGTTCGATCACTTGCCGCCAGAGTGCTTGGCGGCGCTGGCGCAGCGCGTCAGGTAGATCGTCAAAGGATGCCGCCGGCGCGCCGAGCGCTTGCAAGACTCTTAGAATCGCTTCCGGCGGCGCCTCGCGATACCGGCCGAGCCCATCGTGATAATCGGTTTGAATACTATAGTAGCGGGCGAGGTTGCGCAGGAGGTCGGTCATGGCGGCAGCCTGGTTGCGTCCAGTTTAGCAGATCGGTGGGGTGAATTCTTGCCGGAATCAAGAATGTAGATTGGGCGCGGCAAATGCGTGCGATTTAAATGTAGGGGCGACCCTACGTGGTCGCCCGTTCGAGGGGACGGACACGCGCAGGTCTGCCCCTACACCAACCGCACCCAGGCCTTTTGCAGGGAGGTGGCGTAGCCGATTTCGGCGGCGTCGTGGATGCCGGCGCCGCGCAGCTCGTCGAGCAGCTTGGCTGCGTGTCGCTTGCCAATGGCGATCAAAAGTCCGCCCGAGGTCTGCGGGTCGAGAGCGACTTCGACCAGGCCTTCGCGAATGCCGCTGTCGATGACCATCTTGTCGTCTAGATACTCCTTGTTCCGCTTGCAGCCGCCGGTGATGTAGCCCTTCTCGGCCAGGCGCACGGCGCTGCGGAGAGTCGGCAGCTTGGCGGATTCGATCACCAGGGTGACGCTGCTGCCGCTCGCCATCTCGAGAGCGTGGCCGAGGATGCCGAAACCGGTTACGTCGGAACAGGCGTGCACCCGATGCTTGCGCATGACCGTCGAAGCGGTGGCGTTGAGCGTGGCCATCGACTTGATCGCTTCATTGACGCTCTCGGGCGAAGCTTTACCTTTCTTGAGCGCGGTAGTGACAATGCCGGTTCCGAGGGGTTTTGTCAGAATGAGCGCGTCGCCGACCTGCACCCCGACGTTGCGAATAATCTTGTCCGGATGAATGACGCCGGTGACGGCCATGCCAAATTTGATCTCGTCGTCGATAATGCTGTGGCCGCCGATGACCACCGCGCCGCTTTCTTTGACTTTATTGGCGCCTCCCTTGAGCACTTCGGCGAGAATCCCCATGTCCATCTTGCCCTTTGGAAAGCACACGATGTTCAAGCAAGTCTTGGGTTCCCCGCCCATGGCATAGACATCGCTCAGCGCATTGGTGGCCGAAATTTGGCCAAAAACATAGGGGTCGTCGACAATGGGAGTGAAGAAGTCCACGGTATTGACGATGGCGAGATCCGGGCGCAGGCGATACACCCCGGCGTCGTCGGCGGTTTCGGTGCCGACCAGCATGTCGGGGTGATGAAACTTGGGCAGATCGTGCAAAACTTGCACGAGGTCGGCGGGGCCGAGCTTGGCGGCTCAACCCGCGGATTTGACCTCTTGGGTCAGCCTTACCGTGTTCTTTTTTCCGATTGTCATAATCAACGAGTCTAGTTCGATCGACGCGTCAAATCAATGATCCGTGCCTTGTTTGGCCGGAGGGGCCGGCGTTTTGAGTCGTCGCAGGTCGCCAATTCTCACGGTCAAGCCATCCCGATCGAAATATTCCAGCAGCGGGATCGTGTATTTGCGGCTGGAGCCGATCAGATCGCGGAAGGCGGAGGCGGGCATCTCGCCCTTGTCGATGAGATATTTAATCAGCATCGTTCTCAGCCTGTCGATGGCGCTGGTCAGGAAATACATTTCGGCAGTGACGCGCACCACCGAACCTTCGCGCTCCAAAATTCGCAATAACTCGTTTAGCCGGTTGCGTGTCACGCCCGCCTGTTTTTCGATCTCCTTCAAATCGGGTGGAGCCAGCGGCTCGGCACCGAGGATTTTCCGGATCTTGTCCATCAGGATTTTTTCCGCGCCGCTGAGTTTGACCTGATAGCTTGTTAAACGTACGAGATTTTCTTCCCTGGAAAGGGTTTTTTCCTGAGTCAGCAGATCGACCACGACGCGAAAAAATTTCGGCGTCAGCTCGTAAGCGAGCTTGCCGCGCATCTCTTCCATGTCCATGCCCGGAACGAGGGGATGGGCGGCGTGAAAATCCTTGAGTTGCGTGAGAATTCGTTCCCCCAGGCGCCGCCACTTTAGCTCGGTGGTATAGAGTTTTTCGCCTTCCGCGCTTACCGCGCGCAGACGCTTCATGCCATCGATACCGCCGCGAATGGCATCTTCCCGCAGGTTCAGAAATTGATAAATAGAGTTTATGGGCAGGGCGAAGGCTTCGCTGTCTTCGACAAAAGCCGCCGTCAGCTCGGCAAGGTCTCCGTGGTGCAGCGCCTTTAACCGGGTTTGCAGGTCGGCTTCGCCGCGCTTATGCCGTTGGGCCCAGGGATTGACGACGAGCCCGCCGGCCACGGTCCGCTGCGCGGTCTCGTCGCGCAGGATAAAGTGATCGGTGCGTAGCGCGAGCAGCGGTTCAGTGAGCGTGATCTGGCAGTAACTGGATTGTTTGGGTTCGATCTTCGCCGCCTCGCCGAGGATCGTGATCTTGCCCAGCCGTTCGGCGGTGCCGAGATGGACGCGCACCCGCTGGTGATTTTTGATGCCCTTGCGCGCCGCCGGCCGCACTTCGACATAGGCGTCGAAGCGATCGGTGGTCTGCGAAATCTTCTCGTCGCAGATCACGTGGCCCCGGGTGATGTCGGAGCGCTCGGGGCCGGTTAAATTCATCGCGACCCTTTGGCCCCAACCGGCCCTGTCCACGGGCTTTCCATGGACCTGCAGACTGCGCACGCGAAACGAATGATTTCCCGGCAGGCAGCGCACTTGCTCGCCGGTTTTGATCTCGCCGCTGAGCGCCGTACCGGTTACGACCACGCCGTGCCCTTGAAGGACGAAGGCCCGGTCCACCGGCAGGCGGAAATAGCCGCCGGGCGCCGGCTTGTCGATGCGCTTGAGAATTTGCCCTATCCGCTCTTTTAGTTCGGCGATCCCTTGCCCCGTGACGGAGGAAACCGCGATTTTGGGCGAATTTTCCAATGCGGTGCCGAGGGTCAGGATGTCGATCTCCTCCTCGACTTCGGCGATGCGCGCCGCCGGGACCAGGTCGGCCTTGGTGATGGCAAACAGCGCCGACTTGACGCCGAGCAGATGGACGATGTCGAGGTGCTCTTCGGTCTGGGGCATGACGCCGTCGTCGGCGGCGACGGTGAACAGCACGAGATCGATGCCGTGGGCGCCCGCAAGCATGTTCTTGATAAAGCGCTCATGGCCGGGCACATCGACGACGCCCGTGGAAGTGCCGTCGGGCAAATCCAGCCGGGCGAAACCGAGGTCGATGGAGATGCCGCGCTCCTTTTCTTCCTTGAGCCGGTCGGTGTCCTGGCCGGTGAGCGCTTTGATCAGGCTGGTTTTGCCGTGATCGATGTGGCCGGCGGTGCCGATGATGTAGGGCATTCGGGTAGTTAGCAGTGAGTTAGTGATTAGTGATCAGCAGGGAGCAAAATGCGCATCTCAAGGGTTTCTCCTAAGCACTAGCTCACTAAATCACTAATCACTACTTGTTGTCGAAGTCCACTTCGGAATCAAGTCGTCGGCGTCGAAGATCATTCTCAGGTCCAGCAAAA
>CAZILB010000059.1:0-1542 GCA_964539925.1 uncultured Syntrophobacter sp. | reverse complement strand
GTCCACTTCGGAATCAAGTCGTCGGCGTCGAAGATCATTCTCAGGTCCAGCAAAAAACAGTCATCGTTGATCCGGCCGATGATCGGCGGGTCGGCGGCGCGGAATCTTTCCGCGATCGCGCCGGCGCCGAGTTCTTTATGTTCGATGCTGATGACGATGGTCGGCAGTTCCTCCGTCGGCAGTGCGCCGCTGCCGATCTGGGCGGTGGACTGCTGCGATTGGACATGAAAACCGTCCCCTAGCGCCGCTTGCAGTCGCGGAATCAACTGCTCTGCTAGCTCGCGGATTTCCTCCAGCGGCCGGGTGAAGGCTCTGAGGGTAGGAATCTCATGAACAATATCCGGCGATTGGCGATAGCGGCGCAGCGTTGCTTCAAGGGCGGCGAGGGTCAATTTGCCGCAGCGCAGGGCGCGTTGAAGCGGGTTCTTGTTTATCTTGGCGATCAGATTCTTCTTGCCGACCATGACACCGGCCTGTGGGCCGCCGAGAATCTTGTCGCCGCTGAACGTCACCACGTCGGCGCCGGCTTGAATGCTCTCGGCCACTACGGGTTCTTTCGGCAGGCCGTAGCGGCTCAGATCAATCAGCGCGCCGCTGCCGAGGTCCTCCATCACCGGCAGGTTGTGTTCTTTGCCGATGGCGACCATTTGCTCGAGGGTAACTTCGGCGGTGAAGCCGACGACTTTGTAGTTGCTGGTGTGCACTTTGAGCAGCAGCGCGGTGCGGTCGCCGATCGCGTTCTCGTAATCCGCCGGATGGGTGCGGTTGGTGGTGCCGACTTCTCTCAATATCGCGCCGCTTTTGGCCATGATTTCGGGTATGCGAAAGGAGCCGCCGATTTCGATCAACTCGCCGCGCGAGACGATGACTTCCTTGCCTTCGGCGAAGGTGTTCAAGCCCAGCAGGACTGCGGCGGCATTGTTGTTGACCACGGTAGCCGCTTCGGCGCTGGTCAATTCCACCAGCAATTCCACCAGCGTTTCTTCGCGCCGCCCGCGCCTGCCCGCCGCGAGATCGTATTCGAGATTGACCGGGTGGGCGGCGACGGCGGTCATCGCGTCGATGGCGGTTTGCGAGAGCAGGGCGCGGCCCAGGTTGGTATGAAGGATCGTGCCCGTGGCGTTAATCACGCGCATATGGCCGGGCCGGCTGTCCAGGGTAATCCGACTCTTGACCCTCTCCAGAATCGCGGCCTCGCTTACGTCCGGCGCGCCGCCTCCGCGGCGGCGAATTTCAGCGCGCAGCTGATCCAGAACGGCGCGGCACTGAGAGGTGACGTAGTTGCGGTGGTAACGCGTGAGCAACACGTCGCAGCCCGGGTCCTTGAGCAGGCGATCGATGGACGGAAGCACGCGCAGCAAGTTGGCGGTTGGTTCGGCGGCCATGAGGAATCAAAGGTTTGCACAGCGCCGATTCAATTTCAACATCGAATGACACGGGGCCGCGATACCGATTCTGTGGTTTGACAAGGCTAAAGAGCTTCCATACAGTTCTGCGCAAACAGATGCCGGTTTCGTCTCATCGACATGGATCGCGCCGCTG
>CAZILB010000058.1:19541-22079 GCA_964539925.1 uncultured Syntrophobacter sp. | reverse complement strand
GTTCTCGACGGCCGCAAAACCAACTTGACGGCATCGTCGCGATCTACAAACGAGAGGGGGTCAGGTCTTTAATCTTGACAAACGCCGCCGACTCTTCTAGTTTCGGCCATTATGGCCCGCCCCTTACGGATCGAATACGACGGCGCGCTCTATCACCTCACGTCCCGCGGCAACGAGCGAAAAGCCATCTTCAAAGACGACGCCGACCGAAAGCGCTTTCTCGGCATTCTTTCCCAGGTCACCGAGCGCTTTCACTGGCTCTGCCACGCGTATTGCTTGATGAACAACCACTACCATCTGGTGATCGAAACCCCGGACGGAAATCTCTCAAAAGGGATGCGCCAGTTGAACGGGGTTTATACCCAGGCCATCAATCGACGGCACCGCCGGGTCGGCCATTTGTTTCAGGGCCGGTTTAAAGGGATCCTGGTGCAGAAAGAAAGTCATTTTCTCGAAGTGTGCCGCTACGTGGTGCTCAACCCCGTCAGAGCCAAAGCCGTCTCCCGTCCCCGAGAGTGGCGCTGGAGCAGTTACAGGGCCACAGCCGGATTCACAGCGCCGCCAAAGGCCCTCACGATGGTGGAGATTCTCGGCTATTTTGGCAAGAGAAAAGCCACAGCCCGGGAAAAATACCGCCGGTATGTCCAGGAAGGGATCGCTCAGAACTCGATCTGGGAAAACTTGGAAGCGCAAAGCCTCTTGGGCGTGGAAGGTTTCGCAGAAGCGCTCCGACGGCATGTCAGCGGCAAAGTGAAGATGAAAGAGATCCCCAAAGGACAGCGGCTGATGGGACGGCCGAGCTTGGACAAGCTATTTCAGAAAACCGAAGCAAGCAAAGCAAGCCGGGATCGAGCGATCGCGAAAGCGGTGAGCAAGTACGGCTACGGCCAGATCGAAGTCGCTCAATATCTGAGGTTGCATTACTCGACGATCAGCCGGCTGGTAAAAAGCGCCCTCGACGCGCCCGCCTAACAAACGAATTTCCACTCTCCCAGTCACAGCCGCCGACAACGGCTTGAGCCGCGCTCCCATTACTGGAGAGTCCCTCGATTTTCCTGTATTGACTTACCCTGGTGGAATAGCTATTGGACTACCCACCGAATCAGTGCGGAGGAACAATGGCCAAGAAGACTTTCGCGACGATCATCGCCCTTGGAGCCTTTTGGCTCGTTTTGGCCGCTGCCGTATACGCCCAGTCCGCCCCCTACTTCCAGGGGAAAACGATCATCATGGTTCAGGGGCGCGAGCCGGGCGGCACCGGAGCGCTGCGCTCCCAGGCGGCGATCCCCTTCCTGAGAAAATATCTCCCCGGCGAACCGACGATTGTGACTCAATTCATGCCCGGCGGCGGTGGGCGCAAGGCGACCAACCATATTTACCATAACGCCAGGCCGGACGGTCTGACCTTCGGCAACGTCGGCTCCGGCCTCATCGTCAACGCCGTGCTCGGCACCACGGGAGTCGACTACGACATCGACAAGCTGGTTTATCTCGGCGCGGCCAACAGCACGGCGCAATATGTCTTCGGCACCATGGCAAAATTGGGTCTGGACACCCTGGAAAAACTGCGCGCCCGTCCGGGACTGCGAATCGGCGCCCAGACCGTGGGGCACGACATTTACATCAACGGCAGATTGTTTGCCTGGCTGCTAGGGCTTAAAGATCCCCGTTTCGTCACCGGCTTCTCCGGTCCGGAAGTCGATGTGGCCATGGTCCGGGGCGAAGTGGACGCCAGGGCCAATATTCCGGACACGGTCCTGCAAAGATCGCCCGAGTACGTCGAAAAGAAACTCGTCCACTACCATGCAATCATTCAGGTTCCGAAAGAAAATCGCCATCCCCATCCGGCCTTCAACAAGCTGCCGGAACTGGAAACCTTCGCCAAGACGGATGCCGAGCGTAAAATCATGACTCTGTTTCGCACCTTTCGTCTGGTCGGCTCACCCTACATTTTGCCGCCCGGCACGCCTCCGGAAATCGCCAATCAGTACCGCGAAGCGATGCGCAAGACCTTTTCAGATCCGGCGTTTTTTAAGGAATTTAAAAAGCTCACCGCCGACGATGCCACGCCGCTCATGCCCGAGGAGCAAGAAAAAGCGATAAGGGATATCCCCCGCGACGCGGAAGTGATCGCGCTGTTTAATCGCATCGCCGGCGCCGCGCCTCTGCCGCCGCGCTAAACGGGAGCCCTGCACCGCAGATGCCGGGGACATGGAGATCTCCGGCCACCGTGTGACGCCCAGCTTTGGCATCGGGCGCGGTATCGGCGTGCGCTACGACGCCACGGAACTCGCCGTGGGAGTCACAGAAGTGCCGGCCTACGGCACCGCCGTCCACGCCGAAGTCTATCGCGCCCAGACCAAGCTCGCCGGGTCGAATCGCGGGTACGGGAGGAATGGTTCGTTATGGAAGCCTATCCGGCACCGGTTTCGTGCCCTGTCTGCAATACGATGCCGCGATCCTGAACGATCGTAAAACCATACTGCGCCGGCGCGAGCGCCGTACTGCGCATTTTCTCGATGGCCAGCGTGCGCGCAT
>CAZILB010000058.1:0-19441 GCA_964539925.1 uncultured Syntrophobacter sp. | reverse complement strand
TGCGCCGGCGCGAGCGCCGTACTGCGCATTTTCTCGATGGCCAGCGTGCGCGCATAGCGGCCGTTGGTCCGCTCCAGATCGAGCACGAAAGTGCCGGCAAGCAGGTATTCTTCGATGCCGTGCCCGTTTCTTTCCGCAGCATAGGTCGTGAGCAAATTAGTCGTGCTCAGATTGGCCTGGAGTCCGTAAAGCAACGTGCGCGCTTGATCGAGCGCCCGCGCCGCGGTATCGCGGCTGAAAAGCAGCGGTCCCACCGGATCGATCACGACGCGCGACGCGCCCATGCGGGTGATGTAGTTGCGCAAATCGCCGACCACGCGTTCCACATCCACGGCTCGATTGGCGCCCTCGCCGATGCGGGTGCTGAAGTACGCCGAGGCGTCGAGAATGAGAAATTCCCTCGACTCGATGAACGGGGCCAAATCCCAACCCAGAGAAACGGCCTGCTCGACCACATCGGCGGGTTTTTCATCGATGGCGACGTAAAGTCCTTTCTCTTTCTCCATCAGCCCGCTGACCAGGAACTGCAAGCCGAAAACCGTCTTGCCCGTGCCCGGCTCGCCGCTCACGAGATAAGTCTTGCCCTCGCGCAGCCCCCCCTCGATCAACGGGTCAAGGTCGGTGATGCCCGTCGAGATTCGTTTGCCGCTCATAAAAAAACTCTGCGCAGGGATATTCCCATTGACATTATTGCCAGCCGCTTGCCAGATGTGTTTTTTACCATGAAAACTTGATCATCCACAAAAATCCCGACGCTCTCGACGCGATAACGACCACCGCATGACCCGCTCGCCGATCAAGGCCTCGAGCGAAAACCGAGGCGTCACGCGGCGGCCAAGCCGATTCGAATTTAATTGAACTCCGCAACTATCGCGGTGCTTTCCAGCGCCCGCTTTTCTCCCTCAACTGCGCACGGGCGCGTTCGATGTCCGCGGAAATCCTCTCCTGGAGCTGGTACAGCTGTTCTCTGTTCCCACCGGCAACACCGCCTCCCGGCGAAACACCGCCGGAAAGATCCGCCGGTGCGCCCCCGTCGGCGCCTTCTTCGAACGAGTTGCTCATGACAAAGCGGCCTTCGCGGCCCGTCCTGAGCGCGTCGCCGGCCACGGGAATACCCCGGCCGTGCGCCGGAGCCGCGGAAATGTTCAGCTCTCCGGTTCTGGACAAACCATCGCCCAAGTTCTGAACTTGCGTCTTGAGCTCGCGGAGCTCGGCGTCGCGATATTCCAACAGGCGAAATCTTTGCGCCAGCCGGCTCTCCCACTCGCCCATCTTGAGATTCAATTTTTCCTCGATCGCCCGGACGATCGCGTCAGTCGCCGGCCCATGAGTCAATTGCGCGCGCAGCTCATCGAGTTCGATTTTCAATCGCTCGCGCCGTTCGGCGTCCTGCTCGCTTTCGTTGACCATCAACGTATGGGTTCGGTGGGCAATAGCCTCGGCCTCAGCCAGCCGCTCAGCCATAACGTCCATTTTGCGAGCGGTCTCACGAAGCTGCTCGTCGCGGACTTCGGCACCGTGCCGCGTTTGCGCCAGTTGATCCCGCAGTTCTTGAAATTGGCGGCCGATGGTAGTTTCCAAGCTCTCCATCAGGCTCTGCGCCGTCTTTAGCGCCTGGCCGTAATCCCCCAAGCCGGCTTTGAGCGCGGCGAAATCCGCCATAAGGTCTTGGGCCGTCTTTTCGGCGCGCTGCGCTTCGACGCCCGGCAATTTCTCTTGGACGGCAGTCTCCAAATTGCTGAGCCGCGCGCCGAGTCTCTGCTCGAGCTCCTCGACAAAGTTTTCACCGGCGTGGCGACGGCCTTGCTCCGCGCTGAGGGCAAGACGTTGGGCATTGAGTTCAGTTTTTAGCTCGCTCGATAATTGGCGCATGCCGCTCTCGACTGCGCCGATGCGCTCGCCCAACGCGGCACTCTCCGATCGGCCAGTTTGCAGGTCGGCTTGTCGAGGGGGAAGAGCTCTCAGCTTTTCCCTGATTTCGTCGCCCAATTCTCGGATCCTAAAGGCGGTGCGTTCATCGCTCTCGACCATCCAGCGCGCACGCTCGGCCTCGCGCTCTGCCGCCCCACGGCTCGGGTCTGCCGGCTCAAACCGCGCCATATGCTCGGTCAAACTTTGTACTCGATTCTGCAGCTCGCCGATTGCGCTCGTAATATTTTCTGTCATCGGCGGTTGCGCGCTCATACGCTGTTGCAACTCGCGGATTTTAGCGACTATGGTCTCGGCTGTGGTCTCGACTCCGGCGTAGCGCGTCTCGATTCGAGATTGCTGCTCGCCGAGTCGATCGCCAATCTTCGCTATTTCCGCATTGAGCGACTCGTTCACTTGACGCGCTTGCTGCAACGTCGATTCGAGCAATCCCACGCGCGCCGCGACTCCCTCGAGCTCTCCTTTTAACTCTTCGACCTCTCCTGCCGGCGCTGCTGCGCGCGGCTGTGGTTGCAGTTCTTGAACTTTGGCGAGCAATGTCTCCTCTAGCCGGCGGAGCTGCTCTGTGCGCCGCGCCTCGCCGGCCGCAATCGCCTCGGCCAGTCCCAGGTCAGCCGAAGCTCTTCTCACCAGCCAGCCGAAAAGCATATCTTGGCTGCTCCCGAGCACCGGCTCCTGAGTGCCGGAGGACTTGTCGCTGCTATCGTCTGCCACTTACGTTTCTCCTCGCCATTAACGGAGGTAGGCGCACCACAACCGCAATTGAATGAGTCCATAGCGGACGAAAGCCAAAGTCGTGCCACGCTTTTGCCGCCGCTAAATCCAGCAAACAAATAGCATTCAATGGCAGCTCCCGAGGTCGGATCCTCGAACATCGTCGGCCGGATATGGACAATTTAGGACAGTTTTGCGCCGTTAAAGTAAACCGCTTCGCATCGCCGCTGCAGCTGCGTCGGGTTGCTTTGGCTGCTCGCCGGCAGAACCATCCGCCGACACAAGGCATTGGCATACGCTAGTTTGCGGCCGACACAAACATTGTTTGGCAACAAGCGGCCGCTTTGCCAAAAAAATGGCATCGACGGCGGCGACCTGAATCAAAGCGTTCAACACAAACCGCGATAGGCTTGCCGAGAATTGTTCGGTTTTGTTGGCCTTCGGCAGCCATTGTCCCGCTATTTACCGAAGAGTCTGCGTTCTTGCCCGCCGTTCGCGCCTGGCAAGTGTCTTGCTCCATGCATAGCCGGTTGGGCCAAAGCCCGGTTGTTTGCGCAAAGGATAAGAAAGGAAGCCGCCTTGTGACGACCAAAAGAATCCTGCTGGTAGACGACTCCGAACTGATTTTGCAGATGGCACAGCTGATGCTCCAGCGGGATCGCTATGAAGTGGTCATGGCGCGGGACGGCGGTGAAGGCGTCGCCAAAGCTCAAGAGCTCAAGCCCGATCTCATTTTAATGGATGTCATCATGCCCGGGCTGGACGGCTTCGAAGCGGTGCGGCGGCTGCGCGAACATCCCGACACGAGTCATGTCCCGATCGTCATGGTGACCTCCAGAGCCGAAGCCGAAAGCATGGAAACCGGCTACGAATGCGGCTGCAGCGATTACATCCTCAAACCCATCGATGCCGAGGAATTGCTCGCCAAGGTCAAAAATCTGCTCGGCGACTAAACGAAGGCCCGGGAACCGCACAGGACGAAATGAATCCGGCAGACCACAGAATCTCGCCCGAAGGCGCGACGCCGCAGACCGCGGAGAATCATCGAAGCAATTTTTATCTTCATCCCGGAAATCTCTTTGCTTCCCGAGAACGCCATGCCGTAACGACGATCCTCGGCTCCTGTGTGGCCGTGTGTATCTGGGAGCCCTATTCGAAGATCGGCGGCATCAATCATTTTCTGCTCCCCGTCCACGGCAGCGCCGGCGCCGCCTCCGCGCGCTTCGGCGATCTGGCCATAGAGGCTCTGATCGAGCAACTGCTCGCTCTGGGCTGTGGCGGGCGCAATCTGCGGGCGAAAATTTTCGGCGGGGCCTGCGTGTTGAAGGCCTTCGAGGCCAGGGAAATCCACCTCGGCCAAAGGAATGTCGCGGTGGCCGAAGAGTGCTTGCGAATCGCCGGGATTCCGTTGATTGACCGCGATGTCGGCGGCAAGCGCGGTCGAAAATTGATTTTTCATACCGATGATGGCGCGGCTTGGGTCAAACGGTTGTAGACGGGCAACATGGAAATCGATCTGGAAAAGATTGTAAAGATTTTCGCGGCCGAAGCCGAAGAGCACCTGGCCGCAATGGAGCATGCTCTCCTCAGCCTGGAAACCGAGCCGTCGGATGACAAGCTTCTGGAAATCATTTTTCGCGGCGCCCACACGATCAAAGGAAATGCCGACAGCCTGGGTTATTCCGAGCTCGCCCGCTTCGCGCACGGGTTTGAAGATTTGTTACAGCGGGTCCGTACTCGTCAAACCCCGATCACGCGCGCCTCGGTCACGCTATTGCTGTGCGCCGTGGATAGCACGCGGCAACTGGTGTCGGCGGCGATGGCCGGCCGGGACAAGCTTACGCCGGCGCAGGCCAAACTTTTGGCTGAATTAGCCAACGGCGCGCCCGCGGCCTCGGACAACAAATCGGTTTTGACGCCGTGGCCCGAGCGACGCAGCAGTAAACCGCTTGAACACGGGCGAGGCGGGGCCCAACCCCCAAGCGAAAAAACCGCCACGGTGCGGGTGGAGGCGTCCATCCTCGACCGCATGCTCGACCTCGCCGGTGAGATCGCCATCGCCGAGAGCCGCCTTGACGAGGCCTTGGACGCGCTGTCCTCAACCGGCCGAGAGGCTCGGGAAGCCCATGCCCTGGTGCATCGCCTTACCCTCGATATGCAGGAAAAAATCATGAGGCTGCGCACGCAGCCGATCGGACCGATCTTCCGCCGTTACCTGCGCGCCGTGCGGGATCTCGCCCGCGAGCACGGCAAGCTGGCGCGCGTGGATCTCCAAGGCGAGGAAATCGAGGTGGATGTAAGCATCATCGAGCATCTCAAAGATCCTTTGATGCACATGATCCGCAACGCCATCGACCACGGTCTCGAGAGCCCGGAGAGGCGCCAAGCCCTGGGTAAAGACCCCTGCGGTCGTCTGACTCTCAAGGCCTGCCACGAACACAACCAGATCGTCATTCAGGTCATCGACGACGGCGCCGGGTTCGATCGCCGCCGCATCATCGAAGGGGCGCGTCGCATGGGAATCGCCGCAGAGGCCGATGCGCTTGCCGATGCCGAGCTTTTCCGCATTGTCTTTACACCCGGGTTTTCCACGGCGGACAAGGTTACCGAGCTTTCAGGGCGCGGCGTTGGCATGGACGTGGTACGGCAAAACGTCGAAGCGCTCGGCGGCTCGGTGGCGATCGAGAGCCAGCCCGGCACCGGCACAACCATCACCGTTCGCTGGCCCCTGACGACGGCGATTATCGAAGGGCTGAGCGTCGGCGTCGGCGCGGAAACTTATCTCCTGCCGCTCCATAACGTAATCGAGTGCGTGCCCATGCCCACCCGAACAGGTAGCGCGCGACACGGCCAGGGGGTGATCGACCTGCGCGGCGCGCCGCTGCCCTTCGTCCGCCTGCGCGATTGGTTCCAACTGCCAAGCCGCAATCCGATGCGCCAATATATCGTCGTCGTCGAGGCGAACCAAACACGCGGCGGTCTCGCCGTGGACGCGCTCTATGGACCTCGCCAAATCGTCGTCAAACCGCTGGCAACACAACTGCAAAGCCTGCCGGGTATCGCCGGAGCGGCGATCTTGGGCAATGGCCGAGTCGCGCTGATTCTCAACCCGGCCGAACTGTTGCGCGCCGTTATCCGATCGTCTACCGAAGCGTCCCCGCGGGGCGATCGGACAGCGGCCGCGCAAAATTGCCTCGTTTCACCCGCGGCTCAAAACTTTTGAAGGAGTCAAGCCCCGGCGAAAACCATGAACCCGACCCAGCACCTGACTTTTCAACTAGCCGGTGAAGAGTACGCCATCGCGATTTTGCCGGTGCGGGAAATCGTCCCTTTCAGCCCGCTGACCACCGTCCCACAGGCACCGCCATCGGTCCGCGGCGTCGTCAACTTGCGCGGCAGCATCGTGCCGGTGATCGATCTCGCCGTCAAATTCTCATTGCCGGCGAGTCCGTTAACCAATCGCACCAGCATCGTCATCCTGGAGATTGAATCCGAGGAAGAAAAGACCGTGGTCGGCATCTTGGCCGACGCGGTCAATCAAGTCGTCGCATGGCATGCCGACGATATTTTACCGGTGCCGGCCTTCGGCACCCAGGCGCGCGTGGATTTTCTGCGCGGCCTGGCCAAGGCGGGCGACAAATTCGTTCTTATTCTGAACATCGACAAGGTGCTCGCCGCCGCGGCGCCGGGTGAATCGAGATCGAGGTAAGGCCTTTAGCGCGATAAGGAGACCGTCATGCTCAGAGTCCTGAGACATTTCAAGATGAGAGAAAAATTTGCCTTGCTTTGCGTCTTTTTCGCCGCCGGCCATGGCATCTCTTGGACGCTTTTCTATCGCGCCCTGACGGCGCCCGAAGCCGGCGGCGGCACCCTGCCGGCGCTGACGTTCGTCATCGGCGGCACCAGCTTTGCCCTCGGCATCCTGCTCGCCTGGTATCTGGCCTGGAACGTTGTGCATCCGCTCGAGCGTATCGCCGCGAAGCTGCAAGACATCAATATCGGCCGTTCCGGACTGATTCGTTGGGACGAAGCGAAAGATCGGCGCGACGAGATCGGCGATGTGGCGCGGGCTTTCAATCAGTTCATCGGCAATTTGCGTGAGGTCATCGGCCAGGTTGGCCGTCTCACCGACATGGTTTCCTGCGCCGCCACACAGGTTTCGGCATCGGCCCAGCTGTTATCGAACGGTACCAGCGAACAAGCGGCCTCGGTGGAGCAAACCACCGCCAGCCTCGAACAGATGAATGCGTCGATCAGCCAGAACGCGGAAAATTCCCGCCAGATGGAACAAATGGCCGTCCAAGGGGCCGTCGATGTCGAAACCTCGGGCAAGGCCGTCGCCGAGTCGGTGCAAGCGATGAAAACCATCGCCGAAAAAATCTCCATCATCGAGGAGATCGCCTACCAGACCAACCTTTTGGCTCTCAACGCCGCCATCGAAGCGGCCCGCGCCGGCGAGCATGGCCGGGGTTTTGCCGTTGTCGCCAGTGAAGTCAGAAAGCTCGCCGAGCGCAGCCAGAGCGCGGCTCAGGATATCGTCACGCTCACGGCCTGCAGTGTCCGCGTGGCCGAGCGCTCCGGCGAACTGCTGGGAAACCTGGTTCCGGCCATACAGAAAACCGCCGAGTTGGTGCAAGAAGTGGCCACGGCGTCGCGCGAACAAGCCGCCGGTGTCGCACAGGTCCATCGCGCCATGAGCCAGGTCGATCAGGTCACGCAGAGAAACGCCGCGGCCACCGAGCAGCTCTCGTCCACCGCGGAGCAAATGGCCGAGCAAGCGAGCAGCCTGCTCCGAGCCATGGGATCGTTTCAATTGACTGAAGCCGAACTGGAGGGCCGTGCCGGCCGAGTTCCAGCGCTCCGGCCTGAAGCTCGGCAGCCGGCGGGCAACGGCCGCGCCCCGTACCCGGCGAACTTCGCCGGCGGCGAGCCGGTCGCCAAGCCGGCGCGCCGCACGGCGAAGTTTTCTGACAGCGATGATTACCGGGCTTTCTAAGCGTATACCGATGTACGAACACGGCCAAGGAAATTTTGCAACTCCGGCCCTGGGCATCAAGTCCATCGGCGATCGGGAATTTGCGCTGTTCCAGGAGCTGATCTACCGCAGCGCCGGCATCCATCTCTCGCCGGCCAAGAAAGGTCTGCTGGAGACTCGCCTGGCCAAACGGGTTCGCGAGCTCGGACTCGAATCGTTCTCCGCCTACTATGAATATCTAAACCGAGAAGGTACCGACGCCGAGTTGCGCGAGCTTCTCGATCGCATTGCCACCAACGAAACCCACTTCTTCCGCGAACCCGGGCAGTTCGAGTTCCTGGGAAAGAAAATTATTCACCAATGGCGTGACGAAGCAGCGAGCGGCGGGCGCGCAAAATCGATCCGCGTGTGGAGCGCCGGCTGCGCCACCGGCGAGGAACCCTTTTCCGTGGCCATGACGTTGCTCGATCAATGCCCCCCGCCGGCGGGTTGGCGGATCGAAATATTCGCCACTGATCTATCCAGCCGCGCCCTGCGCGCGGCACAGGCCGCGATCTGGCCGATTGCCAAAGCAAAGGAAATCCCGCTCAGCTATCTAAAGCGTTTTATGCTGCGTGGCACGGGGAGCCAACAGGGCCGAATGAAAGCCGGCCCCGAAATCATCGGCGCGGTCCGCTTCGACCGGCTCAATCTGCACGACGAGGTTTATCCTCCGATCGGACTCTTCGATCTCATCCTATGCCGAAACGTACTGATTTATTTTGACGCGCGCTCCCGCGCCGCCGTGATCAGTCGCTTGATCGATCGCCTGGCGCCCGGGGGCTATCTTTTCGTCGGTCATGCCGAAAGCCTGGCGGGGATGAGCGAGCGGGTTCGCTATGTGGGTCCGACCGTATACCGTTATCCGGGGATCGAAGCGCCGGCGCGGTCAAGCGAAGCGCCGCGTTCTTGGGAAGCAAGGGTGTACCGATGAGCATCGCCGAAAAGCATCCGATCCATGTTTTGGTGGTTGACGACTCGGCGGTCGTCCGTGAAGTTTTGAACGCCATTTTGGCTCTGGAGCCGGGCATGATCGTGGCCACCGCCGCCGATCCAATGATCGCCATGACCAAGATGAAACAACAGCGGCCCGACGTGATCCTCCTGGATCTGGAATTGCCGCGCATGGACGGCTTGACCTTTTTGCAAAAGATCATGCGCCAGGATCCGATCCCGGTGGTGATCTGTTCCGCGCACACCGGCCCGCATACCCGCCTCGGCCTGCGCGCCCTCGAAGAAGGCGCCGTCGATATCATCACCAAGCCGCGCACCGCCGTGCGTGAGTTTCTGCACGAGTCGGCGGTGCTTTTGACCGATGCCGTGCGCGCCGCCGCGCGCTCCCGGCCGAAGTCATTTTGCGCGCCGCGAGTGGCCAGCACGCCGGCGGTTGTGCCCGAAACGGCGCTCTCGCGCGCAACCGCATTTGACAGCGCGACCGGCGCCGAAACCGTTATTGCCCTGGGCGCTTCCACCGGTGGGACCGAAGCTCTCAAGAGTATCCTCGAAGCCATGCCGGCGGATGCGCCGGCTCTGGTGATCGTGCAACATATGCCCGAAGGCTTCACCGCGGCATTTGCCGAACGCCTGGATCGAAGCTGCCGCATCGCCGTGAAAGAAGCCGTTCACGGCGATCGATTGGCGTCCGGGCAGGCGCTGATCGCCCCCGGCAATCGCCATCTGCTCGTGCGTCGCCAGGTTTTCCGATACAGCGTCGAAGTCGACGATGGCCCTCTGGTGTCGCGCCATCGCCCGAGCGTCGACCGGCTTTTTCGTTCCGTCGCGCAATCGGCCGGCGCCAATGCTGTCGGCGTTCTCTTGACCGGCATGGGCAGCGACGGCGCCGACGGCTTGCTCGCGATGAGAAAAGCCGGAGCTTTCACTCTGGCCCAGGACGAGGTTTCGTCGGTTGTCTTCGGCATGCCCCGGGAGGCCATCGAGCGCGGCGCGGCGGAAAAAGTCACCAGCCTATCCCGTATGGCCGATGAAATACTTCGGGCCGCCGTCGAAAAGCAGCGCGCCGCGGCGCCATTTGGCCACGCCCGAGCCGCACGGAGATAAATTGTCAATGAACCCGCAAAACCCTCGTGCGACATCCGTCAAACTCAAGGAGGCCCCACTTATGAATGAAGCGAGGAAGGTCAGCGTACTCGCCGTCGATGATTCCAAAACCATGCTGGCGATGATTGCATCCCAATTGCAAGGCAGCGATTTCGAGGTCGTCGCCACCGCCAGCAGCGCTGCCGAGGCGGTTGAAAAGTTCAAGCAACATAGACCGCAGCTGGTACTGCTCGACATCGTGATGCCCGAGGTTTCCGGCGTTGAAACCCTGCAACGGTTGCTCGACGCCGACACGGGCGCCCGGGTGATTATGATCAGCTCCGCGGGCACCGAAGAGGCCGTGCGCGCGTGCCTCGAGAAAGGAGCCAAAAGTTTCTTGCAGAAGCCAATTCAAAAAGACGGCATGATCGCCGCGCTGAAAAACGTTTGCCACGAGACCGGGGTGGCACCATGAGCTCGAGATTTTTCGGCCAGTATCTGCTGGAAAAAGGCCGGATCACGTCCCAGCAGCTGCTCGACGCCCTGGAACGCCAGAAGAGTATCACTGCGCCCATCGGCACCATGGCGCTGGAGCGCGGCTGGGTGACCGCAGAACAGATCAAGCAGGTGCTCCAGCATCAGAAAGGAAACAACCTGCGCTTCGGCGAGATCGCCGCAGCCTTCGGCTTTTTGACGCAAGCCCAAGTGGACGAACTCCTCAATGATCAAGAAACAACGCATCGGGTGCGTTTGGGCGAAGCGTTGGTGGCCAGGGAGCATCTGACGCTGGAGGCCCTGGAAAAAGAGCTCAAGGACTATAACAAGGAGTCGGAAAAATTCGCCGAGGAGCTCTTCGCGACCTTCAGCACCGTGGCGCACACGGAAATCGTCAGGACCTTCACCGAATTGATGCTTATGATGTTCACCCGCTTCGGCAAGCAGGACATCATCATCGAGCGCTGCGAATCCGGCAAAGATAAGATCCGTTTGTTTCGCTGGGTGATCGCGCAGAAGATCGCCGGCAAGGATGTCGAGTTCAAATGCCTGCTCTCGGTGCCGCCGAAGCTGCTCTTCCAAATGGCCTCGACCATGCTCGATGAAAGCGTGAATACAGCAGACGAGCTGACGCTCGACGCGTCCAAAGAATTCGTCAACATTGCCAACGGCAACGCCTGCACCAAACTCTCCGAGCATGGCATGAGCCTGTCCATGATGCCGCCCGAGGTGTACGAAACCACGACCACGCCCTACCCTGTGCATGCGAGGAACGTGGTCTGCGTTCACCTCGCCGCGCCGGACGCCAAGCTGGAAGTGGCGTTCGAATTCTAGAATCTACAAATAGGCCGGAAGCTCCCCGGCCTGCCGGGACGGACACCACGAACTCAAGCCGCACTTCGCGCACGACGGCTTGCGCGCATGGCAGACCTTTCGCCCGTGAAGAATCAGCCGGTGCGAGAAAGCCGTCCACTCCTCCGGCGGTAGAATCCGGCTCAAGTCGCGCTCGATTTTATTCGGATCGCGCTCGCGCGTAAGGCCCAGGCGGCGCGACAGCCGCTGGCAATGGGTGTCGACCGCGATACCAGGGATGGAGAAGGCGTGGCCGCGCACCACATTCGCAGTCTTGCGCCCCACGCCGGCCAATCGGGTCAGCTCTTCCATGGCGAAGGGCACGTCGCCGTTGAATTCCTCCGCCAGCTGTTGCGCGCAGCGCTTGAGGGATTTCGCCTTGGCGCGAAACAAGCCAAGCGAGCGAATCAGCGCTTCGATCTCGCTGAGCGGCGCTTCCGCGAGGGCGGCGGCCGTGGGGAAACGGCGAAAAAGCTCCGGCGTCACTTTATTGACGGCAGCGTCGGTGCACTGGGCCGAGAGCATTACGGCGACCAGCAGCTCGAAAGTGTTGCGGTGCGTCAGCGGGCATTCGACGGCGGGATACGCCGACGCCAAACGCGCCGCGATCTGTGCCGCCCTCGCGTTTTTCTCCGCCAAGGTCTCGCGTTTGCGCCGCCCGGCCTTCGCCCTTGGCGGCGCGGGCACCGGCCGTTCAACGCCCGCGTTGGACACGGAAAGCTCCCTTGCCCGCGAAGACTGCACGTTTGCCCAGCTCTTCTTCGATGCGCAACAGCTGGTTGTACTTCGCCGTGCGCTCTCCCCGGCAGGGCGCGCCGGTTTTGATCTGCCCCGCGTTGGTCGCCACCGCCAGGTCCGCGATCGAGACGTCCTCGGTTTCGCCGGAGCGATGCGATATCACAGTCGTATATCCCGCTTGCTTGGCGAGCTTCATGGTTTCCAGAGTTTCGCTGAGACTGCCGATCTGATTGACCTTGACGAGAATCGAATTGGCCACTTCCGAATCAATCCCGCGCTTGAGGCGCAATTTGTTGGTGACGAAGATGTCATCGCCCACCAGCTGAATTTTCTTGCCAAGCGCCTGCGTCATCATGCGCCAGCCTTCCCAGTCGTCTTCGGCGAACCCGTCCTCAATCGACACGATCGGATACTGCCGTACCCAATCTTCGTAAAGCCGAACCATGTCGTGCCGGCTTCGCCTCCGTCCGTCCGATTTTTTGAAGACGTATCCGCCGTCTTCGTAAAATTCGCTCGACGCGGCGTCGAGCGCAAGCGCCACCTGAGCGCCGGCCTTGTAGCCCGCCGCCGTAATCGCTTCCAATAATAGCTCGATGGCTTCGGCGTTGCTCTTGACCCGCGGCGCGAACCCGCCTTCATCGCCGACGCTGGTGGACAGGCCGCGGTCGTGCAAAACCTTTTTCAAGGTATGAAAAATTTCCGAGGCCGAGCGCAGTGCCTCGGCGAAGCTCCTCATGCCGTACGGCACGATCATAAATTCTTGCACATCGACGTTGTTGTCCGCGTGCGCGCCGCCATTGAGAACGTTCAGCATCGGCACAGGCAGGGTTTTCGCGGCAGCGCCGCCGAGGTAGCGATAGAGCGACAGTTTTTGCGCCCTGGCTTGGGCATGGGCCACGGCCAGAGATACGCCGAGCACGGCATTGGCGCCGAGCTTGCCTTTATTCGGCGAACCGTCGAGGTCTATCATAATTCGATCAAGGGCCGTCTGTTCGCGCGCCTCTTTGCCGCGCACGCGCGGCGCGATTTTTTCATTGACATGGGCCACCGCACGAGCCACGCCCTTGCCGAGATATCGCTTTCCGCCGTCTCTTAACTCCACTGCTTCATGCATTCCCGTCGAGGCGCCCGAAGGCACGGTGGCCCGCCCGACGGCGCCGTTTTTGAGCGTCACTTCCACTTCCACCGTCGGCAGCCCGCGGGAATCGAGCACCTCGCGCGCGTGCACTCGTTGAATTTTCATCGTTGACCTCCGAGATAACCGCTTATGCACGACAACACCATAAAATATGCTATATTTCCAGGTACACGATCCATGGCACCCCGATTACGCCTCTCCGAGCGCTGGCCGATGGTTTTATTCGGCGCACTGCTCGCCTTGATCTCGCTGGTGACCCTCGTCGGCGAGCGCGGCGCGCTGCATCTCTGGCGTCTGCGCGGCGAGAAGCAACAACTCGACGAACAGAATTTTCGTTTGCAAAGGGAGAACGAAATGCTGCGCCAGCGCATCGCGCGCATCCGCAGCGATGATCGTTACCTGGAAAAACTGGCGCGGGAAGAACTCAATCTGGTGCGACCCAGTGAAGTGGTCTATCGTTTCCCGCCGTCCGACGGGCGCGGCGCACGGCGGGGTGCTGCTAGCGAGGCGCCTTTTGAATCGCCCCCGTCAAAGGAACAAAAATCACGTCGCTGACGGCTTCCACGATCTGTTGGCCTTCGACTTTGCGTATCCGGACAAGTTTCTGAGTCCAGCGCGGCGCGCCCAGCGGCATAACCAGCCGTCCGCCTTCGCGCAATTGGCTCCAAAGCGGTTCAGGCACCCGCGGCGCCGCCGCGGTCATCAGGATCGCGTCGAAAGGCGCTTTCTCTTCCCAACCATAGAAGCCGTCGCCGATCTTGACTTCAACGTTGGCGATGTCGAGCCGGCCGAGCCGTTCTTTCGCCCGCTCGCCCAGTGCCGGTAAAATTTCAACGGTATAGACTTCCGCCGCCAGGCGCGCCAGGACTGCGGCGTGGTAGCCGGAGCCGGTGCCGATCTCGAGAATTTTCTCAGGGCCCTTCAACTCCAGCAGCTCGGCCATGACGGCGACGATATAAGGTTGCGAGATCGTCTGGCCTTCGCCGATGGGTAGCGGCCGATCGTCGTAGGCGGCGCCGCGTTGGCGCTCCGGCACGAACAGGTGTCGCGGCACCGCCTCCATCGCCGCCAGCACCCGGGCATCCACGATACCGCGCCCTTTGAGGTCGCGCTCGACCATTTTGCGGCGCGCCGCGGCATAAGCGTCCGCGGATTTCTGCTGGCTTGGATCGGCCTCGGCCGTATCGAGCCGCACCGCAATCTGCGCCAGCAGAAAAACCGCGCAGGCGCGCAAAACGCGCTTAAGATGGGTCCTTGAAAACAAAGTGATAGTACTCATCCATATCCATCAGCCCGTCGATCTCCGACGGGTCCCTGAGGCGAACCTCGATCAGCCACCCCTCGCTGTACGGGTCCTCATTGATGATGGCGGGATGCTCGTCCAGCAGCGGATTGACCGTAAGCACCGTGCCGGAAACCGGGGAGACAAATTCGTGGACCGTTGCGACGGACTCGATCTCCGCAAAGATTTCTCCTGCTTCAATCTTATCGCCGATATCCGGAAGTTCTATGGAAATCACAGCGCCCAAAGCCGCCTGGATATAGTTGGTGATGCCAAGATGAACATGCCGGTCCTCCGCCCCGACCCACACATGATCCTTGCTGACTTTGACTTCCTTCTCCGTCATAGATATTTTTTTGACCACTATAGGACCTGTCGCTTCGGTGTCAAGTCCGATTCGCGGCCCGAGCCCGTCACGAAGCGGGCTTGACAATCCCGGTCCTTTCACAGTAGCGATGGCGGAAACGCTGCCGCCGCGCAGTTTTGGAAATTGACGCGGCCGCTTCGACGAGCAACAAGAGATCCTCCATGAAACACGATAAAGCGAAAGCATCCGCGGCGGCCCTGTTGTCGGGTCTGAAGAAGGCCGGGATCGATTTTGTCGCCACGTTGCCGGACGAGAAGATGCTGGAACTGATCCGCGCGGTGGAGCAAGACAAAGATCTCAGGCATGTGGCGCTGTGCCGAGAAGAGGAAGGGATCGGCATTTGCGCCGGCGCCTATCTGGCCGGCAAGAAAACCGCCATCATCATGCAGAACGCCGGCTTCTTGAACAGTTGCAACGCGCTGACCACCACATCCTTGCAGTTTCAGATCCCGCTGCTGATGCTGATTTACTATGCCGGCGACATCGGCGATCGCGGCTTTACCACATTGGGGGCGGTTACCGAGCCGGTGCTTCAGGCCATGGGATTTCGCGGCTATGTGCTGCGCAAGCGCGAGGACATCGAGGAGACCTTGCGCGGCGCGCAGATCCTCGCCGACGATTCGAAAAAACCGGTGGCGGTGCTGCTCACCAAAAGCGTTCTCGGAGTCCATTGATGCAGCGTTATGATTATCTGAAGAAGATCGCGCCCGACAGCGGCGATGCTTTAGCGGTTTGCACCGGCTGGGGCGCGCGCGAGTGGTGGGCCCTGCGCCCCAGCGACGGCAATCTTAAAACCCGCACCCTGGGTTTGGTATCCTCCATCGCCGCTGGACTCGCCATGGCATTGCCCCGCCGCAAGGTGCTCGCCCTCGACGGTGACGGCGCATTTCTGATGAATCTCTGCGGGCTGCCGACCATAGCCGTGCACAATCCCGGCAATTTGATTCATCTGCTATTCGACAACGAAGTCTACGAAGCTTCCGGCGGCACGGCGACGGCGTCGCGCCAAGCCGATGCGGTCCTGATCGCCAGAGGAGCGGGCTACCCGCACGCTCTTTGGGTGCAATCTCCGGAGGAATTTCACCGCGAGTTTAAGCGCGCTTGGGAACGGAACCAGCTGACTTTGATCGCCGTGAAAGTCGATGCCGGCCAGCCGCGCGATCTGCCGCCGCTGCATCTGGATGAAATAGAGAACAAATACCGTTTTATGCGTTACCTGGAGGCGACCGAACGAAAGGGCATCTTGAATCCCGGTTTCGACTCCAAGCTCGAACGCAGCTGAGGTCAGGAAGTGCCGGTTTTTCTTTCTTCGGGGTCGTGCTTTACGCCGCGCTGTTTTCTTTCTTGCCGCTGGCTTCGCGCCCATCGGGTCCGCGGCGTTTGGCCGCGACGCTGCGGCAGCCCAAGCCAGCTCCACTGCTCCGGATATCGGCGGATCGCCGCCTCGATATGCTGCGTATAGAGCGCCGTGGTCGCGGCGACGGATTGTTCGACTTCTTCACACTCGACCGGTGCGATCGGCGCGCCCACCGAAAGCACCAAAGCACCCCGTTCCCTCCGGGTTGCGAACATCGGCAAGGTCACGGCGCCGGTGCGCAGGGACAACGCTGCCGGGCCGCGGGGTGCAGGAACTTTCAAGCCGAAAAAATCGACGATCACGTCGCCCGATTTGAACTCGTCGGCGATCACCAGAACGATGCGGTTTTCACGCAGCGCCTTGAGAATGCCGCGCACCGCTTCGCGGCGCGGTTTAGCCGAGATAGTATGGATGCCGATTTGCGCTCGGTAACCGTCCATCAAGCGCGCAAAGCGCTCGTCGGCCGGCTGCTTTACAACCACGCTGAAAGGATAACCTGCCGCCGCCAGGCGGGCGCCGATCAGGGGGAAGCTGCCCAGGTGCGCGCTCAACGCCAGTACGCCTTTGCCTTTTTCCAAAGCGCGTATTACGTGATCTTCTCCCTCCAGGGCCATCGCCGAAGCTATCTCTTCGCGGGGATAATGCAGAACTTCCATGGCCTCGACTACGACTCGGCCGAAGTTTTGCCAGGCGCGCCAAACCAACCTCCGCCGCGCAGCGGCGTCGGAGATTTCGGCGCTTAAGGCCAGCGCTAAGTTTTCCTGCATCCGGATGCGATATTTCCACAAAAGCACAAACGTCACCCGGGCCACGAACCAAGTCACTAACTTTATCAAACGACGGGGAAGATAAGGCAGTGCCGCCACGGTGCCCCGCTGCGCGTATTCACCAGCGCGGTAACGTAGATTGTAAAAGAATCCCCCCATCGCCGATCGGCGCCTGCTTCGAGCCATGCCTATGCTTATGAATTCGTTTGGCGCGCTTTTCAAGCGAATCCGATCTTCGCCAAGGGTCTCATGGGTGAGCCGCCAGGGGTGAAGGGTACGAACTCGTATGGTGCTTCTAACGCTTCTTTACAGTAAAGATGCCGAATAAAGCTCTTTGGATGTCACCCTGAACGAAGTGAAGGGTCTGACGTATTTGAAGAGACGCGATTCTTCGCTTCGCTCAGAATGACCATCAAAGTCAAGAGATTTGTGACGCACTGCACTAGCGACCGGCGGCGCGGCGCATGCGTTGACGGGACCGAGCCCGCCTGGAAAAAGAGACGCCGCGCTTCGATTTTCTTCGCCGCGGCGCAAGCCGGTAAATTTTTGCCTGGGTATGCTCGGCGAGCGCTTTTCTCTTCCAAACCGCCAGGCCCTGTCGCAGGTAATCGGGAGCGAGACCCAGCATTTCGCAGACGCTGTCAAATGCGAAGATGCCGTGGCTGCCTTTTCCCACGATCCAGTCCTCGGCTTCCCGCTGGAGCGCCTTACCCTTGGCATCGCGGGCAAAAATATTCTTTTGGAAACAAGCGACTGCGTCTTCCAGAATCGCCAGCATCAGTTTCTTTTCCGGCTCTAAATAAAACTTGCGCCGGTAGGTCTCAAAATACTGTTCAGGCAAAAGCGTGTCGGGCTGAAACAACGTGGCGACCCGCTCTTCCATGCTCAATCCTGTCTCATAACTCATAAAACCCACCTCCCTTGGGGGCGGCTTAAGCGCAAAGGGATCGGCAAATCCTGTTTGCCGCTTACGCCGCGCTCGAAAGAGCAGAAGATGCGAGAAACTCCCGGCAGGGCGACTGTCGCAGAGCGGCCAGGGTCGTCCGGGTCAGGACCTCGGTGACGCTGCGCTGCACCTCACTCCACACACCGATCATCGAGCACCGGGGCATTTGATCGCAACCGAGCGCTTCGTCCATGCAGGCATTGACGGCGATGGGACCTTCAATGGCGGCGATGACGTCGTAAAAAGAAATCTCTTCGGGCGGCCGGGCTAAACTATAGCCGCCGGAGGCGCCCCGTCTGGACTTGATCAACCCTCCTCGCATCAGATTCTGAATAATTTTCTCCAAAAACTTTCTTGGCACGCCCTGACGTTCGGCGATTTCCGCGATGGAACAACATCTTTCGGGATCGTTCTCAGACAGAAAAATCACCGCTCTCAGTCCGTAATCGACCCGCCGCGAAATCTGCATAAGCGCCATAATCTACTCCCTTGCACCGCGGCGGTCTGCGGCAGTTTCTGCGGCGCGTCGCGCGCGCGGCTCGCCTCCCAGCCGGCCCAGAGCGGAAACTCCCTGCAGCCGTTTGACGATCGCCGGGACCTTGTCGTTAACGTAACGGACTTCCTCTTCCGTATTGAAACGGCTCAAGCTAAAGCGCACCGCTCCCTGGAGCCATTCCGGCGGCACCCCCATGGCCCGCAACACATGAGAGGGCTCCGCCGAACCGGCGGTGCAGGCCGAACCGGTGGACGCGCAAATCCCCTCTTGATCGAGCAGCACCAGGATCGACTCGCCCTCAAGATAGCGAAAGCTGATGTTCAAGGTGTTGGGCAGGCGTTGCCGCCGATCGCCGTTCACCCGGCTATCGGGACAGGACTCCAGCAGCATGGCTTCCAACTGGTCGCGCAATCTTCCCGCCCGCGCCGAATCTTCCGCCAAACGTTCCAGCGCGATCTCCGCCGCCCGGCCCATACCGATGATGCCGGCGACATTCTCGGTTCCGGCGCGCCGGTTTCGCTCCTGGTGGCCGCCGATCAGAAAGGACGGGAAGGCAATGCCGCGGCGCACGTAGAGCGCGCCGACGCCTTTGGGCGCGTGAATTTTGTGGCCGGAGATGGTCAAGAGGTCCACCGGCAGGTCTTTCACCTGCAGCGGTATTCTTCCCGCCGCCTGAACGGCGTCGACGTGGAACGGAATTCCCCGGGCGCGAACCATCGCACCGACTTCTTCGATTGGAAAAATGACGCCGGTTTCGTTGTTGGCCCACATGATCGAGACCAGCGCGGTATCGTCGGTCAACGCCGCGCGCAACGCTGCCAAGTCGAGTGCGCCGTCTTGATCCACGCCAAGCCAGGTCACGCGGTAACCTTTCTTTTCCAGGTGCTGGCACAGACCCAAAACTGCCGGATGCTCGACTTGGGTGGTCACGATATGGCGTTTCTCCGGGCGCGCTTCGAGCATGCCGCGAATCGCCGCGTTGTCGCCCTCGGTGCCGCAACTGGTGAAAATCACCTCCACCGGATCGGCCGCGCCGATCAGCGCCGCCACCTGCGCTCGCGCCGCTGCGATTTTTTCTCCCACCTGGCTGCCGAAACGATGAATGCTCGACGGATTGCCGTACAATGCCGAAAGATACGGCCGCATGGCCTCGGCCGCTTCCGGCAGCACCCGCGTCGTCGCGTTATTATCGAAGTAAATTTCCCCGCCCATAACGGCTCACTGCTGACCGCTCACTGATCACTGACCCCTCTCTACCCGACGCTGCCTTCCAAGCTCACGCCCAGAAGCTTCTGCGCCTCCACGGCAA
>CAZILB010000057.1:7369-22259 GCA_964539925.1 uncultured Syntrophobacter sp. | reverse complement strand
GGCAACATTGTCATGGAATGGCCCGACGACGCCCCGCGGGCGAAAGTGACGGAAGCCTCGCCGGGACAGTATCTGAAGCGACGATTCGTTCACAAAGCTTAGTATTTTTCCGCACCGGTTTTGGAAATGGAGAACTTGATGGGCCGGGCGCGGCAATGGTTCAGCGACCAAGAATATACCCGCGCCCGAAGGCCAGCCAACTCGATTGAAAACCAGGTTAGGTTGCCTCTCGGCGAAAACTCTGGATATGGTCGCTGCCGCGCGAAGGAGGATGCCATGGGAGCGATTAAATGCCGGCTGACGGCGTCAATCATTTTCGTTTCGATTTTCGTAACGAGTCCATTGTACGCCCAGACGCCATTCTACGGAGGCAAGACGATCATTATCGTCCTGGGCACCTCCGCCGGCGGCCTCGGGGACCTCCGGCTAAGGGCCTTTGCGCCCTTTCTGAAGAAGCACATTCCTGGAAACCCCACCGTGGTCATTGAAAACATGCCGGGCGCCGGCGGTCGCAAGGCTGCGAACCATACTTTCAGAACCTGAGGTTGTAGAACTCTACAAAGCGCTCGCCGGCGCCGGGCCCTTACCGCCGCGTTGAGATGCAACGGCGCGCAAGTTATTTACATTGCATTCTTTACTTCCGCAGCGCGCAACTCCGGCGGATCAGCTCTTTTTCACCATGCCCGCCCGCTGATCCGCGCCGCTGTCGGCGTAGCCGGGTTCGACGACTGAGTCGATGAAATAACGTCCGCCCTTGGCGACGATCTCCGCGCCCTTCTTGAGCGCTTTTGCCAGCGCTTCGGGCGTCGACACCGGCGCTTCAGCCTCGAAACCCTGAGCGCGCGCCATGGCGACCAGATCGACCCGCGGGTCGTCGATGCGCTGGCCGATCCAGCGGTTCTGCGGCGGGCGGTCGCGCATCTGCGCGACCCGTTCCTGGTGCATTTCGTCGTTGAAATAGGAACGATTGTCGGCGGCGACGATCATCAGGGGAATTTCCAGGTGAGACGCCGTCCAGAGCGCCTGCACGCCCATCAAATAATCTCCGTCGCCGATGATGCCGACGGGAATGCGGCCGCTGCCCTTGAGCGCCAGCGCCGTGCCGACGCAATGTCCCGGCCCGGTGCCCACCCCGCCGCCGCCGTCATTGCCCATGAATGAAAGCGGGCCGTCGAACTCATCGGCCTCGCCGGGCCAGCCGAGCGGCAAGCGGGCGAAAGTGATCGGGCGCTTTTTGGCAAACTCGCGCACGGTCATCGCCATATCCCACAGAGTCATCGATTTGCCGTTGGCCGCCTTCGCCCTGGCGCCGAGCGTGTCGTTCCAATGAACGATGCTTTTCATCTCCGGCCGCGCCTTGATCTTGCGCACCTTGTTCGCCGTCAGCTCGTCGAGCATCTGGGCGATGAACTGATCGGGTTCGGCGTAGATCGGAATATCGGCCGCCGCCAGCGCCTGATGGTCCATGCTCCAGCCGTTGGTCCGATAGCTGTCCATCGAACTATGGATAATCGTCTTGTCCGCGGGCTCCTGGGTCTGCGCTTTGCCGAGGGCGAGGCGCAGCACGCCGGCGAGGTCGAGCCAATCCATGCTGAGGATCAGGTCCGCTTTCTCGATCAACGCCGTCGCCGCCTTGCTCGGGCGCAAACAGGGCGCGGCGAGATGCAATGGATGGGTCGTCGGAAAAGAAGCCGCATCGTTGCTGCTGGTCAAGACGGCGGCGCCGACCGTTTCAGCGAAGCGCACGCGGCGATCCCAATCGGCTTGTTTGCGCGAGACCCGCCCCATGAGGATCAATGGGAACTTTGACTTGTCGATGGCGTTCAACGCCTTGACCATGGAGGCGTGCGCTACCGCCGGCGATGGCGCCGGAGCGAAGCGCGCCGGATCGGGAACCGAGACTTTCTCGGTGAGCGGCTCTTCCTGCAAGCTGACATCGAGGCAAACATAAACCGGTCCGCAGGGCGCGCTGCGCGCGATCTGGTTGGCGCGTAGCACCGACTCCACCGCCGCCTGCGGCGAGGCCGGCTGATCGTCCCACTTCGTGTAATGGCGGATCATCGACGCCTGATCCTTGGAAGTGTGGATCCAGTCGATCCAGGGACGACGCTTGTGCGCGTCCACCGGACCGGTGGCGCCGAAGATGATCATCGGCGTGCGATCGCACCAGGCGTTAAAAATCGTCATGGTCGCGTGCATCAAACCGACGTTGGAGTGCAGCGCCACGGCCATGGGCGCCTCCGTCACCTTGCCGTACCCATCGGCGATCGACACCGCGTGCTCTTCGTGCAGGCAAATCACCATCTGCGGATTTTGGTTGCCGAGGTAGTTGACGATGCTGTCATGAAAGCCGCGGTAGCTCGCGCCGGGCACCAGCGCGATATATTCCAAGTCAAGACGCCGGGTCACTTCCGCGACCACGTCGCTGCCCCATTTCATCTCGGCTTTTCCCAAATTGACCGGCTGGTCGACAGGCGATGGGTTGGATTGGCCATTTCTTTTCCCCGCTAACTTTCTCGCGGTTGCAGCTTTCATCGGCTCTCCCCTTTTTTCATGAATTTATCGTCCGCTTTTACTTTAGCTCTTTGCGCATCCGCGTTTATGTGGCAACCCATGAAACGATCCATTCACCGCGGAGGCGCTGAGTACAGAGCAGGACTGTATAACGGCGCCCCTGCCGCCGTCAATTTATCTGATCTATTTATTCTTGGGGAAGCGATCGAGGACCCCCGAAACGACCCACTGGCAGGCCTCGACGGCTCCCGCATGATGCGGCGCGTGGCGCGGTCGCGATACGGTTTCGCGACCCGATGGGTCCACTGTTCCGGCGGCGACTCGAAGTGGCTGTCGGCGGAAATATAGCGATAGCTTCGCGGCATGAACGATCCGAGGAATCCGGCATTATTGGGCCTGCGCTTCAGTAACCCGCTCACCGCCGCAAAAAAGATGCAACCGCTCGGGATCGGCTTTTAAGTGGATGATGTCGCCGCGCTTGACCGGATGCTGCGCCGGCAGGCGGGCCACCAGCTTTACGCCGCCTAAAAATACATGAACGAAACGGTCGCAACCCAAGTCCTCGACGAATTCGGCGGTTCCCGAAAACCAAGCCTCGGCGGCGGCGCAGGCTTGAAAATCTTCCGGGCGAACGCCCACAGTGAGCCTTGTTGCCGAGGCCGGCATCCCACGGCGGCGCAAACTGGCGGTAAAATCCAGCTTCAGGCCATGCTCGTTGCAAAGCGTGCGGCTGCCGTCCCATGTGGCTTCGAAAAAGTTCATTTGCGGCTGGCCGACAAACCCGGCCACGAACTGATTCTTCGGCCGGCGGTAAATATCCGATGGCGCGCCGATCTGCTGAATCTTTCCCTGGTGGAGCACGATAATTTTCTCCCCGAGAGTCATCGCTTCAGCTTGATCATGGGTGACGTAAACCATGGTGGAGCCCAACCGGCGGTGCAGCTTGGCGAGCTCCACGCGCATGCTGCTCCGCAGCGTCGCATCGAGATTGGACAGCGGCTCGTCGAAAAGAAACAGCTTCGGCCTCCTGACGATCGCTCTCCCCAGCGCCACCCGCTGCCTTTGGCCGCCGCTCAATTGCTCCGGCTTGCGCTCGAGATGATCTTCGATCTCCAGCAAGCGTGCCGCATCCGTCACTCTGGCCCGGATTTCTTCTCCCGGCACCCCGCGCAGGCGCAGGGAAAATGCCAGGTTTTCAAACACGCTCATGTGCGGGTAGAGCGCATAGTTTTGAAACACGAAGGCCACGTCGCGATCGCGCGGCGGCAGTCCATCGACGCGGGTGTTATCGACGCTCACCCTGCCGCCCGACGCGAATTCCAAACCGGCGACGATGCGCAGCAGCGTCGACTTGCCGCATCCCGACGGGCCGAGCAGGACGCAGAATTCGCCGTCGGCGACCGCAAAGGAAATTTCCTCCAGAATCCGCTTATCGCCAAAGGTCTTGGAAAGTTTGTCGATGTTCAGAGATGCGATGGCGTCTCTCCTCCGATGCGAAAGCGTTCAACCTTTCACCGCGCCCGCCGACAGGCCCTGCACGATGCGCCGCTGAAAGAAAAGCGTCAGGGCCACCAAGGGTAAAGTGGCGATCGTCGAAGCCGCCGCGATCTCGCCCCAGGGCATGGTGTATTCGCCCGGGAAGAGCGCGATGCCCACCGGCAGGGTTTGCCGCGCGGGGTAGGTCAGAATAATCAGGGCGAAAAAAAACTCGTTCCAGGCATGGATAAAAACCAGGATCGCGGCGGTAAAAAGCCCCGGCGCCGCCAGAGGAAGAACCACCAGCCTGAGCGCTTGCCATCGCGTGCAGCCGTCGATCAGAGCGGCCTCTTCGATGTCATAGGGAAGCTCCTTGAAAAACGTCGCCAGCACCCAGACGGCGAAAGGCAGGGAAAGCGAAATATAGGCGGCGACAATACCATGATAGGTATTGAGCCAACCGAACCAGCTCAGCAAACGCCACACCGGACCGGCGATGGCGATCTGCGGAAACATCGAAAACGCCAACAACAACATGAGATAGTAACGGCCCCAGCGCCAGCGGAATCTGGCCAGCGCGAACGCCGCCAGGGAGGCCACGACAATGCAAATAAAAGTTGTCGCCGTGGCAACGACGACGCTGTTCACGATGTATCCGAGCAGGCCGTACTGTTCGATGGCGGCGCGATAGTTGCCGCCGTGAAAACTCGGCACAATGACCGGCGGTATGGCGCTGATTTCGGTGGCGCTTTTGAACGAGGTGAGCACAAACCATAAGAATGGCGCCAGGCTAAAAACGCCGATCGCCACTATCAATCCCGCCAGGCCGACTTTTTTCATCCGCGGCGATCCTCTCCGATCAGACGGCTGCCCAATAGACGGATGTACAAAAGCGACAACGTCAACGACACCAAGAATACCAGCACTGCGATGGCCGAGCCGTAGCCGATCATCCCTTCGGGAAAGCTTTTTCTGTAGCCATAAAATTGCAGCACATTGGTCGTGTCCGCCGGTCCCCCCTGGGTCATGACGAAAACCAGATCGAAGACCTTGAGCGCGTCGATGGTGCGAAACAAGAGCGCCAGGAGCAAAGCCGGCTTGATCATCGGCAAGGTGATATGGCGAAATTTTTGCCAAGCGCTGGCGCCGTCGATGTCCGCGGCCTCGTAGAGGTCCCGCGGAATTCCCTGGAGTCCCGCGAGAATGATCAGCGCGGCGAATGAACTGGTCTTCCAAATATCCGCCGCCATGATCGACATCAACGCCAACCCCGGCTCGGCCAGCGGCGCCCAATAGAGATGCGTGGCGTCGCCGAACAACAGATAATTAAACAAGCCGTAGCGGTCGTTAAAAATGAAACGCCACATCTGCGAGGAAACCACCGTCGGCACGGCCCAGGGAATGAGAACGACGGCGCGCAGCCAACCGCGGCCGCGGAATGACTCGTTCAGGACGAGGGCCATGGCAAGCCCGAGAAGCACTTCGATGGGCGTCGTGACCGCGACAAAAATGAGGGATGTCGCGAGCGAGTTGAGCGCCACCGGATCGGCCGCAAGATCCGCGTAGTTTTCCCATCCGACGAATTTCTGTCCGAGCCAGGGCAGGGGTAAAATCAACCGGTAGAAGCTCAGGCGAAAGGATTCCAAAATCGGGTAGAGAGAAAAAAGCCCGACAAAAACAAAGCTTGGCAGCAAGAAACGCCACAGCGGATCTTTGAAACTGCCCATGGCCGTCATCGATCGCGCAGCAAATCCAGCATGCGATCCATATCCCGCGCGGCCGTTCGGGCGAGCCGACCGATATCCGAGCGGGGAATGGCGATCGCCGAGCTAAAATAGCGCTGCATGATGTTGGAAAGCGGCAGATAGACCGGGGTGCGCGGCCGCGGCGCCGCAAGAACGAAGGTCTGGAACTGGGACTCGAACTGCGGAAATCGCCGCAGAATTTCCTCGTCGCGGTAAAGCGCCCGGCGCGCCGGCGCGCGCCCGGTCCCAAGCGCGATCCGCTTTTGGGTCTCGGCGCTGGTCATATACCGGACAAACTGCCAGGCCGACTGCGGGTGGCGCGAGAAGCGGCTGATGCCCAACTGCCAGCCGCCCAGAGTGGCGACGCTTTTCTGACCGGGGAACGCCGGCAACGGCACAATGCCGACATGGCCGTCCACCCTGGAGCGCTTCGGGTCGTTGGCCACTTCCCACGCATAGGGCCAGTTGCGGTGAAAGATCGCCCTTCCCTGGGTGAACAGCGCCAGCGACTCCGGCTCTTGATAGGCGAGCACGCCGCGATGAGCTATGGCGCCGACGATCTCGTCGCGCACGAATCGGACGGCTTCCGTCGCCGCGGTCTGATGCAACGTGCTGCGCAAACCCTTCTCGTCCCAAAGCGCGGCGCCATTGCCCATGATGAATTCCATCATGTTGCAGACCAATCCTTCGTACTGCTTAAACTGCGCCGAATAACCGATCAGGTAGGGATCTCTTTCCTTGTCGAGAATCAATTTCGCCTGCCGCACCAACTCCGGCCAGGTGCGCGGCGGCGCCAAGCGATGCCGCGCGAGCAGATCTTTGCGGAAATAAAGCATCCCGGCGTCGATGAACAGCGGCACGCCGTAAATCCGCCCGCCGTAGCTGTTGGCTCGAATCGGCCCGTCGATAAACTCCTGCCGCCGCTCCAATGGGAAAAATTCGTCGAGCGGCAGGGCCCAGCCCGCCGCGGCAAACTCCGCAGGCCAGACGACGTCCATGAAAAAGACGTCCATTTGCGGATCGCGATTGCGCAGTTTTTGCGTCACGAGCGCGTGGAATTCGGTGGAGGATTGAGGGCCGACTTCGAGAGTGATCTTGACGCCCGGATGGCGCGCCTCGAAATCGCTCAAAATCTGTTGCCAAACTTTGTCGGCCTCGGAACGCCAGGTCACCCACCGCAGCTGCGTCTGGGCGCTCGCCGCGGCGGCGCTCCCCAATCCGAGATGCAGGAGCCATAGGATCGCCGCGCTCCGCACCGCCCATCGGCGCCGTCCGTTCACCGCGCGCCCTCTTCAAGAATCCTGTCGATGGCTTCGCGCCAGCCCTGCGGTCCGACGCCCGCCGTGCATTCGACATTAGGCACCCGTTCCGTGACCGTGGCATCCCAACGGCCGTCGGGGTTTTTGACCAGCACCGGGCGGTCCACCGCGGACAGCATCGGCCAGTCGTTCGCGGAATTGCCGATGCCAACGGCATAGGTTTCGCCATACCAGCGGCGATGCAGCTCACGCCATCGGATCACGGCATCGCGCTTGCTGTGACCGCCGGTGAGATGGTCAAAGCGATCGCCGCGCGTAACGGTGAATCCCTGGCCTCGCAACCACGCCGCTAATTTCTCGGCGTCGCCCGACTCGACCAGAAACGGCTCGTCGTAATGGCGCTGCCAGGCGCGAAAGGCCTGATCCGGCTCCAGCCCCGTCAAGGCGGCAATGTCATCGATGTTCATCCCGCCGAAGGATCGAAGCTTGACTTCGCACTGGCGCGCCGCCTCGGCCAGCGCGGCTCTGAGGCGGACAACGTTCATGCCGAGGGCGAGCACGCCGAAGGGTCCCGCCGTGGTCAAGCCGGCCACCGGCTCCTTGAGGTAATTCTGCGGCATGTAAACCGCTCCACCGCTCTCGCAAATAAACGGATCCTGAAGGTCGAGCTCGCGCCAGAGCTGCAGCATCTCCGCACTGGTCTTCGTGGAGCACAGAACGATCGGGACTCCGTCCGCCTGAAGCCGGCGCACGGCAGGCAAACTCTCCTCGTAGCTGTAGGTGCGCTGATCGAGCAGCGTGCCGTCCAGGTCGGTGATTACGACGAGCTGTTGGTTTTTTATTATGCGGGTCATTTTCCACCGGCGCGCGCGCCATGCCTCGCCCGGTATTCGGGAATCATCATCATCGGCGGACGTTCCCGATCCTGGATCGGCTTGAGCTCCAGCGCGTAACTTTTTTGCTGCGGCTTGATGAGCTTCATCGAGCGATTGACTTCGTCGAACATCTGTATGCGATTTTTCTCCTGCAAGCGCTGCATGACAACCTGGATGATCGCAAAAGCCATTTGACTAAGGGACGCCAGCGTCTGGTTGCGATGCACTCGCTCTTCCAGGTCCACCTGCGCGATGGCGTTCAAGCCGATCTCATTGAACAGGTCGATCAGCAGCCCGGTCTCGACGCCGTATCCGGTAAAAAAAGGCACCCGTTCAAGGGCCGTTCGGCGACCGGCATATTCTCCGGCCAGGGGCTGGATCATACCCGACAAGTCGGGATAAAAAAGATTGAACAGCGGCCTGATCGTGAGCTCGGTCACCCGGCCGCCGCCTTCGGAGACCAGATTGCCTTCCATCTTGATCGGGCGGCGGTAGAAACCTTTCACATAGGCGATCTCGGGCTCCCGCAATAACGGCCCCAGCAGGCCGTAGACAAATCCGGGATAAAAGTTGCGGATGTCGGTGTCCACCCAGGCGATGATATCTCCCTTCAATACATAGAGGCTCTTCCACAGCGCCTCGCCCTTGCCGTGAAACGCTCCGTGTTGCGGCAGGATCTCCTGGTGCACATAAACCGGAATGCCGACCTCTTCGGCAATCTTGACCGTGTCGTCGGTGGAACCCGAATCGATCAGCACGAGCTCGTCGAGCAGCGGAATTTGATCAAAAAGATGGAGCTTGATGATGCGAATAATATTGCCGACAGTTTCCGCTTCGTTGAGCGCCGGCAAGGCGAGGCTGATGGTGAGCTTTTGTTTCTGCTTCAAATCGACGAGTTTGGCCAGGTCTTCGAATTCGTGGCGGTGAAAAGTGTTCTGGGCGAACCACTGGTCCACCCGCTCGGATAACGCTTTTGGCTGGATCGACCGGCGCTTGAGATTCCAGGCCTCGAACGGCTCCGGCGTTTTCACGACCAAAAGAGGCTTGTCGGTGGAGCGCGCGATCTGCTCGACCACGGGACCGAGGATGAACGAGCGCGGCTCGGTTCCGGCGGCCGCGCCAATGATCACAAGATCGTGCCTTTGCGCTTCCTGCAGAATCACTTCGTGAGGATTTCCCTGCACCGTGATCAGCCGCCTCACCTTCGGCTGATACCGCAGCTTGCGGATAAACGCGTCGTAATGGGCATCGCTCGTTTCTCGCGTCTCGAAACGTTGCTCGCAGTGGAGTACGGTGATTTCGCCGGCAAAAGAAAACGCCAGCTGATCTGCGATCTCCATGGCGAAATCGGCATAGGGACCGCCGCGCACGGGAAGCAGAATTTTCTTGCAGACCGAAAGATCGCCGACGCGCGCCACGATCAGGTTGCAAGGAGGGGTTTCAACCATGCGGTCGATGGTGCGGCCGAAAAGAACGGCGTCGGAACTGGCGCTCCCTTTCCAGGGCAAAAGCAACAGGTCCGCCCCCTCGGCGGCTACGCTCTCGAAAATGCCTTCGGAAAGATGGTGTGCCACCCGCACCAGCGTCTTAAGCTCGATGCGCGGGTCGGGCAACATCGCATGGATTTCATCCAGGGCCGCGCGCGAGTCGGCCGCTTCGGCCGCGCCTTCGCTCAGTGAAGTTTCCTCTGGCACGCGCACAACTTTCAGCGCCACGAGCTTGCCCTCGGGGTGCAGCAACCGAACCGAGAGCTCCAGGTTGCCGCGCGCTTCGGCCGGCTGAACCACGGGAAGCAGGATCTTCGAGTATTGCATGAAAACACACCCTCCGGTTCAAATGGACCGAGTACAACCGCCGAAAACCTATGGCTGCGGGCCTTTGCGCTTGGGCGCACCCACCCGGGATGCCCAACACTTGATCAACTACGCCCGGTCGTCAAGCGCTATTTGTTTATCCACAACTGAATCAAGTGTTGGAGAAATTCATAAATTTCATTGGGATTTCGTAAATAAAAGGAGGCCGCCGTGGATCGCGGCGTTTCTGCGACCAGGATCGTCATACCCCGTTTATTGAGGCGATGGAATGCAAACTCGTCGGTCTGGTCGTCGCCGCAGTAGATCGGCAGAGCGTCGCCGCCAAAGCGCTTGAGCAGGAAAATCGCCGCCTCTCCTTTGTTGGCCACCGCCGGTTTGGCTTCGACCACCTCCTTGCCCGGCAGGATCTCCAGCGCGACGCCCTGGCGCTGGTGCCAATGCACAGCGCGCACGAATTCGCTCCTGGCGCTGAGCGCGACGTCCTCGGAAGCCATACGGTAATGCAACGCGAGGGCCGTGCCTTTGTCCTCCAAGAATACCCCCTTGGCGGTGCCGCGGGCGCGGCGAAATTGGTCGCGCAGCGAGGTCAGCGCATGGGTTACCGGAGGCGCAACGTCGCGGGTATTTTTGGCGCCGTTCGGGGTCATCCACTCCAGACCATGATTGCCCACGTAATAGAGCCCTTCGAGGCCGATCAGCTGCCTTAGTTCGTCCAACGGGCGGCCGCTGATCACCGCCACGGAGAATTGCGGTACGTCGAGCAATGCGCGCAGGCAGTCCTTGCGCCGGGAGCTCAAATAAACATCGTCGGGACGCGGCGCGATCTCGGTCAAAGTACCGTCGAAATCGAGGAATAGAAAAACGCCCGGCGCTTCGACCACCGGTGTCCAGGTTTTCTCTTCTTCGACCGCGAGAAACGCCGGCATGCGAACGCCGCGGCGAAATTTTCCCGCGTCGGGAATCCCCATCGCTGTCATTGCAGAATGCTAGAATTTTTTTGCCCCGTGCGCAAATTGATTCCGTTCGTTTTTCGGACGACGACCTCGACCACCGGCAAAATTGCGGGCATACTGGCGCCCAAACACCGAAATCGTCTTTACTCGAAAAACAAAATATGGAAATCCGAAGCGGCGGTGACCGCCCGCATGGGCAGCGCGCGCAGGCGGCGCCGACCGGTCCGGTATGGATCCGCGTGTGCGGCCAGCGAGCGGCTCTTACTCGACGACTCTCGCTTGATCAACGCCAGCGGGAAGAGCGTATCGAGGAGGGCGCCGTGCTTTGGAATATTCGAACCGGAGATAAGAACCCGAACTTTCCCATCATCGCGCCGGCAGTGAATCTGGGCCGGACAATCGTCGAAGCAGTCCCAGCGTTTCCGCATCCCGAGGCATGCCTGTCACCACTTGGGTTAACGCGTCGGCGCCCAATGGTGAAATCTCCTCCGCCACAATTTTTCTAAAGTATTTGGCAAATTCGGGATCCGCAAAAATTTTCTGAAAAGCTTCCTTTAGCACGGTCACCTGCGCCGTTGGGGTTCCCGGAGGCAGAATATACGGCGAACCGACGCCGCGGAAGGCGCGCCAGACGGCAAGAAGCCTCTTTTCTTTTTCGTTTTTGGCGAAAGTTTCGATCTCCGGAAGGTGGCCGAGGCGTGGATGCTTTTGGCCCTTGGGCGTTTCCATGATCGTATGAAAATTCATCAGGCCTTTATCCAGCCAGTCCGGGTTACGGCGCAGCACTGACGTTGCGTTATTGGCCCGCGCGTCCAGTTCGCCGCTGATCAGCGCCACGTCCACTTCTTGAGAACTGTAGCCAACAACGAATTTTGGCTCCCTCATGTCCAGAAAGTAAGCGAACAAACGTCCGGCGACGTACGACACATGCCCCACGGTCTGCCCGCCGATGCGGATCCCTTTGGCTGCCCGGAGCTTCTCTAGAGTATCGAGCCCGAGCTCCCTTCTGGTATAAATGACCGCGTGGTTTTCATGCTCCGCTGTGCCCAAATAGATAAACTTATCGGGATCGTAGGAAACGCCCTTTTCACCCATAACGGCCAGGCCCACGATTGCGCCGCTGGCGGCACCGATGGTAAGCCCATCCTTGCGAACCGTGTTGTACAGGTGGTTTGCCCCTTTGCGGCCGCCACCGCCGTCCATATACTCGATCACCACCGTGGGATTTCCGGGAACATGTTTTTTCAAGAACGGGGCCACCGCTTTGACCCTGAGATCACCGGTGCCTCCCGGCGCCGTCGTCGCCAGAAGCGTGATTGTCTTTCCGGCGTAAAAATCTGCCTGAGAATATGCCGAGCGTGGATTTACCGCAGTCAATGCGCAAAGCAACAGGGCGGCGCCCACACCTGGCCAGATTTCGCGTATAGTCATTTTCGATCTCCCTTCGCCTGCTATGCGAACCCGTTTCATGGATCGAACCGTTTGAACACAGTAAACGGCTGGAACCCTTTTAACATTAAGATCATCTCGACGGCAATGGGCCCGGACCTGCGAGTTGTTTGAATATTCCAACCGTTTCCGCATCGCGCGGTAATTCTCGAATCGCCCGTTGATTTTCGTCGGGAAAAAGCGGCGATGGATCGTCGCCGACTAATTTGCGGTATTCTTGGATAAATTCCGGATCCTTAAACGTTCGGGTGACGGCCTGCTTGAGCGTTTCGATCCGGTCCGCGGGGGTTCCCGGTGGGGCAAAAAACGGCGAACCCGTGAGCCGCAAATTTCGAAACATCGAAATCACCTTGCGCGCTCTCTCCGATTTGGCAAACATTTCCAAATCCGGCAGGTCAAATTGCGGATGCTTGAGTCCCTTGGGAACCGCGATCATCAAGTGCAGGTCAACCTGCTGCTTTCTTATCCATTCAAGATTGCGCGTGAGATGATCGTCCGCGGTGGCGAACGCGTCGATCTCGCCGCCCATCAGCGCCGCGTCGCGCTCGGGAGTTGAATACCCGGTAACGAAGTTAGGTGTTTTTAGCGGCGCCAGCCAGGCAAAGACTCTGCCGATGTTATAGATGGTATGCCCCACGGATTGAGCCCCGATGCGCAGCCCGGAAGTCGAACGGAGCTTTTCCAGATTCGTGGCTCCCGCTTCGCGGCGGGTCAAGAAAATATAATGCGTAGAACTGTAGGGCGAGCCGAGAAAAATCAGCTTGTCGAGATCATACTGCACCCCTGTTTCTCCCAGGACGGCGCTCGATACCGTGCCGGCACCCGTGTTGCCGATGGTTAATCCATCCGGCGCGGCTGAGCCGAAAATATAATTCGCCGCCTTACGCCCCCCGCCGCCGGGCATGTACTCGTGAACGATCGAGGGTTTGCCGGGGATGTATTTTTGCATGAACCGCCCCATTGCCTTGACACGGAGATCTCCCGATCCGCCCGGATTGCGCCCATGAATAACTCTTATCGTTTTGCCCTGGTAGAAGTCGGACTGGGGAAAGGTCAAACCCGGCATAAAAAGCAACAGAGCTAATTGCACGCCAAGCAACTTGCGTACCGATATCTTTGTCGTCATGGAGAACCTCCTCTTACAGACTTTAAGGACAGGTCGGGAAAAAAGCCCGCGCGCGCAAAAAAATGCCGCAATGGCAAATGCACGACGGATGAGCTCGCCGCTCTCCACGGCAAGATCGAGAGCCATACCGGTTTTGCAGCCGAGAAATGCGGCGCAGAAACGACGGGCAAACCGAAAGCCATCGCCCGTAGCGAGGAAGTCCGGATTTTGAAAGGGTGATGATCATCGATTCCTCACACGCGACCCCTTTGTCAATTCGGCTCGTTTCAGGAGGGCGCGTCAGCCGGCGACCGAGGCAACGCCGCGAGCAACTGCTTCTGCAGCTCCCGACGCGTCAAAATTATCGTACGTTCAATGGGATGTTCGACTAACTGCCGCAAAAAGCGGTCGGAGCTTTTTCGCCGGCTCTCGATCACAACAACGATCTCCATCGATGGATTAAAATCCCTCAGGTTGAAGATGATTTCCGCATCGCTGATCAGGGAGCCCGCGGAGACAACCACCGCGGTGTCGATCAGCTCGTGGCGGGCGTGATCGATGGCTGCGTCCGGTTCTTTTATGGCGAGGACCTGGTACCCGGCGATTTGGAATCTTTTCTCCAGGGTTCTGTTTTGGTCGATCCCGATAAGCATAATCTTGCCCGGTGCCCAACCGTAACCAGGTCCGGACGAAAGGCCTACCTTATCCATGACCGCCGCCAGGCCGCGTTCAGCTCGCGGATCCGCTCGATTTCAACCAAATGCACGCCATGGGGCGCGCTCGACGCTACCCCGTGGTTTAATCGTTTACCGACTTGGTTAACTGTCGTGGCTTCCCAGCTTTTTGCGCTTGCAGAGGCGCCTGGTCGGGGGATCAGTTATTAATATGGCTCCGTGAGACCCGGTTTTGATACCGCAAGGTTTCTCTAATGCGCTTTCGCGTGCTGCGATCGTTTTGTTGGTTTGCCAGCCACTGGATCAAACCCACCCGCAAATAAGTAGGGGCCATATTCAGCGTCTGGCAGAGATTTACGAACGAGAACGGATAACGAACATCGTTGCTCATAATCCAGGTTTCAGCGTTCCTGAAAAGAACGCGGCCTTTTCGTCCTTTCGCATCGCAATACCTTTGAAAGCATTCGATGGCGTCGGTCAAGACCGCAAAGGCCAACCTCTCCTCCGGCCCAAGATGCGCCTTTTGCCGATACACATTGTAAAAATGAAAATTTGTCAAGACGTCCGCTTCGAAAAGATGTCTGAAGCGATCCGTCTGAGCGCTGCGCGCGACGTAACTCATGGCTAACCTCCCGTCGCGCAGCGCACGCAAAATGCAAACCAGAATATGAAATCATTTCAGTTTCAGCGACTTATGGTTCGTAGGGGTATCGCAAAACAATTTTCCGCGTGGCCCGTGTGAAAAAAACTTACACGGACGCCCGTAAAACCACGGGAGGTGCTTCGATCGGCCGCACGAACGTTTTCCAGCGCCTTCCCCTTGAAGCGAAAGCACCGCGATTTTCAAGGGTTAGCGAATTCCGGCCGTGCACACCCTGTGCACAATATGCACGATCGAGCGAAAAGTCTTAACGGATTCCTTGATTGGCGATTGCGTTGCTTCGACCAAGAATGGCAATGGGGCTATTTTTGTCTCTAAACCGGCCCTTGCCCGGATTGTTCACACTGTCAGGAAAAGCTGCAACA
>CAZILB010000057.1:0-7269 GCA_964539925.1 uncultured Syntrophobacter sp. | reverse complement strand
GTCTCTAAACCGGCCCTTGCCCGGATTGTTCACACTGTCAGGAAAAGCTGCAACATAGTGTCGATGGTGGGGGCAAGTCCGGAGGAGCGAAGGCGTCAAGGCCCAAAGTTTCATCGTTTTGTTCATTGCTGGCACGTTGGGCCGACCTTGGCACGGCCGGACGCACGAAAAACAGATATCGCCGGCAACTCCAAGGCACCCATGCATCGCCTCGGCTCCGCAGGATTTGCCCAGCCGTTTTCGCTTACGATGGATGATTCGGGCTATTGCTTATTTTCCGGATCGACTCGCTGAAAAATACACTGGGTGGCGAGTCGGCGTGAGACCGGGGTTTGGGCTCACGCTGCGCTTCTCGAAAAACCAAGGACTGGAAGAGATTTCGGTCGCGCCGGCTGGCATCCGACCGAATGCCGGCGCGCTGATATAAGCGATTAAATCGGCGAGGATTGCTGTGTATGTCCGCCGCAATCTCGAGCTGTAGAGTATTCGATGCGCCGGAAGCTCAATGTGAAGGCCGCGTCGGGCCCAACGCAAGATCCCGCGACGCTTTGCGCCAAGCGCTGTAAACATAACCTTATCGAGTGGTTCGATAAGCAACTCCACCCTGGGTAGATTCACCTGATGCGCTAAAACTCGATCGCGAATTTCATCGAACACGGATTTGATCGCCCTCGCCTCCGCTACGGAGATTCCCACTGTCGCCACGTCGATATGGTCTTGGCTGGAGCTTTGGTGAATGTCGAAGTAAAGTTCCACCGGTCCACCCGCAGCTCTGATAACCGCTTCGGTGAACCGGCGATAGACATTTTGCGATCGCTCCGTTCCTCGCTCGGTTTCATGCTCCGGATAGCGCCTCTCGGTGGGACGGTTGACATTGATCCGCCAGCCGCCCGCTTCAGTCGGCGTAAATCCCCTGGTGATCACCGCAGCGAATCCAGTCCTGTAACTCAACGCCTGGACCACCTCCCCGGTGTGGCGGTCGAAGCTGCCATGGGGAGCGGCGATCACGACACCTCGGGCATTCGATCGCGACGGGAAAGAATCGATGCGACCCAGGGGCAGAAAATCCGCGCGGATCTCCGGCAACCGAGACGGATTACGCAGCGAAATCGACAGAGCTTCCGAAACCCATGTCGTGAGGATCTTGATGTAGACATCTTTTGCCGGAGCGCGGGCAACGGTTTTCGGCAACCGCAAAATGACGCCCTTCTCCGCCAACATCAACACACCATGATTTTTAACGCCCGTGGGGCTCCAGGAGATATCGTCCAGGGGATTGAGCGCGATATCGACTTTTGCAATGCCACTGCCATTGAGCTGGCTGTCGCGGATGCGATTAAATGCCGCTTTTAACCCCTTCAATTGCTCAAAGGAAAGCCCGCTTGCCGCCACTTCGATACCGCCGGCGTTCCGTTCATCTCCTGCGATTCTCACCCCGACATAGAACTTGATCGGTCCATGGCCAGCGTTGAGCAAATGGGCCCGATATTGAGCGTAGATGCTCCCCGGCCGCTGCGCATCGCCAAGCCGGACGTCAATGGGCGATGTGAAAACCAGCGGCTGGGCAACCGTAACTCGCTGGGCCGCAAACCCGTAGGCGATCACAAGCCCCGCCCCCGTCTTGTCGCTGATCGTCTTCGCATACTCCACCGCCGCAGGCTCGGACAAGCCGCGGGAGACGCCGATCACGATACCGGCAAAATCTGGCAGCGAGCGGCGATATTCCATGCGCCCGAGCTCGCCGATTCGGCTCTCCTGGAGGGGGCGTTGGACTGCGCACCCGCTCCAAAGCGTGAAGGCCAGTGCCACCGCCAAGCAGCGGCTAAGCACGGATTCTCGGTAAGTGATCAAATTTCTGCGCGCCACGTTTCTCCAGCCGGCGGCATCGGCCCGGCCCTGGGTATTACTGCTCTGCCCTTTTGATCTTGTTGTACAGCGCGCGGCGGCTGATCCCCAGGATGGTGGCGGCGAGCTGCTTGTTGCCGCCCGCGCGAATCAGGGTTTTGCGAATGAGCTCTTTTTCCACGGTATTCAAGGTGACGCCGACGCGAAAGGAAAGGGTGGTGTCATCGAGCTCGTCGTTTTCCTTAGTCGCCTCTCTGATCCGCGGCGGTATGAACTCGGGCGTCAGCTCTTTGCCGTCGACCATGAGAACCGCGGTTTGAATCACGTTTTTGAGTTCGCGGATGTTGCCCGGCCAGGGATAGCGGCGCAGTATTCGGTAGGTCTCGGGGGATATGCGATCAATTTGCTTGGCGTAGATGCCCGCGAAGTGGGTCATAAAATAATCCGTGAGAACCGTCACCGCGCCCGCTCGCTCGCGCAGGGGCGGCATGCTGATATGAAAGACATTGAGACGGTAGAAAAGATCCTCGCGAAAGCGCTTCGCCATGACGCTTTTCTCAAGGTCCTCGTTGGTCGCGGCGATGATTCTCACATCGCCCGCGATATTCTTCGTGCCGCCGACGCGTCGAATCGTTTGCTCTTCGAGAACCCGCAGGAGACTGACCTGGGTCTTATCGTCCATGGTGGCGATCTCGTCCAAAAAAACGGTGCCGCCGTTCGCCTGTTCAAAAATACCGGCCCGCACCTCCACCGCGCCGGTAAACGCCCCTCTTTCGTGGCCGAATATTTCGCTTGCAATCAGCTCCGGCGCCATCGCGCCCAAGTTGACCGGCACGTAGGCCCGGGCGCGCCGCCGGCTCTGTCTGTGGATCGCGGCCGCTACGAGGTCTTTGCCCGTGCCGGTCTCGCCTGTAATCAAGACCGGAATGTCCACTGCGGCGGCGTCCATGATCTGCCGAACGACTCTTCGCATTCCCAAGCTGACGGTGATCATGCCTTCGAATTCCATGGCGGAACCAATTTCGTCACCGTCCCATCGGGTTTCGTCATCGGCTGAAGTGGACGAACACGAGCCCTCGATAATGGACAAAAGCTCTTCGTCGCTGATTGGATAGCTGCGAATGCAAATTTGTTGAGAATCGAGCGGCGCAATGTCCGGTCCATTCCTGCCGGCGAGAACGAGCATCTTGGCCCCGCGGCTCCGATTCGACAAGGCGGCCAGGGCATCGGCCAAACTCTTTTGTGCCGGTGCAGCACAAACGGCGCTCCAATAAATCAGGTCGAACTGGTGGTTCGCCAGTTTCTCCAAAGCGATATCGACATCACCGACCCATTTCACCTTAGCCGAAGCGCCGAACCGATACTGCAGCAACGCCCGGGTGCGGGCCTTTTTTTCGATGACTAAAATGCGGATCATGGAAGTATTCACCGACTTGCGCCAATCATTGAGTGAGCGCTAAATACTACTTAGGTCCTACTTCGTCAATAGAAAAATCTTCAGAATACGAATTGGCGGTGATGACATAAGATGGCGTTCACTTTACTCGGACGCCATCGCAACGCCTGCTTCCAGCTCCCGACGCTAACGCATCCATGCGTATTGGTTATTTCTATATTTCAATAAGTTATTAATCTAAAAGACTTTGCCCCGGGTGTGCGCTCTGGTCGGTCGAAGTTCGCCCGCAACTGTTTAGCATAAATTTAAAGAGCGTGGCGGACACCATTTTGAAACACTACTTAAATCGTATTTCAAAATTTAATCGCCCCCGCGGGGAGAATCCCGAATCCGGTAGCGATTGCAGCCAATCTGACGAGCGCGGTGATCAACATTTGCAACAACCTGAACCCTCGCTATGCTTTGGCGTGCTTGCCGGTGAGTTGCGGAGTAAAACCTTCAAGTCCCTTTTCCTGACGCTGCAGCCGCGTCTCCCGCGCCCATGTGCGCTTGAGGTCGTCGCGGATTTTCACCCGCAACCGGCCCAGGGGCTCGGTTTCAAGCTCGACGAGGTCGCCGTCCTGAAACGGATTCAGCCCGCGGTGATTAGTGCCGCAGGCCAGCACGTCGCCCGGCTCAAGCGTATGAATGGAGCTTACCCACTCGATGCATCGCGGAATTTTATGCGCCATGTCGCTGGTGCTGTAGTTCTGCATCAGGGTGCCATTGACCCACAGCCTGACCTGCAAATTGTGCGGGTCCGGCACTTCGTCGGCGGTGACGAGATAGGGCCCCATCGGCCCGAACGTATCGCGCGACTTCATCTGATAGAAAGTGTTGCCGGCGGGCGGCAGGCCGCGCGCCGAACCGTCGATGAAATTCACGTAGCCAAAGACATATTTCATGGCATCGGCTGCAGCCACGCGGCTCGCGCCCTTGCCGATGACTACCGCCAGCTCCGCTTCCCCTTCGAAAATGGCCGCGGGCACATCGGGCAGCACCATCGTGTCGCCGTCGCCGATGACGCAACTGGGCGATTTGTGAAACGCGTTGATCGGCGCCGGCTCCTTGCGCGTGCCGTCCTCCATGTAGTTCACTGCCATGCAATCGATGTTGACCGGCCGCGGCAGCGGTGGGCGGAGGCGCACGCTCGCCAGCGCCGTCCCGCGGCCATCGGCCGCCGCTTTTTCCAGCGCGCCGCGGTAATCCTCGAAGCGCTCGATCAGGCCGCTGATCAGATTATGCGGTCCGGTGTGCGGGATGTCCCGCACCGCCTGCGACACGTCGACCACTGAATCGTTTTTCACCACGCCCAGTTTAAAATCGTCGAAGAAGACAAATTTCATCCCCGTTCCCTTTAGATTCTTTCGTTAAGAATATTTAACAAAACGCCTTCAAGAAATTTTCTCGTGCCAGGCGCGCAAAGAAAGAGTTTTTTTGGCTCTCCGAACCTTGGCGCCTTTGCCTTCCTTCGATCAAGCTTGGGACATGCTTTGCGGGGGACACGATTTCCCGATCTCTTTTTGGATGCAGAATTTCAAATACCTTAGGTTAGACTTTCCAACCCAAAGATAGATCTACTCTTGTGCCCGCCGGATCGAGCACGAAGGTTTCCGCAAAGCGCCCGTCCTTAGGCAGCTCGGCGGTGCCGCCGCTGGCCCCCGCCGCAAGCGCGCTCTGCGCTGCGGCCTTCACATCCTCCACTTCCATACCGAAGTGAAAAATGCCTTCGCGGCGGTTGCGCGCCGGCAGTATGGCGAGATTGATATGGCCGTCGGAGAGATAAATGGCCCTTCCATGTTCGCCGCCCTCACCGCTGCGGGCGACCTCCTTGAGACCAAAAGAAGCCCGATAAAACTCCGCAAGTTTTTCGGTGTCCTTCGTCAACAGTGCGATATGTCGAATGCGCGCCATTTTTTGTCTCCTCTCCGTAGGGTTTCTCGATTCTGTTCCCTGCCGGTGGTCCATATCACAGTGAGGCTTTGCCGCAAAACCATACTAACGGAACAAAGTGAACAGCGCCGGTGCCGGCCAACCCAGATTCATCAGCCAATCGAATACTCCCCAGATGAACAACCATGTGCATACGGCCAACACCAGCGCCGCCAAGGTCGACGCCCGGGCTTCCCGCTTCAAATACGAGAATACAAAAATCGGGATCGCGAGCAAAAATCCGATGAGCCAGACGGCCAGTGCAAAGCCGCCAATCCACGTCAGAGCGCCGAGCGTTCGGCGTCTCATCAGTTCTTTAGGAATGCTGCGATCCACAGGAACATCCATAACTTCCATGGAAGCCTCACGCCCCGGCTCCGCCTCCGACTGCCGTCCTCTAAAATCGACGACAAGCTGCCATAACGTCAGGATCAATGCCGGAAAGCCCACGGCCCAGGGAAAGAGGCGCGTGTCCCACCGCCAACCGGCCGCGGTGACGACACCTGCAACCGTAACCGCCAAAAACAAAAGGGAGAGCCAAAATGAAGGGTTTGGCTTTGAATGGACTTGCCGGTCACTCATGTTTTTCTCCCGGCCGGGAGCGGCGCCAGATGGCGTGAACAACGCTTGCCAGCGCGAGCAGGAAGAGCAGGATAACCAAGGGCCGAGTTACCCACGCAGCGCCGTATAGTTTCGTCGTTAGAAAGAAATAAGTCTCCGCCAGGCGCTGCAGCACGATGCCGACGATCACAGGCGGGCGCGGCCAGCCCAACCGCTTCATGGCGATGCCGAGGAGGGAAAATATCAGCAAGGCGGCCAGGTCGCCCCAGTCCGCGGTGGTTTGGTAGGCAGCCACAAAAATTATGACGATCAATACAGGAAACAAATAGTGCACTGGAAATCTGGTGATGCGCGCCAACTGATTCGAAAACGCAAAACAGAGGCTCGTGGCGATCAGATTGGCCAAGACCAGGCTCCAAACGATCACCAGGGTGAAGTCGAGATGGTCCGTGAGCATTTTCGGACCGGGGGTCAAGCCGAGCAAAAGCAATGCGGCCAATATCAAAGCCATCGTCGTGCTGCCGGGCACGCCGAACGCCAGTGTGAGGACGAAATCTCCGGCGTCGCTGGCGTTATTCGCCGCCTCGGGCGCGATGACTCCGCGCACGTCTCCTTTGCCGAACTTGTCTCGATCCTTGCTGGTTTGTACCGCATGGCCGTAGGCGAGCCAGATTGCCGTCGTGCTGCCCATGCCGGGTAAAATTCCGATCCAGGTGCCGAGCAAACTTGAGCGCAGCACCAACCACCAGTTCTTGAAAACATCTCCGACGCCCTGCCACCTTGTAGAGCGGTTTCTATTGATGGATTCGGGGGCGATCTTGCTGCCGCCGAGGGTCATATCGATAATCTCCGGGATCGCGAACAGTCCCAGCGCAACAGGAATCAAAGGCACGCCTTCCCAGAGATAGAGAAGATCAAAAGTCCAGCGGTGATCGGAAGTCTGTGGCGCCTCGCCGATCATGCCGATCAACAATCCCATGGCGCCGGCTATTAACCCCTTAAGCGGCGCGCCGCCGGTGAGAATCGCGACCATGCAGATCGCAAGGATCGCCGTCATAAAAAACTCGGGGTTGCCAAACGTGAGAATCAGCGGGCGAAGTATTGGGATAGTTGCCAAGACCGTGAATGCGCCGACGAGGCCGCCAACGGCCGAGGCAACAAATGCAGCGCCGAAGGCGCGTTCCACTTCGCCGTTCCGGGCCATCGGATGGCCGTCCATGATTGTTGCAGTAGCCCCGGTGGTGCCGGGGACGCCGAAGAGCACCGCCGGGATCGTGTCCGATGTGTTGGTGATCGCGTGAATGGCAACGATCAGCACCAGAGCGCTGGCGGGATCCATCTTGACGAGAAACGGAAGCAGGATGGCGAGCCCCACCCTGCCGCTTAGCCCCGGCACCACCCCGATCAGCATCCCCAGAAAGACGCCGCAAAACAGCCAAGAAAGACGGCCGAGAGTGAAGATCTCGCTCCCGGCCGTCTGGATCGCTTCGAGCATT
>CAZILB010000056.1:18694-22289 GCA_964539925.1 uncultured Syntrophobacter sp. | reverse complement strand
GAAGAAGCCGTTCATGATCGCGTCGTACCAGAGTTTGGCCACCGGCGGAACGATGCCCTGGGGCAGTTTCTCCTCGGTCCAACCCCAGGTGTGAACACCGGCGCCCAGAGAGACAGCGCGGACCCTGGGCGGGGGATCGAGCCCGGCGAAGAGCGGCAGCGATCGTTGGCAGCGCTTGAGCGTAACCGTATCGTCATTGATGCCGTGAATCGATAAAAAGTTCGGCACGGGTTTCACCCCCGGCCCGGAAAGTTCTCGTGTGTAGCCAAGGTAGCGCTGCACCAGCGCGTCAGTTTCCCGATGATTTAGCCGCAATCTCCCTGCGGCAACGCGCGCGGCGGTTTCCAGGGCTCCGGTTGAGTTCTTGTGAATAAAGTCTTCGGCCTTGAAGTTGGGCCGCTTCTTGGCCGTTTCCCATCGCTCGAAGGTCAGTTCGATCAGCATCGGCAGACCGATGCCTTGGTTTTTCATTCCTTCGTACAAATAGCGCGCCGTATCGCGCCAGGTGCGCAGGCGCAGTTGGTTGAAGGGAAATTGCCAATCGTCGCCGCTGACGATCGGATACATCCAGCCGAAGGGTGAGCTGCCGTAGCCGAGCAGTCCGGCGATATTGGGCACGCGCTGCGACGCCATCATCGCGAACGGGCCGCCGGTGGAGTGGCCGTGGATGTAAATCGAAAACTCGCCGTCGGGAAATTGGCGCCGAGCGGTTTGTTTGATCGCTTCTTCGAAAGCCGCCGGCCAGGCGGCCATGCGGTGGAAAAATTCCGTGCCCTCTTTTGCCGAGAGGGACACCAAGGTGCCGTAGTCTTCGCGCTTGGAACGGTCTTGCACCACGCGGTATTGGTTCGGCGTGATACGCGTCTCCCTGGTCCAGAGCGGCGTGCGCGCGGAGCCGTCGCCATTCTCCACATCGCCCGGCCAGTCGCGCTCGGCATTGCGAAAATAAAAGCGCCCGGGAAAGGTCATGGTCGCGACCTTGATGCCGAACTTGCCCGGGAGCAGGCGGGCGATGCGGTCGACCGACTTGAAGTCGGAAACGCCGCCGTGAAGCAGGAAGACGCCGATTTTCCCGCCGTCGGGACCCACAGGAACGGTCTGCGGAAGCCGCGGCTCGTACGCCACCACGCCGATGTCCCAGTCCATCTCCAGGGCGTTGATCCGGAAAATATCCTCGCGGACGTCGATGGCTTTGTCCGGCATGGCGGCGACCTGGCGGTCGAGCTCCAGCACTTCGTCGAAAAGCACCGCCGCAGGGGGTTCCCAAGCTGATTTTTCGCTCATTGGATCGATGCCTCCTGTATCAACGCGGTTCGACCAAAGCCTCGTACAAGACCCGGCCGGAGGCGTCCCTGAGGTCGGGCAAGTCTAACAGCCGCACAAGGGTCGGCGCGAAGTCGATCAGGCGGACGTTGGCGATATTTTGCCCGGCGCGGATACCCGGTCCGTTCAGGACCATCAGCGTGCGCATGGAAGCCTGCTCGGGGTTGGCGCCGTGGATGCCATAGGGCTGGGTTTCGATGATCGGCGAACCGATGGCGGCGAGGCGCGGATCGAAATCATAGCCGGGCGCGAGATCGACGTAGAGATCGCCGCCCACTTCACCGCCGATGCCCTTGGCCTCGCCGTCGATCGCCGCATCGATGATCGCCGCAACCACCTGACGTTCGCCGTCGCGAAGCGACAAAAGCAGCTCCCTGGTCTGGCGCACGACTTCGCCCCTTTCCTCCGGCGCGACGATGCCGCCTTTGCGGTCCCTGGAGTTGATCAATAAATAGCCGTTGTTGACCGCGGGATAGAGTATCTTGGTTTTGCTCAGATCGACGCGCCCCTGGCCATCGACTGCGAGCAGCCGGCCCTGGCGCAAGACGTAATTCAAGACGACGCGTTTATTCACCGCCTGCAGGCCGTGATCGGAGATCAGAGCGAACAAAGCGCCGTTGGGGCGCTTTGCCATGAGCATGCCGAGGTGCTCGTCGGAGCTGACATAGACCCGCTCCAGGAGCGGGCGCAGGCGCTCGGCGAGGTCGGCGCGATGATTCGGAAGCGCCGGATCGAGATGGCCGCGCCAACTGTGCTCGGCTTCGTCGGGAAAAGGCGTATAGGCGAGGTAGATATCCCAGGGTAGATTATCCAGCGCCCAGCGATTGGTTTCCATCAATTGATGCTGCGCGAAATAAATCGTGTCGAGATAGCGGGCCTCCGCCGTGCCGTTGCCGCCGTTGGCGAGAGTGCGCCCGAAGGCGCCTTGCTGGTAACGAAAGCTGGCGCCGTTGCCGACGAATGTGCGCACGGCCGCGGCCGCGTTGGCTGCCGGCAGCGGCAAATCTCGCATGGGCCGGGTATGGTATAGAAAAAAATCGCTGCCGTCGGGTTTGAGATCGAAAAGCCGAAAATACACTCTCGCGTCTTGCTGGCCGGTTGCCATGACCGCGATGGGTGCGCTCCAGAACAGCTCGCCGCCGGCGCCGGCGGGCGCCGGTTTGAGCCGGGCTTGAATGGCGTGGGCACTCCGTTGGGAGGAAATGACGAGAGTGTCGTAGCCCCTCTGGGGGTCGGCGGGATCGTCGATCAGCAAGCCGATAAATTTCGACGCGCCGACGGTAAAACTGAACTCCACGGGCGGTGCATCGCTGGCCGGCGGATCGGTCCACGGAGTCCGCGCACCGCCGTTTAAAGCGCGTCCGGTAACGATGCCGTCCCGCCCGGCAATCATATTATAGCCGGCCAAGCGCACGGCCTGTTCCGACCGTTCGCCGCCGAAGATCGGCATATGCGAGATGACGACTTTCTTGCCGCCGCGCTGCGCCGCCGACCAGATGGGTTCGGCTTGCAGCGGCGCTTCGGCGAAGCCGGCCAGGCTTTCCAGAATCGTGTGATCCGCCCGCGGCGCGCGCGGTACGCGGTTGCCGCTGATCCCGGTCACGCGCGGCGGCGCACCGGTGATCAAGGACGCAAAACCCGGCGCAGTCTTGGAGGGAAATGCGGCGATGACATCGTTGGCAAAAGTGCCGCCGGCGATCAATTTGGCAAGGTTGGGAAGTTTGCCCGCTTTGAGCATCTCTTCCGCGAAGGCCGCCACGGTGCCGTCCCAGGCGAGCACAATCGCTTTGTCCGCCGCCCGGGCGGGAGTCGGGCCGGCATGTGGCCCTAACGCCAGGGCCACCGCCGCCAGCAGGACGAGTACCCATCGGCGGCGATGTGCTATCATCGGGCTGAGGCCGGGCATCTTGCGGGAAAGAGGTTCGATCCGCGGAAATTTACCGCGGGAATTCCGCTGGTGCCGTAGAATTGAAGCGATTTGCCGCATGGTGCGCCGCGGTCGATCGGCAAGTTGAGTCCGCCGCGGAGTCGAGACTAGCCGATAGGGAAAGCGCGTGTCAATGCGCTCGAGAGCCTGCGGCGATTGGACAGCCGGGCCGCGATCGGCTAGGAAAGTGAGCGGCATCGATCGCTTTGCTTGGGGAGGTTGCCAATGATGGGCCGTAGGAAAATCACCTTCGTCTGGCTCGTTGCCGCGCTTGCGTCTCTGGGGTTCCGTCCCTGTGCCTTGGCGCAGCCTGCGAAGTCGCGGCAGGATTTGCTTAAGACCATC
>CAZILB010000056.1:16346-18594 GCA_964539925.1 uncultured Syntrophobacter sp. | reverse complement strand
CAGCCAGCAGGACGCCCGCTCGGAGGCGGTGGCAGAACTCGGACCCGACGAGGAAATCGTGCCCCTCGGCCGGGTCTCCGGCGCCGGAGAAGTCTGGTATTTCGTCAAGACCAAGCGCGGTATCGTCGGTTGGGTTCGCGGCGGCGACCTGGAACCGGGCGGCAAGGTCGAATAAAACCAATCCAAGGTATTTCCCTCCTGAGGAGCGGCATGGTCAAAAAGATCCCGGTCCGGCTTGAGAAGCACGGCCATGTGCGGGTGGACAATTACCACTGGCTGCGCGAGCGGGACAATCCCGAAGCGCTTCGATACTTGAACGAAGAAAACGAGCACGCGGAGAAAGAAACGGCCCATGGCCGCGGCTTCGAGGAAAAGTTGTTCGAAGAGATCAAGGGGCGGTTTAAGCAGACCGATATGTCGGTGCCCTACAAGCGCGACGATTACTTTTATTACACCCGCTACGAGGACGGGAAAGAGTATCCGCTCTACGCCCGCAAGCGCAGCACGCTCGACCAGCAGGAAGAGGTCCTTCTCGACGTGAACCGGCTGGCCGAGGGCCATGAATTTTTTTCCATCGGCGGCTGGGCGGTGAGCTCCGGGCAGGATCTTCTCGCCTACGCCGTGGATACACAGGGCCGGCGAGTCCATACGACCTACCTAAAAAACCTCAAGACGGGCGAGTTGCTGCCCCAGGTGCTTCCCGACGTTACGGAAAATCTCGCCTGGGCCAACGACAACAAAACGCTCTTTTACGGCAAGCAGGACCAGACCACGCTGCGGCAGCATCAAATTTGGCGCCACCTCATCGGCACCGATCCGGCCGAGGATCAATTGGTCTTCGAGGAACGCGACGAGACCTTCGTCGTCTATATCTTCAAAACCAAATCGAAAAAGTTCTTGATGATCGTGTCGTCACATACTATCAGCCAGGAGTACCGCTATCTCGACGCCGCCGATCCAAAAGGCGAGTTCAAAATCTTCCAGCCGCGCGAGCGCGACCACGAGTATCATGTCGATCACTTTGACGACCGCTTCATTATTCGCACCAACGATCAAGCAAAAAACTTTCGCCTGATGACGGCGCCTCTGGACAAGACCGGACGCGAGCACTGGCGGGAAATCATGGCGCACCGCAGTGATGTCTATCTGGGCGATTTCGAGCTGTTTCAAGATTATCTGGTTTTGGAGGAGCGCGCCCGGGGCCTCACTCAAATCCGCGTCGTGCCCTGGTCCGGAGCCGGAGAGCATTATCTTCAGTTCGACGAGCCGGCCTACCGGGCCCATCTCAACGTCAATTTAGACTTCGATACGAGCACGCTGCGCTTCGAGTACACGTCGATGACGACGCCCTTGTCCATCTACGACTACGATATGGGCTCCCGCCAGAGAACGCGGCTCAAACGCGAAGAGGTGCTCGGCGGGTTCGACGCGAACCTCTATGCGACCGAACGCCTGTTTGCGCCGGCGCCGGACGGCACCGAGATACCGATTTCGATTCTTTACCGCAAAGGACTCGCACACGACGGCGATAATCCCGCGTTGCTTTACGGCTACGGGGCTTACGGCTTCAGTATCGACGCCGCATTCTCGTCGCCGCGGCTCAGTCTGGTGGATCGCGGCTTCATCTTCGCCATCGCTCATGTGCGCGGCGGCCAGGAGTTGGGCCGGCAGTGGTACGAAGACGGCAAGCTTTTAAAAAAGAAAAATACCTTCAGTGATTTTATCGCCTGCGCCGAGTTTCTGGTGCGCAAGAACTATACCCGGCCGGAAAAGTTGTTCGCCATGGGCCGGAGTGCGGGCGGTCTCCTCATGGGGGCGGTAAGCAATATGCGCCCCGACCTTTTCAAAGGCATCGTCGCCGAAGTGCCGTTTGTCGACGTCGTGACCACCATGCTCGATGCGTCGATTCCTCTGACCACGGGCGAGTACGACGAGTGGGGGGATCCCAACCGCAAGGAATATTACGACTATATGCTTTCTTACTCGCCCTACGACAACGTGGCCCAGAAAGCTTACCCGGCAATGCTGATTACCGGCGGGCTGCACGACTCCCAGGTGCAGTACTGGGAGCCGGCCAAGTGGGCGGCCAAGCTGCGCGAACTCAAGACCGACAACAACCGCTTATTGTTGAAAACCAATATGGACGCCGGCCACGGCGGCGCCTCAGGCCGTTTTCGACGCCATCGGGAGACCGCGTTTTCCTATTTGTTCCTGCTCGATCTCGCGGGGATCCGTGAATAGGCAACCC
>CAZILB010000056.1:14369-16246 GCA_964539925.1 uncultured Syntrophobacter sp. | reverse complement strand
CTCAACCTACCCCTTTTTTTGCTAGATCTTGCCGGACCCTGGATGTCCCGTTCGACGCGCTCGGATTTTCGCGGCAGGATCGCGGTCCGGTGTCAGCGTTTTTGATGTTTTTTCATTGCGTCCCAGACGCGCAAGCGCTCTTGAATCTGCTTTTCGTAGCCTGAATCCGTCGGGACGTAGTATCTCTTGCCGAGGAGATCTTGGGGTAGATGCGCCTGTTCGGCAATATGGCCGTCATATTCGTGCGCGTACTTGTAGCCCCTGCCGTAGCCCAGCTCTTTCATTAAAGCGGTCGGCGCGTTGCGCAAATGGAGCGGCACCGGCAGGGCGCCGTGCGCGGCGACATCGGCGGCGGCCGCGAGCATGGCGCTGTAGGAGGCATTGGATTTCGGCGCGGTGGCGAGGTAGACGACCGCCTGCGCAAGGGGAATTTTTCCCTCCGGCAGCCCGACGAAGTGAAGTGCGTCCTTGGCGGCGACGGCGACTTGCAGAGCGCGGGGATCGGCATTGCCGATATCCTCGGCGGCAAAGATGACCATGCGCCGGGCGATAAAGAGCGGATCCTCGCCCGCTTCGAGCATGCGCATGAGCCAGTACAGGGCGGCGTCGGCGTCGCTGCCGCGCAGACTCTTGATGAACGCCGAGACCACGTTATAGTGCTCCTCGCCGGCCTTGTCGTACGGTAACGGTTTTTTCTGGAGCGCCTCTTGCAGATGGTTCAGGCCAATTTCCCTCAGTCGCTCCGCCGCTGCCAGGGTCGCTGCAGCTTCGAGCGCGTTGAGCGCCACGCGGCAGTCGCCTTGCGAGTGCCCGATTAGAAATTGGCGCGCCTCCGGCGCGAGGGCAAGACCGAGCCGGCCTAGCCCTCGTTCTTGATCGGTTAAAGCGCGGTCGATGATCCTGCCAAGATCCGCCGCTGTGAGCGGTTTGAGCACCAGTACCTGACAACGGGAGAGCAGCGGAGAGATCAGCTCGAAGGACGGGTTTTCGGTGGTGGCGCCGATCAATATCAGCGTGCCGCGCTCCACATGGGGCAGAAAATTATCCTGCTGCGATTTGTTAAAATGGTGGATCTCGTCGACGAAAAGCACGGTGGGTTTGCCCAGGCGGCGGAGCCGTTCGGCATCGTCGATGATCTTCTTGAGATCCTTCACCCCGGAGGTAATCGCGGAAAAGTGAACGCAGGCCGCCCCGGCGGAGGATGCGAGGATTTGCGCCAGGGTGGTCTTGCCACTGCCCGGCGGTCCCCACAGAATCATAGAGCTCGGCGTGCCGGCCCGAGTCATGGCGCTCAGCAGCTTGCCGGCGCCGAGCAGATGCTCCTGGCCGACGAACTCCGTTAAACTTTTCGGGCGCATGCGCGCCGCGAGCGGTTCGGCGGCGGGTTGGCTGCGGCGCGGCGGGGAGTCGAACAAATCCATCGACTTATGCTAGCACAAGCGAGCGCCCGGGAGATAGCGGCCGAGGTCGCGCTTTTGTTCATTCGGCGACGATGTTATTCTACGCCCTTCTCGGAAAGGGAAGAGCCGTGGCTAAAATGGCCGATAAAGACAATCCTACTTTCATCCAGCGCGCGACCCCGAGGACGGTGCTGTTCGCCAACTCCTCCATCTCCGGCAAGTTGAGCTATAACCTGCCGGTCAAAATCGACGGTCATTTTACCGGCGAGATTAAATCGACGGATCTGCTGGTGATCGGCGCCAACGCTCAGGTGGATGCGCACATCTCCGCCCGCCAGGTTCAGTTGGAGGGCAAGCTGGTGGGGTCGGTGCAGGCGATGGGGTGTTTTGAAATACTCGCCGGCGGCTCTTTCCAGGGCGAGGCGCGAGTCGGTGAACTCAAAGTCCACTCCGGCGCGGCTTTCGACGGCGAAGGGA
>CAZILB010000056.1:0-14269 GCA_964539925.1 uncultured Syntrophobacter sp. | reverse complement strand
TCAGAATTTCAAATACGTTTGACTAGGCTTTGGGCTTGTTGCCGCGGTTTTCATCGCTAACCAGCCGGGCCGCCTTGCCGGATCTTTCGCGCAAGAAGTAGAGCTTGGCCCGCCGTACCCGGCCGCGTGAAACTACTTCCACCTTGTCGATGCGCGGGGAGTGAAACGGGAAGATACGTTCGACGCCGACGCCGTAGGAAATTTTGCGCACGGTAAACGTCGCGCGGTTGCCGCTCCCCGATATGCCGATGACGATGCCTTCAAAAATCTGAGTTCGCTCTTTTTCGCCTTCGACGACCTTGACGTGGACGCGCACGGTTTCCCCTGGGCGCAGGGCAGGAACCTCCGGCTTCGAATGTTGGCTTTCGATGTGATCGACGATGTTCATTTTGCACTCCTCATCTAGTAGCGCTGCCGCCGCAGGAGACGATCCAGGACAATCGCCGCGGCCGACCGCACGGACAAATGATTGTATCCGCCGCCGGCCTGGATCGCTTCCAGAACGTAGTCCGATTGTGAAATGACGCTTTCTGTCAGGCCCCATCCGGTGCCGAAAAGAATCAGCCAGGGCCGAGTTTGTCTTTCTAACATGTCTCGCAAGGTTTCGAAAGAGGTGCGCTCGCCGGCGGGGCGCGCCGAGGTCGCCACCAGCGCGGGCCTTTCGCCCGCTTCGCGCTCGACAGCGATGATGGCGTCGTCCAGCGTGTTGCAGACCCGCGCCAGGGCCAGAGCCTCTTTGCGCGTGGTGTTGTAGTGGCTGCCGTAGCCGGTTTCCCAATGGTCGATGATTTTCAGCGCGAGCTTTTGCAGTGCCTTTACCGGCGTGACGACGAAAAAGCCGCGGACATCGTAGGTGCGGGCGGAGCGGGCGATATCGTGAATGTCCATATTCGTGACCGCCGTCGTTACCACGTTGCCGTTCTTGTCGTACACGGGATGATGCAGCAGGGCCACATAGACTCGCGGCGTAATTTTCTCCTGAGGCTGCGGCGCCGGGCTCAGCGGAAATCGGCGCAACAGATCGGGGCGCCGCTCCCGTGTGCGACGCAGGCTTTCTGCGCGGCGCCACTGATGAATGCGCTTGTGGTCTCCGGAAAGCAAAATTTCCGGGACTTTCATGCCGCGAAAATCTTCCGGGCGGGTATATTGGGGATATTCCAGCAGCCCGTCCGAGAATGACTCGTCAAGGGGCGAGTTTTCGTTGCCGAGCACGCCGGGCACCAAGCGCGCGACGGCGTCGATGACCACGTTGGCCGCCGGTTCGCCGCCGCTCAGCGTATAGTCGCCGATGGAAAGCTCTTCGTCGACGAAAGCCCTCACCCGCTCATCGATCCCTTCATAGCGCCCGCAAACCAGCACCAGATGCTCCTCCTGCGAAAGACGCCGGGCGTCGGCTTGCGTGAACACCCGGCCCTGGGGCGACAAGAGAATAGCGCGCGCCTTCGCGGACTTGCCGCGGGCATCTTCGATGGCGGCGACGAGCGGCTCGGGTTTCATCACCATGCCCTGGCCGCCGCCGTAGGGGTAATCATCGGTGACATGGTGGCGTCCGGCGGCATAAGGGCGGAGGTCGACCAGATCGACTCTGATCAACCCTCGATCTTGGGCTTTCTTTAAAATACTGTGACCGAGGGGCGAGTCGAACATTCGAGGGAAGATCGTGATGACCGTGAAGTTAACCATGGCATGGCTCCGGGGAGACGGCGGGCGGGGATCAAAGATCGAGAAGTCCGGCCGGCGGATTGATCACCATCTTGCCGTTAGTGAAATCGACGTTTTCGACGATCTCGCTCACCGCGGGAATCAAGTGTTCCCCGGCCTCCCCCTGGACAACGTAAATCTCGCCGCCGGGCGTTGACAAGGTCGAAAGGATGGTGCCGACCCTCGCGCCGCTGCGGTCGACGACTTCGAAGCCGATCACCTGGTAGTGATAATATTCCCCGGGGCCAAGCGGGTTAAGGGCCGACTCGCCGACGGCAAGGGTCGAGCCCACCCGGCGCTCGGCGGCGTCGATGGTGTCCACGTCGCGGAGTTTGACCAGAAACTGTTTCTTGTGCGGTTTGCTGTCCTCGATTTCACAGCTTGCCCGGCGGCCGCCGGCTTCCAGGAAGACGATGGTGCCGGGCGACAGCGCGGTCGTATTTGGATTGAACGGATTGAGCTTCAACCATCCGTCCAAACCATGGGTGGCGACAAGTTCGCCGAGGGGCACGTGACGTTCATCCGCCGGCATGGGCGACCCCCCGCGCTAGTTTTCTTCGACGATTTCGAGGACGATCTTCCGATTGCCGCGAGACGCCGCGGCATTTAACAATGCGCGAATCGATTTTGCCGTGCGTCCTTGGCGGCCGATGATCCGCCCGAGATCCTCTTTGGCGACTTTCAGTTTTAAAACCGACCCGTCGCCGCCGCGGGTCTCTTCGACTTCCACGGCGTCGGGATTGTTGACCAGGGATTTTGCCAGAAATTGGACCAGGTCCTTCATCGAGAAGGCCGTCTCTCCCGGGGAGGACTAGCTCGCTTTTTTAGATTTTTTGATCAGCGCAGAAACGGTCTCGGACGGCTTGGCGCCTTTTTTGATCCAACCGTCGATTTTTTCCTGATCCAGTTTCACGCCGCCGCTTTTGGCGCGCGGGTCGTAAGTGCCGACCTGTTCAATATAGCGGCCGTCGCGCGGAAAGCGCCGATCGCTGACGACGATGCGGTAAAAAGGTTTTTTCTTGGCCCCGTGGCGGCTCATTCGAATGGTCACGCTCATAATCTTCTTTTTTCTCCTCTAGTGAAACGGGTTGGGCATGCGGCTGAGCAGCGAGCGCATGCCGCCTTTGCTGACCCTTTGCATCATTTTTTTCATTTCCATGAATTGCTTCATCAGGCGATTGACGTCGGTGACCGTGGTGCCGCTGCCCTCGGCGATGCGCCGGCGCCGGCTGCCGTTTAACAGGGCGGGATTGCGCCGTTCCTGGCGCGTCATCGAATTGATGATCGCTTCGACCCGCTTGAGTTCTTGTTCCGCTTTGTCCGCGTCCACCTGAGAGGCAAGCTTCTTGCCGCCGGGTATCATCTCCAGCAAGCTGCTCATGGAACCCATGCGTTTGATCTGTTGCAGCTGCAGCTGGAACTCCTCGAGCGTGAACTGCTGTTTCTGAAAGGCCTGTTGCAGACGCTGGGCTTCCTTTTGCTCGACATTTTGCTGGACCTTGTCGATCAGCGAAAGCACGTCGCCCATGCCTAATATTCGCGAGGCCAGACGGTCGGGGTAAAAGGGTTCCAGGGCGTCGAGCTTTTCGCCCATGCCGGAAAAAAGTATCGGTCTGCCGACCATCTGGCGGATCGACAAGGCGGCGCCGCCGCGGGCGTCGCCGTCGAGCTTGGTCAAAATGATGCCCGACAAGCCCAGCTTGCCGTCGAACCCCATCGCCTGGTTGACGGCGTCCTGGCCGGTCATGGAGTCGGCGACAAACAAGATCTGATGCGGTCGCACGGCCTCCTTGATCGAGGCGAGCTCTTGCATCAGCTCTGCGTCGATATGCAAACGGCCCGCGGTGTCGATCAGCAGGACATCGCAAAACTTCTTTTTGGCCTCGTCCAGGGCGTAGCGGCAGATCGCCACCGGAGAGGCGGTCGGATCGGAATCGTAGACCGGCAGATCGAGCTCGCTGCCGAGGATTTTTAACTGTTCGATAGCGGCCGGACGATAGACATCCGCGGGAACCAGATAGGGGTTGCGCTGCTTTTCTTTCTTCAGGTAGCGAGCGAGCTTTGCCAAGGTGGTGGTCTTCCCGGAGCCTTGCAAGCCCACCAACATGATTACCGCAGGGGGCGCTACTTTCAGGTCGAGTTCGTGGTATTCGCCGCCGAGCAGAGTAATCAGTTCGTCCCTGACGATTTTGATAAATTGCTGCTCCGGGGTAAGGCTTTGCAGGACTTCCTGGCCCATCGACTTGGCTTTAACCGAATCGAGAAAGGACTTGACGACCTGAACGTGGACATCCGCTTCGAGCAGCGCCAGGCGCACGTCGCGCAAGGCATCATCGATATTTTTCTCGGTGATCTTGCCCTGGCCGCGCAGCCGCTTGAACGTCAGTTCGAGTTTATCGGTTAGGGATTCGAACATGTGGGGTCGCTAAGCACTGATATTTTCAGCGAAAAGTAACTACGAAACTAATATGAAAACGCGCCGGTGTCAAGAAACTGAAAAAGCAAAGGCCCACTGTGGGCACCGAATGGCGCGCGCAGTGGGCCTTTGGCTGGAGGGAACCAGGTTACATCATGCCGCCCATGCCGCCCATGCCGCCCATTCCGCCCATGCCGCCGCCGGGAGGCATACCGGGCATTGCCGGTTTGTCGTCCGGCTTCTCGGCTACCATGGCCTCGGTGGTCAGCAGCATGCTCGCCACCGACGCGGCGTTTTGCAGCGCGGTGCGAACGACCTTGGTCGCGTCGATGATGCCTGCCTTCATCAGATCTTCGTATTCTTCCGTCGCGGCGTTAAAACCGAACGCGCCTTTGCCTTCTTTGACCTTCTGCAGCGCGATGGATCCTTCCACACCGGCATTGATGGCAATGCGGCGCAGCGGTTCTTCCGCGGCCCGCTTGATGATATTCACGCCCGATTTCTCCTCGGCGGGTACCCGGATTCTTTCCAGGGCGACCGACGAGCGCAGCAGGGCCACGCCGCCGCCTGGTACAATGCCCTCTTCCACCGCCGCCCGGGTGGCATGCAGGGCGTCTTCGACACGCGCCTTCTTTTCCTTCATCTCCACTTCCGTGGCCGCGCCGACGTTGATCACGGCGACGCCGCCGATCAACTTCGCGAGGCGCTCCTGGAGCTTCTCGCGGTCGTAATCGGAGGTGGTTTCGTCGATTTGCGCGCGAATCTGTTTGATGCGGCCTTCCAGGTCCGACTTTTTACCGGCTCCGTCGACGATCGTGGTGTTGTCCTTGTCGACGACGATCCTCTTGGCCCGGCCGAGATCCGGCAATCCGATGTTGTCGAGTTTGATGCCCAACTCCTCGGCGATCATTTTGCCGCCGGTCAAGATCCCGATGTCCTCGAGCATCGCTTTGCGCCGGTCGCCGAAGCCGGGGGCTTTCACGGCGACGCAACGCAGCGTGCCGCGGATTTTGTTGACGACCAGCGTGGCGAGGGCTTCGCCTTCGATGTCTTCGGCGATGATGATAAATGGCTTGCCGGATTTGGCGATCTGCTCGAGGATCGGCAAAAGGTCTTTCATGTTGCTGATCTTTTTCTCGTGGATCAGCAGGTAGGCGTCTTCAAGCACGCATTCCATTCTTTCCGGGTCCGTCACAAAGTAAGGGGAGAGGTAGCCGCGGTCGAATTGCATCCCCTCGACGACGTCAAGGGTGGTTTCGAGACCCTTCGCTTCTTCAACGGTAATGACGCCCTCTTTGCCCACTTTGTTCATCGCTTCGGCGATCACGTCGCCGATGGTCGAGTCGTTATTGGCGGCAATGGTGCCGACCTGCGCGATCTCTTTGGGATCCTTGGTCGGTTTGGAAAGATTTTTGAGCTCGCCGATCATCGCCTCCACGGCCTTGTCGATGCCGCGCTTCAGGGTCATCGGATCATGCCCAGCGGCCACCAGCTTAATCCCCTCGGCATAAATCTGGCGCGCCAGAACCGTCGCGGTGGTGGTGCCGTCGCCCGCCACGTCGGAGGTCTTGCTCGCGACCTCTTTGACCATCTGGGCACCCATGTTTTCGAATTTGTCTTCGAGCTCTACTTCTTTGGCGACGGTGACGCCGTCCTTGGTGACGTTCGGCGCACCGAAGGACTTGTCGAGAACAACGTTGCGCCCTTTGGGCCCCAGCGTTACCGTGACTGCATCGGCGAGAATATTAACCCCTTTCAATATCGCGTCCCGCGCGTCGCGATTGAATTTGACTATTTTGGCTGCCATCTTTTCCTCCTCAAATGATCTCGAACATTATTTCTCTAGGATGCCAAGGATGTCGTCTTCGCGCATGATCAAGTGCTCTTCGCCGTTGAAATTGATTTCCGTACCGGCGTATTTGCCGAAAAGAATGCGGTCGTTGACTTTGACATCGAGCGGGGCGATCGTCCCGTCATCTTTGACTTTCCCTTTGCCCACCGCCACGACTTTACCCTCCTGGGGCTTCTCCTTGGCGGTGTCGGGAATGATGATGCCTCCCTTGCTCTTCTCTTCCTCCGCAATCCGCTTGACGATGACCCGGTCCTGCAAAGGCCTTATTTTCACATTCAGCCTCCTTTCCAGTGGTTTAGAATAACCGATTGATTTTAAAAGGATTTAATCCAGACTAAAGGCCGATTTAGAATCTCCTTGAGAGTCTGGAGCGGCGTCAATGTAAGCATCGATTTTTCCATGTCAAGGTTTGTGAGGGGGATTTCTTTGATTTCTGCCGAATTTAAGAAGTTGCCAGCACGGCGCCGCGGTTATTTGCGCTGCTTTCTCGATTCTTCCTCGTGATATTTACGGTAAAGGATGTCCCATTCACGGCTGCCTGGCGGGACATGGCGCGATAGCGACAGGATCTTTTGCCGTACGATCTCGTCGATGCCCTCTTCGCTCTGGAAGAAATCGTGCAGCACCTGTTTGGTTACGGTGAGGGCGCGACGCTCGTTGGGGAAGGCGCCGAGCCCGGCTGTGCGCAGGCCGTCCATCACCAGATGGGCGAGGTGGGAAGTGCGGCTTTCCGAGAGCCGGCTCACAAGATGAACCCCCGTTTGGCCGCCAGTTTCTGTTTGGCGAGCAAGAACATTTTGTAGTGATCCATCTCCCGCGTGGTTCGAGCATGCGAAGCCAAAAGCTTGCGCGCTTCGTCTTCGATCGCTTCTTCCTCGGCGAAGTTACGGCCGATGATTTCGACGATCTTCGCCTTGAGTGCCGCGTCAGCTGTGTTCGACGCGATGACCTGCTGATTGCGGTAAGTTGCTACGAGCAGTCCCGCTAACCGGTCCAGTTGCTCGGGTTTGATTTTCATCGGCTGTGGATAATCCTGTCGAAAAGCTGCGCAAAAGTGCGGCGCAGCCTGGCACGGATTGTTGGCGCCAGTTACGTTACTATCCAGAGCGGAGTATGATGTCAATCGTAGAAAAGTTTGGCAAGACCGCTAGTAAAATGACGTTCCCGCAAAAAATGCTTGTAACTACAAATCATTTTTGACACTATGACGGCGCATAATTCGATGATTGCCAGGGTAGTCAAGAGTTATCCACAGACATGATGGCGCACCGCAGCCGGCGCAATGCCAATTCTCCTGTCGACGGCTCGGCGGTTGTGCATAAGCCGGCTTCATTGAAGCCGGGGGCGCGCATCGGGGTGGTCGCGCCGGCCGGCTGCGTCGATGCCGGTTTGCTGTCCACGGGCATTCAAGCGATCGAGGCGGAAGGTTTTCAGGTCGAACTGGCGCGCGCAATCCATCAGAGCAAGGGCTACCTGGCCGGCGATGAAAAGAGCCGGGCTCGAGATCTCATGGAGTTTTTTCGCCGCTCCGATATCGACGCAATTTTTTGCGCGCGCGGCGGCTTCGGATCGATTCAGTTGCTGCCGTATTTGACTTCGGAGCTGGCGCGCCATCCGAAGATTTTTGTCGGTTACAGCGATATTACCGTTCTGATCAATTGGCTGCGGCAGAATTGTTCGATGGTGACCTTCCATGCGCCGATGGTGGCGATGGATTTTGCCAGAGGGCTAAATTCGCGGAGCCGAATGCATTTTTGGGAAGTGTTGAGCGGCGAAAGGCGCCATTGGCAAGTGCGCCTGGGCGACGCCATCCGCCCGGGCGAGGCCCGCGCCGAAATGATGGGAGGTTGCCTGTCTCTTTTGGTGACCACTCTGGGGACGCCTTACGAAATCGATACCCGGGGAAAAATTCTTTTCTTGGAGGACATCGGCGAAAAACCGTATCGTATCGAGAGGATGCTGACGCACCTCAAGATGGCGGGGAAGCTGGACGGAGTGGCGGGTGTCGTCTTTGGTGATTTTATCGATTGTCATGGGGACGGCCCGCGCGATCTCCGGCAGGTGATCGTCGACCTGTTTGGCGGCGCCGGGTACCCGGTGGTGATGGGTTTGGCCGCCGGTCACGGCGAAGAGAATCTGGCGCTGCCCTTCGGCGTGAATATGACTTTGAGCGGCGACGACCGGACTTTGACGCTGGAGGAATCTCCCGTCGTCTAACCCGGTTTTTTCGGTTTATGCGTTGGTTTATTGCGGCCGCCGGTTTGCGCCGCCCAGCGTAAAGAATCGTCGGAAACAAAAAGCGCTCTCAGCGGCGAAGCTGCGGGTTTCCCTTAACATGAAATTTCATGCGGTGGAAGGAGCGTTTCAGGACGCCGTGGCGCAGGGAGTTTTTCCGGGCGCGGTGGTCCTGGTCAGCAAGGATCGCGACATCGTCTATGAAAGAGCGTTTGGATGCCGCTCCTTGCTGCCCCAGAAAACGCCCATGGAGGTGGAAACGATCTTCGACCTGGCGTCCCTGACCAAACCGCTGGCGACCACGGTTGCGGTCATGATTCTGGTCAAAGAGGGAAAGCTCCGCCTTGACGACAAGTTTACCCGGATCATTCCCATGTTCGGCGTGTTCGGCAAGAATCTCACCACCTTCCGGCAGCTTTTGTGCCATACTTCGGGGCTGCCGGCCTGGAAGCCCTTTTTCGAGGAGATCATCAAAGGCGAGAAATCCGGCAGGATCAATTTCGTCACGAGCCGGGCGGCGAAGAACTACGTGTTCGAACAGATTCATCGTGAAAGGCCGTTGGCCGCGCCTGGGACGCAAAGCCTGTACAGCGATCTGGGTTTCATGGCGTTGGCCGAAGCCGTGGAGGTTGTCAGCGGCAATACCCTAGATCGATTTTGCCAGGAGCGGTTGTTCAAGCCCTTCGGCCTGCGCGCCACCGGCTTTGTCGATCTCAGCCAACTGCGCACCCGCCGATTGCAGCCCGTCCAGGAGATGATTGCGCCGACGGAAAATTGCCCTTGGCGGAAAAAAATTCTCTGGGGTGAAGTCCACGACGATAATGCCTACGCGATGGGTGGGGTCGCGGGCCACGCCGGGCTTTTCTCTTCAGCCCGCGACATTCATGTTTTTTTGCTCCGCCTGAGCCGCTGTTTTAACGGCGAGGACAATTTCTTGCCGGCCGAATTAGTGCGGGAATTTCTCACCAGGGACGAATCCGTCAATGGTTCCACTTATGCCCTGGGGTGGGACACGCCATCGCCCACGGGATCGTCGAGCGGCAGCTTGTTTTCCGCCCGCTCCGTAGGGCATCTGGGCTTTACCGGCTGTTCGATTTGGTGGGACCTGGAAAAGAGTTGCCACGTCATTTTGCTCTCCAACCGGGTTCACCCTTCGCGCAAAAACGACCAGATCAAAGATTTTCGCCCGCACATTCACGACCTCATCATGAAAGCGCTCTTTCCATGAACGCGCTGTTGCCGGCGGGCGCCCATATCCATTTGATCGCCGTGTGCGGCGTCGGCATGGCGTCCCTTGCGGGTTTGCTCAAGGCGAGGGGCTTTCGGATCACCGGCTCCGATCAAAACATTTATCCGCCCATGAGCAGCTATCTCGCAGGCGCGGGCATCGAAGTCCTGCCGGGATATCGCGCCGAGCATCTTTCGCCGCGGCCCGACCTGGTGGTGGTCGGCAATGCGGTTTCGCGCGGCAATCCCGAAGCTGTCGCCGTGCTTGAACAAAAGATTCCTTACATATCCTTTCCGGAGGCTTTGGGCCGCTTCCTGATCGATTCGCGGACTTCTCTGGTCGTCGCCGGGACCCATGGCAAAACGACGACGACGGCGCTGGCGGCGTGGGTGTTCCAGTGTGCGGGACTTGATCCCGGATTCTTTATCGGCGGCGTGCCGATGAATTTCAGCGATGGCTGGAAAACCGGAGGAGGACCGCACGTGATTCTGGAAGGAGATGAATACGACACGGCTTTCTTCGACAAAGGGCCGAAGTTTCTGCATTATCGGCCGCAGCATGCGATTCTGACCAGCCTCGAATTCGATCACGCGGATATCTACCGCGACCTCGATCATCTCAAGGGCGCCTTTGCGCGTCTCGTGGAAATCATTCCCGGCCACGGCTCGCTGGTCTTGTGCGCGGACTACGCGGCTGCGGTGGACGTGGCCAAGGCGGCGCGCTGCCAGCGAATCACTTACGGCAGCGAGGAAAACGGCGAATGGAGCGCGGCCCATGTCGAGTTTTGCGATGGCCGCAGTTTTTTTGAGCCTTGCTATCGGGGAAAATCCGACGGGAGAATGGAAGCCGGTGTGATCGGCAGGCACAACGTCCAGAATGCCCTGGCGGTTTATGTTTTGGCGCGGCATCTCGGCGTCGAACGGGCGCGGCTGGTCGAAGGTTTCGCGACGTTCGCCGGCGTCAAGCGGCGCCAGGAGGTGCGCGGGGAACGGCGCGGCGTCCTGGTGATCGACGACTTCGCCCATCACCCGACGGCTGTGCGGGCCACCATCGAAGCGCTTCGGGCGGCCTATCGAGGGCGCCGGTTATGGGCGATCTTCGAGCCGCGCAGCAACACCAGCAAACGCGATATATTTGCCATCGAATTCGCCCGCGCTTTGGCTCTGGCCGACCGCGCGGTCGTCGCCGCGGTTTATCAACCGGAGAAAGTGCCGGCGGAGGCAAGGCTCTCGGAGGAGAAGGTCGTCGCTGAAATCAACCGCCAAGCGGGGGAGGAGCGGGCAAGTTTCATCGAAAAAGCTGCCGAGATCGCGGCCCATGTCGGCCGCGAGGCCGCTGCCGGCGACGTCATTGTGGTCATGTCCAACGGCGCCTTCGACGGCTTGCCGAACCGGATCCTGGAGGCGTTATCTCGCTAGATAGAGCCGCGCGCATTCCTGGCTGCAAAAATATTTTCCCGCCTTCTGCACCGCATCCGCTTTCGGCACATAGCTTTGGCATTGCGGGTCCAGGACCATTTCCTCGACCTGCTCGGCGCCCCGCTCGGAGGTTCGCGGCTTTGCCCCGCGGCTGCGAAAATGAGCCCTCAGCGCGCACCAGAGCACGTAAAGCAATGCAAATAATATGATTAGACGGAGCAGCAACGCCCGGCTCCAGAAACTCGTTTTGTGACATCCCCTACGCGCGGTAGAGATGAACCTTTTTATCGTCTTTTGCGTTGATCAACAACTCGGAGATCGTCATTCCCAGCTCCGGGTGGATGACCTGGGGCGCGATCTCGCTCAGCGGAATAAGCACGAACTTGCGGTGGGGAATTTCGGGATGGGGGATTCTCAGATTTTTCTTCTTCACGATGGCCGAGTCGTAGAGCAGGATGTCCAAATCGATGACGCGCGCGCCCCAGCGCTTTTTGACTTTCTTGCGCCCCATGGCGCGCTCGATGTTTTTAAATTTTTTCAGCAACATGTCGGGCTTGAATTTGGTCTCGATCTCGACTGCGCCGTTGACGTACCATTCCCTGGCGTCGCCCAGCGGCTCGCTTTCATAGAGCGACGACTCTTTGACGACCTTGGTGTCGGGCAGTTTGCACAGGCGGTTGACGGCTTCAAGGAAGTTTTCCTTCTTATCGCCCACGTTGGAGCCGATGCCAATATAAACTTGGTGGGCTACCGCGCTTGCCATGCTGTCGTTATGGGAAAAGACTTTTAGAGCTTGACGCGTCGAATCCTTTCCGCAACCTCCCGAAGTCGTTCTTTGTCAACGCACACGGTAAACCGCACGTATCCCTCGCCGGCCGCGCCGAATCCGTTGCCCGGGGTCGTCACGACACCGGCTTCATCCAACAGTTTTGCCGTGAATGCCGCCGAGGTGAGGCCCTTGGGGCAGGCGACCCAGACATAAAACGTTGCGCGCGGCTTGTCGCATTCCAGGCCGACGGCGCGCAGCCCGTCGACGAGAATATCGCGCCTTTCCTGATAGATCTTTCGCGAGGGTGCGACAATAGAATCGCCGAGCTTGAGGGCTTCGATGCCGGCTTCCTGTACCGCTTGGAAAATACCCGAGTCCAGGTTCGATTTCGCCTGGGCCAAGCCGCCCACCAGGTCGGCGTTGCCCACGGCCATGCCGATGCGCCAGCCGGTCATGTTGAAAGTTTTCGACAGCGAGTGAAATTCGATGCCGACTTCGCGGGCACCTTCGATTTCGAGAAAGCTCATGGGCTGGTAACCGTCGTACCCCATCTCCGTGTAAGCGGCGTCGTGGCAGACGATGACGTTGTTCTTATTGGCGAAATCGACGACCCGTTGAAAGAAGTCTTTGTCCGCGACTGCGGCGGTGGGATTGTTTGGATAATTGATCCAGAGCAGCTTGGCCTGCCTGGCGATGTCGGCGGGAATCGAGTCAAGGTCGAGCAAGAAGCGATGCTCTTTTTTTAACGGCAGAAAATAGTTTTTGCCGCCGTTAAAGGCGGTGCCAATGTGATAGACCGGATAGCAAGGGCTGGCCACCAGAACCACGTCGCCGGGCTCGACGAAAGCCACGGCCATGTTGCCGATGCCTTCTTTTGAGCCGATGAGTGAGACGACTTCCTTGACCGGGTCGAGCTTGATGGTGAAGCGGTTTTGATACCAGCGGGCCACCGCTTCGCGAAATTCCGGCATGCCGGAGCTGCTTGGGTAACGATGATTTACCGGTTTACCGGCGCTTTCGATTAGTTTTTCAACTACCGCCGCAGGGGTTGGAATATCAGGGTCGCCTATGCCGAGATCGATGAGGTCGACGCCGCGGGCCAGAGCGTCGCGTTTTCGGCGATCGATTTCAGCGAACAAATAAGGCGGTAAGTCGTTGATTCTATTCGCTTTTTTAATAGTCAGGGGCAAGTGATCGAGACCTCCATTAGAAAATCGCCCTGTTTGTACCTGTTTTTTTGGTTTTTGACAACCAGCGAAATATCCGCGATCGTAAATTAGCCCTGGTATATCACGGAAGATTGCTGGACGAGCATGGATCTCATCATCGACGGCTATAATCTCATCGGCGCCGAAGGCGGCCTTTTTGGCACTCTGGAGCACAAAAGAAATTGGCTTATTCAACAGTTAACTGCGTATGAACGGAGAAAAAGGTTCAACTTGATCGTAGTCTTTGATGGCTGGCGGGCGGGACGATCCGAGGAGACAAGGGAAAAACACGATAATGTTTGGGTTCTCTACTCGCGCGCCGGCGAGAAGGCCGACAGCGTGATTATTCGTTTGGCGCGCGAAAAGGGAGGCGGCTGTGTCGTGGTCAGCTCCGATCGCGAAATCGCCAGAGCGGTACAGAGATTCGACGCCGTGGCGATTTACGCCGGCGAATTCAACGAGATTCTGCGGGGTTTAGAGGGAGCCGGAGAGGAAAACGATTTTGCCGAGCCGGGATCCGATACGACGTTTTTCCCGCGACAGGGCAAGCGCAGCAAAGCCGATCGCCGGCGCCGGGAAAAATTGCGCAAACTGCGACTGTAATTCAGCCGCTTTCTTCACACGCGTCTAGTTCTTTCTTTGCTGGTTGACGATACTCAACAGACCGTTATGAAAAGTGAGCACTTTGCCGTCGGGGTAGTACCAGCGCTCCTCGACGACTTTCGCAGGGCCGCGAAGTTTGATGACCTGGCTCGGAGTCCCGAGCACCCTTCGGATCTCGCCGGAGGTTAGCCCGGGTACGGGCTCTTTATTAATCGCTGCGTTTTTAATCTCGGGTGTCCAGGGTTGAGCCTGGATCCATTCAACTCGGGTTTTTTCCGCCTTGGCGGCCTCATCGATTCTTCGCTTTTCGTCCGCGTAGGGATCGGCTGTGAAAATCGTCAAATTGAGCTCTTCATGGAATCTTTCGGGTCCGATATAGCCTTCTTTCCCGGAGGCGAATTTGACTTTGTAATAAGGGGTTTTTGTTAGCCGCCCGCCGAGCTCGACGATCTCGAAGGAATGCCGGTCCTCGGCGGCAAATGTCGCTGCGCTCAAGTCCGGGGTTGAGCGAAATTGCGGAAGTTTGCCGTCCGCCGGTTTGATCCAGAACGTTCTCCCGACCCGCGATGCGAGCGCATCCAGTTGAGCTTCTGTGAAGTGGCCGGAGGCGACGGCGGTGCCCGTGTACGAGAAGAGCGCGAGCAGAAAACTTGAGGCGAGTCGAAGGGTCCGCCAGCGGATCGGCCGTCGTTTGAGCGCGATCGCCAAGCGCGGAGAGATGCCGCGAAATTTCAGATTCCAGGAAACGTTTTCCACAGCGCCACTCTAACATGTGCCAAGGACGACACAAGCGTTTGCCGAGAGGTTGGATGCGCCGTGTCGACGAGCTGTTCTCGAGA
>CAZILB010000055.1:0-22473 GCA_964539925.1 uncultured Syntrophobacter sp. | reverse complement strand
TCAGCCGGCGGCGGCTTTTCGCGCCGGCTCCTGCGCCAGGTGTTTCTTGAAGAATTCAAGAGTGCGCGCCCATGAGGTCGCGTCGGCCTCGGGTCTATAGCCGTCCCAACCGGAGCGGTTGAAGCCATGGGGCGCGTTGGCGTAGAAGTAAAATTCATGCTCCTTGCCCAGTCGCGTCAGCTCGGCGTCGAGGGTGCGCATCTCGTCGGGCGGCGGGTTTTTGTCCAACTCGCCGAAATGTCCTTGAAGCGGACAGGAGACTTGTGCGGCCAGCTCCGCCGGCGCCGGCCGGTCGCCCCATTTGGAGTAGACTCCGCCGCCGTAGAAATCCACGGCGCATTTGAACGAATTGCTCGCCGCCGCCATGAGAAAAGCGACGCGGCCGCCCATGCAGAAGCCGACGATGCCGGGTTTGGAGGCGTCGACGTTGGCGGAGCCGCGCAGAAATTGAACGGCCGCATGGATATCGTTGATGACGTTGGCATCCCGGCGCGTGTGTTTGAGTCTGGCGGTTTGTTCGGGAGTTTTGGGCTCGCCTTCCCTATGGTACAGCTCCGGCGCAATGCCGACGTAGCCGGCCTCGGCAATTCTTTGGGTCATGGTTTGAGTGAAGTCGGCGAGACCATCCTGGTTTTGAATGACGACGACGGCCGGCAAACGTCCGGCGCTTTCCGGTTGGCACAAGTAAAGCCGCATCGGGCTGTTATCGACAGTGACGGTTTCCCATGAAGTTTTCACGACGGACCTCCCAGTTTCGGCATGCGGATTGTGATCTTTCCCTTAGTCCGTTGGCGCAAAAGTGTCAAACGTTCATCGGAGGCCAACTTGTTTGAACCGTCGAAGATGTTAGAAATAATGAGTTGCAGGGATCCCTTCGAGTGGACTGTCGACATGCTACGAACCTCAACACGCCGCACCGTTCTCATCATGGCATGGATTGCCTTGTTTGTGCTCGCCGCGCCGCTGGAGCTTCAAACCGCGCAACCCATTCCCCCCAAGCGCGGGGTGGAGCCGGCAAAATCGAACCCATCGCTCAAACCCGCGCCGGCGGTAAAATCGTTCGATATCGCCTTTAAGGATATTACGCTCAGCAACGGCCTGCGTGTGCTCCTCGTCGAGGACCCTAGCGCGCCCACCTATTCGATCTCCATCACCTACAACGTCGGCTCGCGCGATGAACCGCCCGGCCGCACCGGCTTCGCTCATCTATTCGAACATATGTTGTTTCAGGGATCGGAGAACGTCGGCAAGGGCGAGCATTTTATTCTGGTCCAAAACAACGGCGGCACGGCCAACGGCACGACCAGTGCCGACCGCACCAACTATTTTCAGACCTTGCCGGCCAATCAGCTGGAGCTGGGGATCTTTCTCGAGGCGGACCGCATGCGCGCTCCGGCGATCACCCAGGCCAACTTCGACAATCAACGGCTGACGGTCCAAGAGGAGCGCCGGCAGGTCTACGACAATCGGCCTTATGGCAGAACTTACGAAGCGGTGATCGCTCTGGCCTACGATAACTTTGCCTACAAACACTCCACCATCGGCTCGATGGAGGATCTCAATGCCGCGTCGATTGCGGACGCCGAGGAGTTTTTTCGCAACTATTATGCTCCCAACAACGCCGTGCTGTCGTTAGTGGGAAGTTTCAAAACCAATGAGGCGCTGGCGCTGATCAAAAAATATTTTGAGCCGATCCCGGCGCGGCCGCGGCCGAGTCCGCCGGATATGACCGAACCCGAGCAGCCCGCCGAGCGGCGCCGTATCATCGAGGACGACTTTGCCCAGACACCGCGCTTGGACATGGTTTACAAGATTCCGCCGGGCAACACGCCGGACTGGTACGCGCTCGATTTTCTCGGTCACGTGCTTTCCAATGGGGCTTCTTCGCGGCTCTATCAGAAGCTGGTCAAAGACCAGGAGTTGGTGCAGAGCGTCTATGCCGATGCCCAGGAACGGCGCGGCCCCTCGCTCTTCTGGTTCAGCTTTATGGTCCGTCCCAATACCGATCTCGGCGCGCTTGAGCGATCGTTGGCAGAGGAGATCGAACGGCTCAAAAACGAAACCGTCGCCGAAGAGGAGTTGAAAAAGGTCAAGATGCAGCTGCGCCGCCAGCGCGCCCAGCAACTTTACAGCACTCGGTCAAGGGCCAACGCACTCGGACACTTTGCGGTGTATTACGACGACCCGGGCCTGATCAACGGAGTGTGGCGCCAATACGAGAGCATCACCGCAGCCGATCTGCAGCGGGTTGCGCGCCGCTACTTCACCGAGAATAATCGTACCGTGGTGACGACGATGCCGAAGCGGACGGTCAAACCGGCCGGGTAAACCCCCGATCTCATGAAAATCCACAGACCAAAGACGAAACGGCTCTCGGGTTGGACCATCGGTTGGCTAGCCGGCGCGGTTCTCTTGCTCGGTTCGTTGCAGGCGCGGCTTGCCGCTCAAGAGTCGCTTGCCACGCCTTTCAGCAAAGTCGAGCGCAAGAACCGCGCGCCGGTGTCGCAGGAAATCCTGCGCGTAAAGATCCCGAGACCCATCGAAGCGAAGCTGAAAAACGGCCTGACGGTGCTGATCATCGAAGACCGCCGGGCGCCCTACATCAATATGCAGCTCTATCTCGGCGGCGCCGGCGCATTGTTCGAGCCGGCGAATCTTTCCGGGTTGGCGAGCACCACGGCGCAGATGCTGCGCGAGGGAACCCGGACCAGGACCAGCCTGGCGATCGCCGAAGAGGTCGATCGGCTCGGCGCATCGATCAGCGCGGGCGCCTCTTTTGGCTCGCCCGATACCGTCGTGAGCGCGGCAGGCTTGAGCGACAACTTCGACGACTGGTTTCAAGTGGCCGTCGATATTTTGCTTCATCCGAGTTTTCCCGCCGACGAGCTGGAAAAGCTCAAACAGCGCCAGCGCATCCAATTGCGCCAGCAGCGCTCGGCGGCAAATTTTTTGCTTAATGAACGCTTCCATGACGCCGTTTTCCGCGACCATCCGGCGGCGCGGGTGTCGGCGACTCCCCAATCACTCGACGGCATAACCCGCGAAGCGTTGCTCAAGTGGCATCGCGAACGGTATGCGCCGCAGAACTCCATCCTCGCGGTTGCCGGCGACGTGCGCGCCAGGGATCTGGTCGCCAGGCTGGAGAAGCAGCTGGCGACCTGGAAGAGGAGCGGCTTCAAAAGCGTCTGGCCGCGCAACCCGGTAGCGCCGTCGGCGCGCAAAGTCTACCTGGTCGATCGCCCCAATTCGGTCCAGACCACACTGGCCTTGGGAAACATCGCCATGGACCGGCGCAGTCCCGATTACCTGCCCATGGTGGTGATGAACGACATTATCGGCGGCGGCGCCTCGGCGCGTTTGTTCCTCAACCTGCGCGAGGAGAAGGGCTATACCTACGGCGTTTACAGCCGATTTGCCGCAGGCCGTTATCCGGGGCCCTGGCGCGCCGGGGGCAATATGCGCACCGACGTGACAGAGGCCGCCTTGAAGGAGTTCTACTACGAGATTCGGCGCATGCGCGATGAAAAGGTGCCTGCCGGGGAGCTGGAGGAGAGCAAGCGTTCGATTGCGGCGAGCTTCGCGTTGTCGCTCGAACAGCCGGCGCGGGTGCTGAATTTCGCGGTGACCCGCACAATCTACGGATTGCCTGCCGACTATTGGGATACTTACCCCGCCCGGATTATGGCGGTTACAGCCGAAGACGTACAGCGCGTGGCGCAGAAATATTTAAACCCCGATAGCTTGCAACTGGTGGCCGTGGGCGACGCGGCCAAGATCCGCGCGGTACTGGATAAATACGGAACGGTGGAACTCTACGATGCCAACGGCGTTTTACTCCCGGCCGGAGGGTCGTGAACCTGCTGGAATCAAAGTTTGATAAATTTAACTTTCCGCGTATTGCCGTTTTTTCTGTGGAAACGGGCATCCGATAGCGGCGGGATTAAAACCCGCCGCGACAATGCCGCGCCGCGAATTAAACGCGCCCAGCGGTCGCCGGCGCGACTCCCCTCGGTGCCATGCCGGCTCTTGTTTCCTGTCGCCCTCTGCAAATATACTGGCGCCGCTGAATTCTCTTACGGGGAAAAGGGTGCGATCTCCCAATGGCGTCTGAAACAACTGTCCCGGCCGCGGCGTTAAGCGGTCTGCGGGTTCTCGATCTTACCGGCCGAATGGGCGGCTACTGCGGTCAATTGCTCGCCAATCTCGGCGCAGAAGTGACTCTTATCGAGCCGCCCGAGGGTGATCCCATGCGCCGCGAAGGGCCGTTTAAAGACGGGGATTCGAATCCCGAGCGGAGCTTAACTTTTGCCGCCTACCATACCAACAAGCGCGGCTTGGTTCTCGATCTCGATGCCGACGAGGATCGACAAAAGCTGCTGGATCTGGCGCGCCGGGCGGATGCGCTGATCGAAGACAAGCCCCGCGGCTATCTCAATCAGCGCGGGATCGATTATAAACAGCTGCAAACAGTTAACCCGGCCCTGGTCATCACGACGATCAGCGGTTTCGGTTCGTTCGGGCCGTACCGCGATTTCAAGGCGCCCAATATCGTCGCCTTTGCCATGGGTGGGCTGATGAATCTCTGCGGCCATCCCGGCCGTCCGCCGCTGATGGGACCTAGTGACGCCGCCTATCGCCTGGGTTCAGTTCACGCCGCCTTCGGCACTCTGGTGGCGCTCTTTAATCGGCGCGGCACCGGCCGGGGCGAGCATGTCGATGTGTCGCTTCAAGACGTGCTCGTCGCCGATCCTTTTTTACGCATCATCACCCGTTACAGCGTTACCGGCGAAGTGCCTGAGCGCACGGGTCATAGCCAGTCGACCACCGTGGCGGAGACCTATCAGTGCAAAGACGGTTACGTGCGCATCTTCGTCAATCAGCCGGATCATTGGCGACGTTTCGTCGAGTGGCTCGGCCGTCCGCCGGAGCTACTCGACCCGAAATATGAACAGGTTCAAAACCGCTTTCCGCTGCGCCAGACCATCGACCGCCTGTTCGAGGCGCGCACGCTTAACTATGAGGCAAAGGATTTCTTTGAAGAGTTCCAATCCCTGCGCCTGGCCGCCGCGCCGATCCACGCGCCAAGCGCTTTTCTCGCCGATAAACAGACCGGCCACCGCCGCTACGTGACCGAAGTCGAGCATGGCCCACTGGGGCGGCATCGGTTTCCCGGCGATCCGTATCGTTTTTCCGAAAGCCCATGGCGCATCGAGCGCGGTGCGCCGTTGCTCGGTGAACATCAGCGGGAAATAGCGCAGGCTTGGTCTCGGCCCCCGGCGTGGACTGCCGAAACAGCGGCGACCGGAACTGCGAGCGCCCGTAAATCGTTGACCGGTATTCGCATCGTCAGTTTTCCCACCGGCATCGTCGGCCCTGCGCTGGGCGGTTTGCTCGCCGAGCATGGCGCGGAGGTGATCGCCGTCGAAGCGAGCCGTGCCCTGCGCAGCCCGCAGCGCGGGCAAAAATTTCAAATCGCTTCCGACCTCGAAAGCAACCGCGACCGTAAACGGATCGCGCTCGATATGAAGCATCCCGAAGGTTTGGCGCTGGCGAAAAAATTGATCTCACAGGCGGACGTTGTGGTGGAAAATTTCAGTTCCCGTGTCATGGCGAGCTGGGGGCTCGATTATCCGCGCGTGCGAGATCTGCGCCCCGACATTATCATGGCCAGCCTTCAGGCCTTCGGCCAAACCGGGCCGAGGCGCGATTACATCAGCTTTGGACCGATTCTTATGGCCTATTCGGGCATGGCCTACCTTTGGCGCGATCCGGACATCGAACGACCGGGAGCCGGCTGCCAGACGGCTTTCCCCGACTACATCGCGCCCTCCTACGGCGCGCTGGCGATCCTGGCGGCGCTCCACTATCGCGCCCGCACGGGCAAAGGACAGCATATCGACATTTCCCAGGCGGAAACCGCAGCGTCGCTGATCGCACCGGCGTATTTGGAGTATTTGGTTATCGGGCGGGAGCCAAAACCACAAGGCAATGTGAGCGCCATCGCGGCGCCCCATGGCTGCTATCGCTGCAAAGGCGACGACCGGTGGTGCGTGATTGCCGTTCAATCGCAGGAGGAGTGGACCCGCTTCTGCGAGCTTACCGGCCACCGGGAGTGGCTGGCGGACGCCAGGTTTGCCGATGCCGCAGAGCGGAGCGCCAACCGCGGGGAACTCGATGCTTGCGTCGAGACCTGGACGTCGAGTCATACCCCGCATCAAATAATGCTCATGCTGCAGCGCGAAGGGATCGCCGCGGGGGTGGTGCAAACGGCCGAGGATCTCTACCGTGATCCGCATTTACGCGAGCGCGGCTTCGCACGCGAGGTTTTTCATCCGCAGGTTGGCTGGGTCACCCGCGCCGGACCGTCGGTGCGCTTGCTGCAAAACGGTTTTACGCCGGGGGGCGGCGCTCATAGTGCCGGCCAAGACAACGAAGCGGTGCTTGGCGAGATACTCGGCCTGACGGCGGCCGAGATCCACGACCTCCTCGATCGGGGCGTCGTTCAGTAAAGGCCGAGGCCGTGTTCGTGATCGTGGCCCGATAAGTAGACGGCTGAGATGGAGCCCTGGTCATGCCGTACTGTGTCCCGCTACCTCTCGCGCGCGGAGCCGTTGGCGGCGGTCCAAAGTAAATCTTACGGACGGGTTACTTGCGTTCTTCCGGCTTTACGTATTTGACCGTGCCGCCGCCCTTTTGCGAATGGAGGTAGCCTTCCACGTCGTTTAGCGGGTTGGTGTAATAGCGCAGCCGGTGCTGCACCAGGTCATCGGCGCGCAGCGCCATGTCGAAAGGCAGATCTTTCTGCATGTAGGCGGCGATCTTGGCGTTCTCCAGAGTAGCCCCGTTGCGGCTGCCGATTTCTTTCGCCAGTGTATCCACGAAACTGTCCAGTTCGTTTTCCGAAACGACTTGAGAGACCAGGCCGACGCGCTCGGCTTCCACGCCGGTCAAATTTCTGCCGGTTAGGGAAATATAGAAGGCCTTCTTAAACGGGATGCCCGCGTGAAACAGCGACGGTGTGGCGGTGGCGCCGTAACTGCCGCGGATGACCTCGGGCATGCCGAACTTGGCGCTATCGGCGGCGATCACCAGGTCATGGCCGTTGATCAGCGCCAGGCCGCCGCCCAGGCACCAGCCGCGCACTTTGGCCAGGGTCACCTGCGGCAGCTTGCGCAGGATGTCGACAATCTCGGCGACGCCGCCGAAGCCGCGGGTGCGGCGGCGGTTATCCTGTCCTCTCATGTCGTAGAGATCGCGGCCCGACGAATAGGAATCTCCGGCGCCGGTAGTGACGATGCACTTGATTCTATCGTTCTCCGCGAGGGCGCGCAGGATACTCGACAGCTCGGCGAGCAAGGCGATGCTCAGGGCGTTTTTCTTTTCCGGGCGGTTTAAAGTCAGCCAGGCGATGCCGCCTTTTTCATCGAAATTAGCGGTGATGAGTTTGTTGTCGGGCATGAGTTACTCCGTGGATTTGGATTTGTTCAAAGGTTCAAGGCCAGTATGCCGTTGCACCTAGTCCTGCAGCCCCTGCCGTTGCGCGAGCTTGAGAAAGATCGAGCCGACGATGATCGTGCCGAGCGCGATCACCAGACTAAAAGCCGCAAGCTCGCCGACATGCCCATTCTCCCAAAGCTCCCAGATGGTGACCGCCACCACCTGCGACCCGGGAGAATAGAGGAGCAGCGCGATGGAGAGCTCCCTGAATGTGATCAGAAAGATATAGATCCAACCGGCGAGCAAGGCGGGCATGATCAGCGGCACAACCACGTGGCGGACCATTTGAAACCAGCTGGCGCCGCTGGCCATGGCGCCCTCTTCGAGCTCTTTGTGCAGGCTCAACAGCGCCGAGTGGCTGAAGCGAATACCGTACGGCACATAGCGGGCGATGAACGCCAGCACCAGGATCCAGATGGTGCCGTAAACTGGAATCGGCAAGATCAGATACATTTTCAAGATTGCGATGCCCATGACGATGCCGGGAAAAACCAGCGGCAGCATGGCCATTTGATCCAAAACCCAGCGCCCCTTGATGGACGCCCGCACCACCAGCCATGCGGCGAAAAAGGTGATCACGACGGCGACACTTGCCGATGTCACGCTCACCGTAACGCTGTTTATGACCGAGCGAATGATGCCGGCGTCGTTGAAGGCGGTTACGTAGTTGTTAAACGAGACCATCTCGAGGGCCTTCCACGACGGCACCTGGGCGAAGGGCAGCAAGGAAGACCAGGCGATCGCGGCTATGGGAAAGAGCTGCAAGAGCGGCAAGACCAGCATGAGGGTGCCGCCGAGCCAGCGCCATTTGCCGAGAGCGACGCGGTGAGGACGATAGTTCTTGCCGCTGATGGTGGTAAACTTATAGGTCTTGCCGGTAATGCGGTAATAGGGAATCAGCCCGAGAGCGACGATGGCGATAAGAATCACCGAATAGGCGCTGGCTTCGCCGTATTTTGGAATCAATCCACCCTTGATTTGCAAGTAGATCTTGGTCGTGAGCACTTCGACGCCGGCCGGAATGCCGATCAACGCGGGAATCTCAAAGGCCTCCAGCGAACGAATAAAAGTCAGAATCAAGACCGCCAAAACGCTGGGCACGGCCAGTGGAAAGGTTACCCTGAGAAATACTTGCCAGCCATTGCTCCCGGCGGTAGTCGCCGCCTCTTCCAGTGACGGATCCATTGAACGGAACGGCGTGGACATGAGCAGAAAAACGATCGGGATCCAGAGAAAGCTTTCCACCAGAATCATGCCGCCCATGGAAAAAATATTGAAGAAGGGTTGGCCGATCAGCGCGTTGCCGAGGGCGTTGAGGATGCCCGCCTTGGGGCCGAGGAGCATGATCCAGCCGACGACTTTGATAATGCCGGGGATGGCGAAGGAAATGTACGCCGAAACGTAGGCAAGCTTGCGAAACGGGGCGTCGCTGCGCTCGGCGAGCCAGGCGAGCGTGGTGCCGTAGAGAAGCGCCACTGCCGAGCTGCCGATGGAGAAGATCATGGAGTTCCACAGGAGGGTTTGGACGTCGCCCAGGGATTCGATGATGGCGGCGAAGTGTTGAATGGTAAAGCTGCCCGCCTGCAGGCCGCGGTCGATGACCAAGCTTGTGTGCAGGATGAAAAAGAACGGCGGCAGCACCAGATAAGCCAACGTTACGGCCGTGAAAAGAAACAATACATGGGCGGGATTGCGCATCATCATCGCGTACATAGGTCAAACCCTCATACTCGTTTATGTCTGCGGTTCCTCGATTCCTGGCCACCGAAAGACTGAGACGGGATATATACCTCGGCCTGCTATACATCAAAACCGCCGAACAAGACAATTCTTAAATCGGCTTAGTGGGGTCGCGCCGCAAGCCGCTTTGCCGGGGCGCCGGCGACCATGAGCTCATGGGACACTCCGGACGGAATTCAACGTTGTACCCGAGCTATCCGGCCGCTCAAGCGCAAAATTACCGAGACCGCAGCTGGATTCCGCCTTCACGGTTGCAAGCGCTTCTGATCTTTGACATATGATCGAACCGATAAAGACGGTGGAATGCCAAAGTAACGGGCAGCACGCGTTGAAAAACTAACAGGAAAAAATTGGCCAAGGGGCGTAGCGATGGCACAGTCAGCGACAAACGGCGGTGAGCGTTGGGATCTGGAAGCGGATGTCCTCGTCATCGGCTCGGGCGCAGCCGGGCTTCCCGCCGCGATCAAGGCGGTCGAAGGGGGTGTTTCGGTGATCGTCGTCGAGGCGAACTACGATATCGGCGGGCACGCTATATTGAGCGGCGGCCATGTGGCCCTTGGCGGCGGCACCAGCGCGCAAATGAAATACGGCGTCGAGGATTCACCGGATATAGTCTTTTCCGACTTGACCGACTGGTCCATCGTGCAGCCGAACGGTTCGCCCGATTACCGTTACAACGACCGCGCGCTCATGCGCGCCTTCGCCGATCATTGCGCGCTCACGTTTGAGTTCTTGCTCGCCAATGGCGTGGAGTTTCTCGATAAGCCGCCGGACAATCACGGGGCATCGACCACCGGCAACTCCGCGCCCCGGGAAAATCATGCGTTCTGGAATAAAGGCGCGGGACTGGAAAGCCCCAACGCGGCGGCGGGAACTGGCGTGATTCGGCCGCTGGAAGCAAGCGCGCGCGCCAAGGGCGTGCGTTTCTTGCTGAACTATAAAATGAGCAGTCTGATCCGCGAACCGGCCACGGAAACCAAAACCGGGCGGGTGAGCGGCATCAGCGCGGAGTACACGCCGAGAATCATGCCGGGCGCAACCGAGCCGCTCAAAAGCTTTCGCTCGGACGGCAACATCGAAAGCAATCAGCCGACGATGAGGCTGCGCGCCAGAAAAGCCGTAATCCTCGCCACCGGCGGCAGCACGAGTCATATCGAATTTCGCCGCATGTTCGATCCGCGTTTGACGCCGGTGCTTCAGGTGGGCGGCGAGCCCTACACCTACCAGGACGCCAGCGGCGAACTGGCGGCGATGGCGATCGGGGCGTCGTTTTGGGGACTTGCGAACCAGACATTGGAAAACGGCGCCACCATGCGCACCCAGCGTGCCCTGGCGACCAAGTACAACTATGTGCCGTGGAAATTGGAGAGCCCGATTTTTCCACTAGTGCGCGCCGCCGGTTTTAACGTCAAGGACTGGCAGGACGTTATTCTCGTTAACCAGGTCGGCAAGCGGTTCTACGACGAAACCAGGGGCGATGTGCCGCACGGCAATCTCGGCGGCCAGATAACCCCCTGTACGCCCAACGACTATCGCAATGCCGAAAGAGTGACTTACAACCCGACGAAATACAATTTCACACACGCGGCGCTGGCGATGAACGAGTACTCCGAGCCGCCCGATTATTGCGCGGGCCCGGTGTGGGCGATTTTCGACGCCGATGCGCTCCAACGGGAAGGTTGGAAAGTCGTACCGCCTTACGTTGACCCTGACGGCTATTTTTTTACGGCGAAAACCATTGCGGCGTTGGCCGAGGCGATTAAAAATGAATACCAGGCGAAGCCGATGAAAGGCGCGACGCTGCAAGCGACGGTCGAGCGGTATAACTCCCACGTCGATCGGGGCGAGGATAGCGATTTCGGCAAGCCGGCGCCGAAGTATAAAATACTTACACCGCCGTTTTACGCCGCGTGGGCGACGCCGGTGGTGCATGACACCCGCGCCGGCCTGAGGATCAACGCCAAATGCCAGGTGATCGACATGAAGGGGCGGGTGATCCCGGGGTTGTACTGTGCCGGCGAGTCGGCCGGCGGCTTCAACCAGCACGGCATGGGGCGCTGCGCCACCCAGGGCTACATTTCGGGTATCAACGCCGCGTCGGAACCAGGTGAGGAATGAGCGTCCTTCGAGCGTGAGAACCGGCTCGCGCCGATGACTTTGTAGCTGGGATCGCTGATGGATAAACCCATGCGCGCTTTGAGCTCCGGATGCAGCAGACCTTCGTAGCTTTTCGGCACGGCGCTCTTCGAAAGCAGCTTGGTGTTGTAGGCGAAGCCGATGTAGCGCGGGCGACAGCCCAAAAATGCAGGCCTTTGTCGGCTTTTTCCTTATGCCTCTTCGGGAGAGGAAGCGAAATGCGGGGAATGGTAAGGGCGCAGGAGCAAGGCATCGCGCATGAACATCCGATTGCCTTCGGCGGTCTCCACCGTATCAACGATATGTCTTCTGGCCTTGGATTCCTCGAACATTCTCGTTGTCATGTCGGAGCCTGAGACCCGGTAGGCTTCCACTCTTACACCGGGATACTTGCTCTCGAAGGCTTTGACCATCGCTTTATAGGACTCTCTTGCGAGCGACGTGTACCAGGTCACTTTGCCTTCGGTCCTGGCGCCGGCGTAAAGGACTTGCTCGCGGTCCTGACCGGCGTATGTGACCAATTCGGCGGTCATCGGCTTGCGTGCTTGCGCGTGCAACAGAGCCGGCCAGATGACGAAAGCCAATATTGCCATCCCGAGCCTAGTCATTCGTTCTTCACCTCCAATAGATCGTCATGGCCATGAAATCCGCTCGCGAGTGGTGCGGCGAGAAAACTGAGCCCGAATGAAAAACTACTATTTATCGTGGCACAAATGCCGATATCACGACCCGTGCAAAGCTGTCAACGAAGCCGCCGGTTGCGCATCGGTGCTGGGTCGCCGGTAACCGGATTTGGTTTCGAACCGCTCGGTCCACTTCGAAAAAATTCGCCTGCGGTCCGCTCCTCGGGTATTTCAGTTTTCCGTGCTGTCCCAGGTGTACACAGGGCCCGTCCGTGAGGCGAGCGTCGCCTATTTCGGTGCAGTGCCAGGACTTGCTCGACGCCAGGCTTTCTCACAATTTCGTTTGTCCGCGGCCGCCGGTCAACGATGCATTTCTGTGTCTCGCACGGCGTGATCGACAGACTTTTCTGTCAATGGGCAGGTCGCAAGAGAGAAGTATTGGCGAGTTTTGGCGAACCCTTTATCCAATTGTTTCCTGAGTGCTGTTGGCACCTCCCTTGCGGTTAGAGTGCGGTGAGAACTGTTATGGCAAAGCAACAAACGAAACCAAACATTGACATCGAACTTACCGATTCGGATCTGCAACATGCAGGGAGCTGGCGGCAACGTCCATTTCGAGCGCCGGTCCGGCCGAGGAAACGCTTCTACGTTCCGGTCAAGATTAAGTTCCTGTTGGCCACGGGATTCGCCCTTGCCTGGTTTTCGCTCTCTCTGGTCCTGGCGCAACCCTGGATGCACGATCTGTCCGGCGTGGTCGGCGCTGTTCCGGCATTCATCATTATTCTCTTTATCGCTTTGATCCCGGGCTTTTTAAACGCGCACATCGTCGCCAGCATTGTCATGGATACCCCGCCTGATCTGCCGCTCGACATCGAGTATCCACCCGTGACGGTCTTGATCGCCGCGTACAATGAAGCCAATAACATCCGCGAGACTTTTCGCGGTTTGGTAGGACAGGATTATCCGGCTCCGGTGAAGATCATCGTCGTCGACGATGGCTCCACTGACCGCACCGTCGAGATCCTGCGAGTGCTTAATCTGCCGAATTTAGAGATCGTCAAGGCCGAGCACGGAGGCAAAGCACGCGCTTTGAACAAGGGCTTGCGGCAGGTCCATACGGAGATCGTCGTGACCATCGATGCCGATACCTTTCTTCACCCCCAGGCGCTCAAACGGATAGTTGCGCGCCTGCTTTCCGACCCCAACGATACCGCGGCGGTCGCGGGGAGCGTGCTGGTGAAGAATTCGCGCGAAAATTTTATCACTCGCTTGCAGGAGTGGGACTATTTTACCGGCATTGCGTCGGCGAAAAGGCAGCAATCGCTCTATCAGGGTACGCTGGTGGCTCAGGGCGCATTCAGCGCCTTTCGGGTTGACGCCATTCGAAAAGTCCAGGGTTGGTCTGCGGTGATCGGGGAAGACATCGTATTGACCTGGGCCTTTCTCAACGAAGGTTGGCGGGTCGGGTACGAGGCCACGGCGATTGGCTTTACCTGTGCGCCGTCCGACTTCAAGAGCTTCTTCCGCCAGCGCCGACGCTGGGCCAGAGGCATGATCGAAGGGCTCAAACAATACGGCTCTCTCGTGTGGAAAAACTCGCGGCTAACCAGTTTCTTTATCGGCATCGACTTCGTCATTCCGTGGGTCGACCTCTTTTTTACCTTTGTATTTCTCCCAGGAGTCATTCTGGCATTGACGGGACGATTTTACATAGCCGGCCCCTGGACGCTTATCCTCCTTCCCATGGCCCTGCTCATCATCCTGGTGATGTACATCAAGCAAAAAAAGGTTTTCGACACCCTGGGTCTCAAGGTGCGGCAAAATCTCTTGGGCTTTTTTGTTTACATGTTTGTCTATCAGGTGATGATGTCGCCCATCTGCGTTATCGGTTATTTCCAAGAACTTGGCGGAACCGTCAAAAGATGGTAGCATCGCCGCGTGCCATTCCTAGAACTTCGCGCAAGTCCCCGTCTCGGTCTCCCACTCAGACGATGGTTTGTTTTCACGGCTGCGCTGATCGTGTCGATTAGCTTGGGGATCGCGGATGCCGCCGAAGCTACTCGTTCCGCAGAGCGTGCCGAAGAAGCGCGCCGCCACAAATTGGCGGGCGACGATTTCGTCAAGAAGGACGAATTTGAGAAGGCCGCCGAAGAGTATACTCGCGCGTTAGAGCTCGATCGCGAGGCCTTTTCAGTCGGTGACAGAATCCAAATTGCTCAATATCTCTCCTGGGCCGATCGTTTGACTCGAGCCGAGGAAGAGCTGCGAGCGGTGTTGGCGTTGGAGCCTACAAACCGCGACGCCCGTATCCATCTGGCTCGCGTTTTATCGTGGAAAGGCGATTTGCGCGATGCCATCGAAGAGGCGGATCAGGTCTTAAGAGAATCGCCGGGAAATCGAGAGGCCCTGCAGATCAAGGCGGACGCGCTGCAGTGGCAGGGCAATTTACGGCGCGCAATCCCGCTCTATCGGGAGCTGCTCGACAAACAAGACAGTTTCGATGCCAGACTCGGACTCTCCCAATCGCTGCTCGCCGCTCGCGATCGGGTGGGCGCCGAAGAAGCGAGCCGTACCCTCAGCCCGGCGACGGGGAATGAAAAAAACCGCTTCGGCAGATTTCAAGAAAGTTTTGACGACGCCTTCCGCCCCAAGCTCGACGCGAGATACGCCCGCTTCAGCGATTCCGACAAGAATCGGCTTGACCGGTATAGTATCTCACCGAGTTTTTGGCTCGGCAATTTCGACCTTGCCGCCTTTTTCCGACACACAGAAGCCAATGACGATCAAAGGTATAAAAGAGCCGAAGAATTCTCGCTTAAAGCTTATACCCATGTAAACGAGTCTTTTGGCGCAGGCGGCAGTCTCGGCTTTGCCCACTTCAGCCGCGGCAACTCGTCGACCTTCCCTACGGGAGAATTGCGCCTGGACACGGCGGTCCCCGGCGGGAGAGTCGGCGCCAGTGTGACGCGGGAGGTGCTCACGGATTCGGCGGAGCTCATAGAGAATAGAATTCGGGCGACCTTCGCGGCGATCCAGTGGACGCAGCATTTGTCCGACCGCTTCTCCTTCGCGGGCAGCTATCGCTACGGCACTCTTTCCGATTCGAACCACCTCCATGACGCTCGGCTGACCTCGCAATACACCCTTTGGATGAAACCAAAGATCAGCATTGGCCATCGCTTCCGCTACGTGAATTTCCAGCGGCAAAGCCGCGGCGGTTATTTTGATCCCAACGATTACTATTCCAACCGGGGATTTGTTTCTTTCTACATGGAGCAGGAGAAGTTCTATAGTTTTGCCGATTTCTTTGTTGGGCAACAGGCTTTCAGAAGGAACGGCATCGCCAGTAAAGATCCCGTCTACGGCGGGTCGGCCAGCCTCGGCTTCAAACCGACCCGTGCTCTCGCCTTCGAATTCGCCATCGAAGGCGGTCAATTGGCAGCCGCCGCGTCGTCAGGCTCGGATTATAGCTACCTGATCGTCGGGCCTCGATTCTTAATCCGGTTTTAATCCTGCCCGGCGGACCGCCGTGTTTCCGGGTCCCAAGCCGAGCATTTTGCCGAACTCGCAGGCGTAGTCTTTGAGGAGGATTGCACTTTCTTGGGCCGAGGTCGGCGAGCACCCCGCGGATTGCGAGACCGGAGCCATCTTGCCCCTCGATTCATAAACTTCCTGGCCGGCGGATGATCTTCGAGGATGGAAGATTGAAGGTGGAGGATAGCCATCCTCGAACCTCCATCTTCGATTCTCGACCTAGCTGGCCCTCGGGTAGAGCGCGTCCATCATCAAACGCTTATGATGCCCGGGAGCGCCCAGATATTGATAAAGTGTGTGGGCGAGCACGCTGTGCGCCATCATCGGGTGGCCGTAGTCGGTGCCGGGTCCGGCCCAGACCATGTGCGCGTAATTGGTCCCGTGATAATATCCTTCGCTGGCAACCGCTTTGGCTTCGTGCACCGCGGCGCGCGCCGGCATGCCGCTATCGATGCGCCAGATCGCCTCGTAGGTCGCCCAACGCGCCTGATCGAGATGGATCGAAATATCAACACAGTGGTCCTGCACGCGTTGAAAGCGGCCGATGGGCTGGCCGAAAACGACGCGGGTGCGGGTGTACTCGCAGGTGATGTCGAACACTTCCTGAGTGGCGCCGACCTGGTAGGCGGAGAGGACCGGCAATGCTTTATCCAACGCCGCTTCGAACGTCATCCAACTTGCGCCGCTCGAGCCGAGCAGGTTCGCCGGATCGACGGCCACTTTGTCGAAGCGCACCTCGGCGACGGAAACAAAAAATCCGATATGCGGCGTGATCGTCACGCCGGCGCTCTTGGCATCGACGAGCAAAAATACCACTTTGCCCTCCACGGTGCGCGCGGCGCAGATAAAACCGGTCGCAGCCTGGGCGTCGAAGACGAAGCGCTTGGTGCCATCCAACATGTAGCCGCCGGGAGTTTTGCTCAGGCGCGTCTCCACCGCTTGCGGTCCCCAATAGGCGGCTTTGTCGGTAACTGCCGGCACGACGATCGCCGAACCGTCGCAAATCTTTGACAGCCAGGTTTTGCGCTGCGCTTCGGTGCACGCTTCGAAAATCATTTGCGCGCTGAGCACGCCGGAAGTAAACAGCGGGCCGGGCACGGGCCCGTGTCCGAGCGCCTCGAAGACCACGGCACAGTCCATCGTCGACACGCCGGAGCCGCCGTATTCCTCCGGCAGCATCATGCCGAGCCAGCCGATCTCGGCGGCTTTTTTGACCAGCTGCGGTTGGAAAGTCTGCTTGTTCTTGTACCACTGGGTCATCTGGTGCGCCGGCGCTTCCGCTTTGACGAAGTCCGTCGCAACTTTTTTAAACTCTTCTTGAGTTTCGGTTAACGATAAATCCATGTTCAACTCCTTAAAAGGCGTGAGGCGAGAGGCATGAGGCGCGAGTCAGATTCCAGTCTCGTTCTTTCTCACGCCTCGTGCCTCCAGCCTCATGCCTATCAATCAGTTTCCGGCGCTTTCTCCGTGGTCGGGCGGCCGAGGCCGAGGCGGCGGGCGAAGATCAAGCGGTCGGTATCCAGCGTGCCGCCGCCGTGCAGCTGGCCGGGGCCGGTGCGCACGGCGTATTCGAAATCGACGACTTCGTGCACGGATAGATTCTGTTCCAAGGCGTCGGCGCCCATGATCGCTTGCAAGCGCTCGCCGTTGCGCAGGCGCAGCATGCGCTGGTAATAGCGCTGCTGCGGGCCGCCGTAGGGGTGCGGTTTCTTGGCGAAGCGGCGCCAGTAGATCAACTGGTTAAAGCGCCGGAGCGTGTTCAGCTCGATCATCATGTCGGCGATCAAATCGCGCACCCGCGGGTCTTCCATGATCGGCCTGCCGTCGATGCGGGTATTGCGGCAGTACTCGACGACCCGCTCGATCAGCGGGTCCGCCGCGATCCGGCCGTCGCCGCCATGCTCAAGCTCCATATGGGTGCTGGCGACCTTCCAGCCGTTGTTCTCGCCGCCGATCAAAAATTTGGCCGGCACGCGCACGTTATCGAAAAAGACGGCGTTTTTGATGCCCATCATCATGTGCATGTGCTGAATCTCGATGCCGGGAAGGTTGGCCGGGATGTGCAGCCAGGCCAGGTTCTCGTGCCGTTTGCCGCCGGGGTTGGTGCACACCAGCGTCCAGAGATAGTCCGGCGGCAGATGATGGCCGACCATGACTTTCTGGCCGTTGACGACGTAGTGGTCGCCGTCGCGGATCGCCTTGGTCTGGCAATTGGCGATGTCGCTGCCGCCGTGCGGCTCGGTCAGCACCTGCCAAACGCAGATTTGCGCGCGGGTGATCGAAGGTAGAAATTCGGCTTTCTGTTCGTCCGTGCCCCAGCGGATCAGCACCGGCGCGACGATGCGCGCGAGAGTGTAGAACACGTGGGAAAGATTCAGGCCGTATTTAAACAATTCGGTCTCAAGAACGACTTGATGATCGACGGTGAGCTCGGCGCCGCCGTATGGTTTCGGATAGAGCGGAAACAGCCAGCCCTTGGCGCCGAGTTTCTCGGCCAGGCTGCGGCGAAATTTATACTCCTGGTCGTCCTCTCGCGTCGACCAGGACGCCGACCAACGCAGATGCTCGTGGCCTTTGAACTGATCGGCCATCCAGGCCGCGACCTCTTTGCGGAATTCCACGACATGGGGCGGATCCGCGCTCACGTTAAAATCCATAGCTCACTCCTTTCGGCTGCTGAAAAACGTCCATCTGCTTCGTTGCGCTCGGCCGATTTCGCTTCAACGTACGACCAGAGTACACCTTCGCTCATCGGCCTTCGCGCGCCTGGCATCGGACCATTTTTGAGGAGCCGCATAAACGGTGTCGAAACACGACTAAATCACTTTGTCTTCGCGCAACTGTTTGATCGTTTCCTTACCGTAGCCCAGGCCTTCCAATATTTCTTCGGTCTGCTCCCCCAAGAGCGGCGCAGCGCGGAAAAATTTGGGCGGTGTGTCCGACATGTTGATCGGGCTGCCCACCAGATTGCTCGCGCCCATTTTCGAATGGCGGATCTGCTTGGGGATGCCCAGATGCTTGATCTGCGGGTTGTCGAAAACTTCCCGGATTGTGTTGATCGGCGCGTTGGGAATGCTGTTTGCGTCTAATCTTGTCAGCCAGAAGTCGCGCGGTTTCTTGCCGGACTGCGCGCGCAGCATGCGCACGATCTCGTCATGGCGATCCGTGCGGTGCTTGCGCGTGGCAAAGCGCGGGTCGCCGATCAGGTGGTCCAGCTCGGCCGCTTTGAGCAGGCCTTCCCAGGCTTCGTTATGGCCCGATAGATGAACCATGAACGGCCTGCCGTCGCAGTCGAGCAGGCTGTAAATGCGCCCCCTGGGAAAATTCTCCCGCGACACCGCCTCGCCGCCGTTCAAGTAGTCGGCGACGTGGGACTCGATGAAGGCGATCGCCACTTGCAGCAGCGACACGTCGATAAACTGGCCGCGCCCGGTCTTGGTCCGCGCCAAAAGGGCGGCCATGATGCCGTGGGAGGCAAAGATGCCGGCGGCATGATCGACGAAGGAGACGCCGGCGACCTTGGGGTCGTCGAGATCGGTGACCAGGCTCATCATGCCGCTCAGGGCCTGGCCGATGGTGTCGAAGCCGGGCTTGTCGCGGCAGGGGCCGCTTTGGCCGTAGCCGGAGATCGAACAGTGAATGAGTTTCACATTGAGCTTTGCCAGCTCATCGTAGTCGAGCCCGAGTTTGGCCCGTGTCGGTGGGCGGAAGTTTTCGAGAAAGATGTCCGCGGTGGCCAAAAGCTTGCGCAGGATCTGTCCGCCTTTTTTGTGCCGCAGATCGAGGGTGACGCTTTTCTTGTTGCGGTTGAGGGCACGGAAGCTCGGCCCGTAGCCTTCGTACTTTGGATTACGCCCACGATGCGTGTCGCCGCCGTCAGGCAGTTCGATTTTGATCACGTCGCAGCCGAGATCGCCAAGCAGGCTGCTGGCGTAGGGGCCGGCCACGTGGCCGCTGGCATCGATACAAACGGTTCCTTCGAGCGCTCCGGAGATCATGCGCGGTTCCAATCCTCAGGTTAAGCATTTCACTTATCGCAATCAAAAAAGGTTTTCCAGCGGGCGGAGTTTTATGCATGCAGGGCCGAGGTTCAAAACGTTCAAGTCGTTACGCAGGCGGCAGCCGGCGGCTCGTACAAGCGGTCACGAGCTTGTTTGGATATGCCGCGCAACCATGATCTGTTCCCCCTAGTGGCTTGACTCAGCGCTGCGGGCGGAGTTATAGGTGCCAAGTTCATTGCGGTTGAGCCAATAACACTTCAACGTTCGGAGGAACGACTAGATGGAATGGAAAGAAGCACTCCCGCTGTTGCAAGAGAGTCACACCGGTGTGGCGATCAGCGTCACGCCGAAGGGCCGCGCGCAGGCGACGGTCGTCTCGACGGCTGTGCTGGACGGCAAGGTCGGCTTTGCGTCGCGGGCGCACACCGTGAAGCTTAAGAATATCCAACGGACAGGACGAGTGGCCGTCACAGTCATCAAGCTCGACACCCGGCGCTACGTCACCGTCGAGGGCCCTGCGTCCATCGAACCTTGGCACGACACGCCGGCGCACATCAAGCGTCTGAAGGACCTCTATGTTGCCATGGGCCGAGCCCCCAAGGGTACCGACGAGGAATTTGCCCGGCAAATGCGGGATGAAGAGCGAAGCCTGGTCCTGGTTACCCCCGAGCGCCTCTACGGTAGCCTCCGATCAGGCTCGTAGCGCATTTTTCATTTGCCTCGCGAAGTAAGCCGTGCGCGTATGCTCGTTCTCGGAGGATGAAAAGAGCGGCATATCGCCGCTTCTTGCTTGGACTGTGCAAGCCGGACCTTCCTGAATGGCGCGACCCCGTGAATACGATGCTGTCGTGGTCGGCGCGGGTCCTAACGGGCTTGCCGCGGCGATCGTGATGGCCGAAGCGGGAAAGTCCGTTGCAATCTGCGAGGCGAATGAGAGCCCCGGGGGGGGCGTTCGATCCGCAGAGTTAACCCTACCCGGTTTTGTGCACGATGTTTGTTCCGCCGTATATCCTCTCGGAATCGGCTCGCCATTTTTTCGCTCGCTTTCGCTGGCGCAATACGGTCTTGAATGGGTTCAACCCCCGGCCGCCCTCGCGCATCCGTTCGATGATGGCACGGCCATCCTCGTGGAGCGACAAGTGGAAGCAACCGCGTCCGCATTGGGCGCCGACTCGGAGAACTATCGGAGAGTTTTCGCCCCGCTGGCCGCAGAATGGGAAAATTTGTCCATCGATGTTCTCGCTCCACCCGGGTGGCCGCGGCATCCGGTGAAACTGGCTCGTTTTGGATTCTCGGCTATTCAGCCGGCGCTGCGTTTTTCCGAGCGGCGATTTTCCGGCGATCGGACCAAGGCGCTGTTCGCCGGCTTGGCCGCGCACTCGATGCTTCCTCTCGAACAGTGGGGCTCTGCGGCCTTCGGTTTGGTTCTTGGCGCTACCGCTCATGCGCTCGGCTGGCCGATTGTTCGAGGCGGAGCGCAGCGATTAGCGGACGCGTTGAATGCCTGTCTGCGCTCGTTGGGCGGCGAAGTATTTTTGCACCGGCGAGTGCAGCAACTTTCAGAGTTGCCGCGGTCACGCGTCGTGTTGTGCGACTTGACGCCCCGCCAGCTCCTCGCAATCGCCGGCGCGCGGCTTCCAGGGAATTACCGAGCCAAGTTAACAAACTATAATTATGGGATGGGCGCTTTTAAAATCGATTGGGCGTTGTCCGCTCCGGTTCCCTGGCGCGCGCCGGAGTGCAGCCGGGCCGCCACAGTGCATCTCGGCGCAAGCTTGTCGGAGATCGCTCGTTCAGAGCGCATGGCCTGGCTCGGGTTGCACGCGAATAAACCGTTCGTGTTGGTCGCGCAGCCTTCGTTATTCGACGCCTCCCGAGCGCCCGCCGGGAAGCATACTCTGTGGGCTTATTGCCACGTTCCCAACGGCTCCAGTTTTGATATGTCCGAGCGGATCGAGTCTCAGATCGAGCGCTTTGCCCCCGGTTTCTGTAAAACAATTCTCGCCCGTTGCGTTTCCGGTCCTGCGGAGTTGGAGCGACGAAACGCCAACCTCGTCGGCGGCGACATCAACGGCGGAGCCGCAACGCTTGGCCAATTGTTTTTTCGTCCGACCCGTCATTTATATTCAACCCCGGCGCGCGGGTTATACCTTTGTTCGTCGTCGACGCCCCCGGGCGGCGGAGTGCACGGCATGTGCGGTTATTTTGCCGCTAAGCGAGCTTTGCGGGAAATGTTTTAGCGTGTGTGTCGCCATCGCGGCTCCGAAAGCTCCCTCATCATCTCAAATAAAAGCGCGTTAACGAACGATCAGCACCGGATGATTCGCGGACTGGCGGGCTCCGGATGGTCAAATAAACAACTGGTTAACAACGAGGGTTATTCCGACGATTGTCGGATCAAGTGTTGACTTAAACAGATCAAACTATAATGCTTTTTCAAGAAAAAAAATGCCAATTCTATGAGGAAGATTTGGTTCATAAGACCTGAAGTCGTCAAAGCCGCGACGTGGGGGATCCTTGCCAGCTCCATTCTGGCCGTTTTGATAGTGATTGGATCGCGGAACCTATCGCATTTCGATGCCGCCCTGGTCGGCTACACATTCGCCACGCTCTTTGCCGTTTTCGGCATTACTTACCGCTATCTTATGTGGCTGCAGCGGCCGCCTACCGCGCTGTACTGGCAAAGAGGTTGGCAGATGTATTTCAAACGCCGCCACCTGGCCGCGAATCTGCGCAACGGGTTAGCCCGTGTCGTCAACGACATCGCTTTGAACCGTTTCATCTTTCGTCGCGGTCAAAACCGCTGGCTTGCGCACTGGTTGATCATGTGGGGCGGCATGACCGCCGCCGCCATTACGTTTCCGTTGGTATTCGGCTGGATTCACTTTCAGTCCGAAGTCGGCGAACTTGATCGCTACCGATTGTTTCTCTTCGGCTTTCCG
>CAZILB010000054.1:8891-22529 GCA_964539925.1 uncultured Syntrophobacter sp. | reverse complement strand
CCAGGACACTAGGAGAGCAAGCGCCTGAGCGCTTCGAGATCTCTTTTGATCCGCACCAAAGCGCTGCGGTATTTTTGTTCGCTCAGCGGTAACTTAAGCTGGTTTTTCTCTTCTTTCTTAGTTTCTTTCAATTTTTTTCGCGCCCCTTCGATGGTGAAGCCCTCGGTGTAAAGCAGCTTTTTGATGTTGAGCAAAAGCTCGACATCCTTTTTCTTATAGAGGCGATGTTTGGAAGGAGCTTTGGCGGGTTTGAGCAGCTCGAATTCGGTCTCCCAGTAGCGCAGCACATAGGGCTCGACCCCGACTATCTCGCTGACCTCGCCGATCTTGAAATAAATTTTTTCGGGTAAACGGGGAGTCATCGCCGCTAAGTTCATTCCGACGCGGAGGAGGTCGGCGATGACATCGAGGACGCGGCGGCCATGTTGTTCAAATTTTTCTTCATGATTTGACTGGCTTTAAAAGTCAACACCTTGCGCCCTTCGATAATGATTTCGTCGCCGGTTTGCGGGTTTCGCCCTTTGCGCGGCCGTTTGGTATTGACCACAAAATTGCCGAAACCGGAGATCTTCACTTTCTGCCCCCGCTCTAGACAGTTTTTAATAATATCGAATGTCGCTTCGACGACGTCGGTGGCGTCTTTTTTCGAAAAGCCGACTTTTTCGTAGATGCGCGTGATGATTTCTGCTTTCGTCATGTTTCACCTCTGCCCAAGGGTAAGGATCATGGCGCTTTCAACTGCGCCTTTCTGCGCCGAATGTCTTTCCCAGCCTTTCGACCAGGTTTTGATGCAGGAGATTAACCTCCGTGTCGGTCAGCGTTCGATCCTCGGCCCGGTAGGACACTTTATAAGCCAAACTTTTTTTGCCTTCGGGAATCGGGGCACCAAGGTACTGGTCGAAAATTTCAACATGCTCGATCAGAGTTTCACCGAGACTTTGGATCCAATCGATGATTTGCTGGGCGGCAAAATCACGCTCCACCACCATCGCAACGTCGCGTTCTACCGCAGGAAATCGTGGGAGAGCGTGGGCTGTTATTTGCCGCGGAGCATACTCAAGCAGTTTCTCGAAGTCAAGTTCGAAAAGCAAAACCGGCGGCACGCCGAGCCGATCGCAAAATTCGGGATGCAGCTCGCCAAGATAACCGAGGGTGTCCTCGTTATAACGCAAAGCCGCCGAGCGGCCGTGATGCAAAAACGCCGCTGCTGCCGTGGACCAGACCACCGGCCGAATATGAAAAAGATCCAAAAGACCTTCCAGCAGCCCTTTGCTTTCAAGAAAACCTTGCGCGCTCTCCTGGGCGAGGCGTAAGCCGCGGCGCGGCCGCGGCCCGTATAACAGCCCCGCCAGCACCTGCCGTTCTTCGTTTTCTCCGCGGCCCCTCCGGCGGAACACCTTCCCCAGCTGATAGGCGGCAAAACCGCGCGCCTGCTGCGCCAAATTTAGCCGCAAGTTTTCAATCAATCCCGGCAGCAGGCTGTGGCGCATCTCGGCGTTGTCTTTGGTCAGCGGGTTGAGCACGGCCACGGGCGAGGGCCGGTCCGGCCAAATCCCGCCAAACGAGGCGTTGGCGGCCGCCGCGGTGAACGGCAGATTGATCACTTCGTACAGCCCCTCTCCGGCGAGAAACTCGCGCAATTTTCGTTCGCCGTTGAGACGATCGTCGGTAAGACCACCGGACAATCGCACCAGCGGCAAGGTCGTCGGAATGTGATCATAACCCTGCAAACGCGCCAGCTCCTCGATCAAATCCGCTTCCCGCATAAGATCCAGGCGGCTGCTTGGCGGCGTCGCCTTCAAACTGCGGCTTTTGCCCTGCCTGGTGACTTTGACAGCGATCGACTTGAGCAGTCGTTCGGCCGACACCAGATCGATCTTCAGACCGAGCAACTTGGCGATGCGCTCCTCGCGCAGGAGAATCGTCGGCGGCCTGGTTTTGCGCGCATAGACATCCGCCCACCCCGCCAGCGCCCGTCCGCCGGCAATTTCCACCAGCAAATGGACGGCGCGATGGAGAGCGGCGATCGTGCCTTCCGGATCGACCGCGCGCTCAAAGCGATGGGAGGCCTCGCTATGCAGCCCCAGGCGCTTGGCGGTGCGGCGGATCGCCCCGGGAGCGAAATTGGCGCTTTCGAGCAGCACCGAGCGGGTGCGCTCCCGGACCTCGGTATCCATCCCGCCCATAACTCCGGCGAGCGCAACGGGAACATCGGCATCGCAGATCAACAGATCGTCAGCTGCCAACTCTCTTTCCATGCCGTCGAGGGTGGTCAACCTCCTGTTCTCACCCGCCGCCCGTACAACGATTTTTTTGGCACCTAACAGATCCAGATCGAAGGCATGGAGCGGCTGTCCGGTCTCCAGCATAACGTAGTTGGTGACATCGACCACGTTGTTGATGGCCCGGATGCCGCAGGCCTCGAGACGCCGCCGCATCCAGGCCGGCGACGGCCCGATCTTGAGATCATCGACGATGCGCGCCGAATAGCGGGCGCAGAGCGCGGCATCTTCGATCTCGAGGCTGATTCGTTTGTGGATCGCCGGGTCTTTTTTGCCCGCGCTCACCGGCGGCGAGAGCAGCGGCGTGCCGGCGAGAGCCGCCACTTCGCGGGCGATGCCGGCTATGCCGAGGCAGTCGCCCCGGTTGGGCGTGACGCCGACTTCAAAGAGCCAATCTCGCTGGTCGGTGCCGGGAGCGCCCAGGTGCGTCAACGACTCCACCTCGAGACCCGCCATGGTGAGCAGCTCGGCAAGCCGTTCAGGCGAGCCTGGATAGGTCACGAACTCTTTAAGCCAATTAAGAGTGAACTTCATCGGGCTGGAGTGATGGAGTGTTGGAGTGCTGGTCTTGGGACCCATCCCGCCAAATACTGCACCACCCCTTCTCCTCTGTTTATCGAAACTGCTTCAAAAACCTCAAGTCGTTCTGGAAAAAAAGGCGGATGTCGTCGATCCCGTACTTGAGCATGGCGATGCGCTCCACGCCCATGCCGAAGGCGAAGCCTGAGACTTTTTCCGGATCGTAGCCGACGAACTTGAAAACCGCCGGATCGATCATGCCGGCGCCGAGAATCTCAAGCCAACCGCTCGCCTTGCAAACGCGGCAGCTCTGCCCCGACGGCATCGAACCGCCGCCGCCGCAAATGACGCACTGAATATCGATTTCGGCGCTCGGCTCGGTGAACGGGAAAAAGCTCGGTCGAAAGCGCACGCGGGCATCGCGCCGAAAAATCTGCCGCAAAAAATGCGTGAGCACGCCTTTGAGATCGGCCAACGAGATCGCGTCGTCCACCATGAAGCCCTCCACCTGGTGAAACATCGGCGAGTGGGTGGCATCGTCGTCATGGCGGTACACCGCGCCCGGGACGATTACTTGCAGCGGCGGCTTGCGGCTTTCCATGGTCCGGATCTGCACCGGCGACGTATGGGTGCGGAGCAGCCATCCGTCGGCGACGAAGAAGGTATCCTGCATGTCGCGCGCCGGATGGTCCTGGGGAATATTGAGCGCCTCGAAATTATGGTAATCGTCCTCGATGTCGGGACCGCGGGCAATCTCGAAACCCATGCCGCGGAAAATGTCGATGATTTCGTCGATCACCAGGGTGATCGGGTGCCAACCGCCGCGCTCCCAGCGGCTGCCGGGGAGCGTGACATCGACCTTGTCTTCTTTGAGCGATTGCGCCTTGGCGGATTCCTTGACCCCGCGCAGCCGCTCGTCCAGGCGCGCTTCGATGGATCGGCGCAGCTCATTGAGCGCGGCGCCGGCGCGCGGCCGCTCCTCGGCCGGCAGGTCCTTAAGGCCGCGCAGGAGCAGAGTGAGCCGCCCCTTGCGCCCCAGAACTTCGACCCGCAATTGCTCAATCTCCGTCTCGGAGCGGGTTTGCTGGATACGAGCCAGAACCTCTCCTTGGAGAGCTTCCAGGGAATCGTTCATCGAACTTTGGGAAGAAGCGCCTAGGCGCTCAGGTGGGACTTGGCGGTCTGGGCCAATTGTCCGAATGAATCCTTGTCGGCGACGGCAATTTCGGCAAGGATCTTGCGGTCCAACTCTACCCCGGCTTGTTTGAGACCCTTGATTAACTGGCTATACGAGACCCCGTTGAGTTTCGCCGCCGCACCGATGCGCGTAATCCAAAGACCGCGAAACGTTCGCTTCTTCACCCGCCGGTCGCGGTAAGCGAACATCCCAGCGCGCTCCACCGTTTCCCTGGCCGAGCGATACAGCCGGCCGCGGCCGCCGACGTATCCCTTGGCCAGTTTCATTATTTTTTTTCGCCGCTGCCGCGATTTACTGCCACCTTTAGCTCTAGGCACGATAAAACTCCTTCCTTGATTGGCCTGATCGGTAACCCGCGCGGAGAACCGACGGATGGTAAACCACCGTCGGCTTCACGCGCCTCGGCCCTTGCGGGCTCGCTCCCCCCCGGCTCACTTATACGGTATGAGTTGGCGAATGTTTTTCGACTCCACCGCGGCGACGGTGGTCGCTTTTCTGAGCTGCCGCTTGCGCTTGGGCCCCTTGCTCGAAAGTATATGGCGCTTGTTTGCTTTGTAACGCTTGATTTTACCGCTGGCCGTTACGCGAAATCTCTTCGCCGCGGCGCGGTTGGTCTTGATTTTCGGCACTGTGAACTCCTGTAATTTTTACTCGCGTCTAAATTCTCAATATTCTACTTGGGCGTGAGCAGCATCGCCATGTTCCGCCCTTCCAGGCGCGGCTCGATATCCACCTTGGCGATGTCCTGCACCTGCGCCATCACACCTGTGAGCATCTGCCTGCCCAATTCGGGATGGGTGATTTCCCGGCCGCGAAAAAACACCGAGACTTTGACCCGCTGTCCCTCCTCGATGAACTTGCGAATATTGCGAACCTTGTGTTCCACGTCGTGGGCGTCGGTGCGCGAGCCCATCTTAACTTCTTTGATTTCGACCAACGAGTGCTTTTTCGCCGCGCTCTGGGACCTCTTCTTCTGTTCGTAGCGGAATTTGCCGTAGTCCATCATGCGGCAAACCGGCGGTTGGGCTTCGGACGCCACTTCCACCAGGTCCATTTCCAGCGCTTCGACCTGTTTTAAGGCTTCATGCAAGGGCATCACGCCCAACTGCTCCCCCTTAGGTCCGATCACCCGAACCTCGCGGGCACGAATTTGATGGTTGATTCGCGCGTCCCTAGCGATAAAACACCTCCCATTTTGGGTTGATAGCCGTCATATATTTATGCTTCTCCGGTTTCTTGTGCAACCTCGTTGCGCAGGCGCGAAACAAACGCCGCTAGCGGCAGCGGCGCCAGATTCTCTCCGCCCCGGCGCCGCGGCGCAACGGTTCCGGCTTCGACTTCCTTGTCCCCGACCACCAGGGCATAGGGGACCTTCGCCAATTGCGCCTCGCGGATCTTGTAGCCGAGCTTCTCGTTGCGCAGGTCCAATTCCACCCGCCACCCCTCGGCGCGAAGCTGTGCGTAAACCTGCTTGGCATATTCCCGCTGGTCATCGGTAACCGTCAGGATCTTCGCTTGCACCGGCGCCAGCCAGAGCGGGAACGCGCCGGCGCAGTGCTCGAGCAGGATGGCAATAAAGCGCTCGATGGAGCCCAGGACCGCGCGGTGCAGCATGACCGGCGTCGCTTCGGTTCCTTCCGCAGTGATGTACTTGAGACCGAAGCGCTCGGGCATGGCGCAGTCGATTTGAACGGTGGCGAGCGTCCATGACCGCTCCAGCACGTCGCGAAAATCAAAGCCGATCTTGGGTCCGTAGAAAGCGCCCTCCCCCGGCAAAACCTTCACGGCAAACCCAGCGTGCTCCAGGCAACGGCGGAGCGCCGCCTCCGCGGCGTCCCAAAGCTCGATGCGGCCAAGGAAATTTTCCGGTCTGGTCTGCAGTGTGACCTCGATGCGCTCGAAGCCGAAGACTTTATATACTTCCCGGGTCATGGCAACGAACTGCTCGAGTTCGCCATCGAGCTGCTCCGGAGTGCAGTAGACATGGGCGTCGTCTTGGGCAAAGGAACGGACCCGAGTCAAGCCGGAGAGCACGCCCGACGGCTCGAAGCGGTGCAGCCGGCTAAAATCGGCGAAGCGAATCGGCAGCTCCCGGTAGGAGTATCTCTTCGCCGCGAAAAGATAGCAATGGCCGGGGCAGTTCATCGGTTTTACGCCGTACTCGCCGTCGTGCACTTTCATCAGAAACATGTCTTCGCGGAACGCGTCGTAATGGCCGGAGGTCTTCCACAGCTCGGTCTTGTAGATCAGCGGCGTGACCACCTCGCTGTAGCCGTAGCGGCCGTATAGCCCGCGAATATACTCGATCAACAGGTTATAAATCACCGTGCCCTTGGGATGAAAAAAGGGCGAGCCGGGCGCAATGGAATGAAGCGAAAACAAATCCAGCGCCGGCCCGAGACGGCGATGATCGCGCTGTTTCGCTTCTTCGATGCGCTTGAGATAAGCCTCCAAATCTTTGCGGTTGGCCCACGCCGTGCCATAGATCCGCTGCAGCTGTTCGTTGCGCGAGTCGCCGCGCCAATAGGCGCCGGCGATGGCGGTGAGCTTGAAGGCTTTAATCGCCGCGGTACTCGGCACATGCGGACCGCGGCAAAGATCGACCCAATCCCCCTGGCGATAGAGCGAAACGGTCTCCTCTGCAATGTCCTCGATGATCCGAACCTTGTACTCCTCGCCCATCTTGCGAAACAGTTCGATCGCTGCGCTGCGCGGCATTTCCTCGCGCACCACCTTCAGATCGGCCTTGGCCAGCTCTCCCATGCGCTTTTCGATCAACTCCAAATCTTGCGGCGAAAACGCCCGCTCGCTCTTGAAGTCATAATAGAAGCCGTCTTCGATCGTCGGCCCGATGGTCACCTGGGTGCCCGGAAACAAATCCTGCACGGCCTGCGCCATCAGGTGCGCGGTGGAGTGGCGCAGGACATCAAGACCTTCGGGGCTGTCCGGCAGGACAAATTCAAGGGTGCAATCCCGGTTCAACGCGCCGGCCAGATCCACCAGGCGACCGTCGACTTTGGCCGCGATGGCCGTCTTGCGCACCCCGGCGGCCGCGGCGATGTCTTCAATTTTGCTGCCGGTACGAACCTCGACGGATTTTCCGTCCGACAAAGCGACGCGAATGCTGTCCATGATGGGAATCAAAAAATGGTAGGCACGGGCAGGATTGAACTGCCGACCTCTTCCGTGTCAAGGAAGCGCTCTCCCACTGAGCTACGTGCCTGCGCGATCCGACAGGAGGGCTGCCCGTTCGGGGCCAAATTGTTGATTTCTCGGTGCATCATTCTCAACTTTGGCTGGCGCCTTCCCCCGCGCTCCCGACCGGGCTCACCCGGAGGAGCGCAAGAGATCGATTTTATTACCAATTTTTCGCCAACCTGTCAACCTGGAGGGGAAATTGACGAAGCCCGATTCTGGAGCCAGAGAAGCCCCCGGTACAGATACTGGCAACCCGAGACCACGGTCGTCACCGCGGTTGCCGCGATGAAGATGTCAAGCACACGGGGGCTCAAGAGGCGGGGATCGTAGAGCAGCGTCAACGCCACGGCGAGCGTCAAGAGTTGCAGAGTGGTGCTCCATTTGCCCACTCGGGTAGGCTTCATTTGGATTCTTTCTTCAACCAAAACGTAAATAATGACGAAGCCTACGACGATCAAAACATCGCGCACAACCACGAGCACCGCAAGCCAAACGGGAAGGCCGCCGATCACGCCCAGCATAGTGAAAGAGGTGATCACCAGGAGTTTATCCGCCACCGGATCGAGATAAGCGCCGAGCGCGGTCTGTTGGTTCATCCGGCGCGCGGCAAGCCCGTCGAGAAAATCGGTGATGCCGCCAATGGCAAAAATTACCAGCGCCGCCAGGTAGCGTTGATAGATCAAAAATTCGATAAAAAACGGAATTGTAAGGATGCGAATTAAAGTTAGTGTATTGGGTAAATTGAGCATAGGGCGGTGGCCGCCAGTCTATCACGGCGTGCGCCGGGGGGAAGCCAGCAGTTTGCGTATCTGCCCGGCAAGCTTGGGGGTCACCATGGCTGTGATGTGCGCGCCCGCTTCATCGTAGGATTCCTGGACGATCCGGCCGCGCTCGCGCAAAAGCGCCACCAGCGCACCCTGCGATTGGGAGAAACAGGCGTGAATACGCTCTTTGTTCTCATCGAGTATCGCCCCTACGTTTTCCAACAGCTCTCGAATCCCGGCGCCGGTCAAGGCGGAGATCGGACAAACGTCGCGCACCTTCGCCTGCTTGAGCGGCGCCAGCGGCACGGCGCCCACAGCGTCGATCTTGTTGGGCGCAAGCACGATCGGAATGTTGCCCGCGCCGATCTCGCCGAGCACTTTGTCAACAACCTGGATCTGTTCTTCGAACAGCGGGTTCGCCATATCGACGAGATGGAGCAGCAGATCGGCGCTTCGCACCTCTTCGAGGGTGCTCTTGAACGCCTCGATTAACGAGTGAGGGATCTTATTGATGAACCCGACCGTGTCCACAAGCATGACCTTGTCGCCGTTGGGCAGGCGGAGCGCGCGGGTGGTCGGGTCGAGGGTGGCAAAAAGCTTGTCTTCGACGAATACCCCGGCGCGCGTGAGCGTATTCATCAAGGTCGATTTACCGGCGTTGGTGTAACCGACCAGGGCCACGGTGGCAAACGGGACCTCGTCTCTTTCTTTGCGCTGCAGCGTGCGCGTGCGCTCGACGGTCTTGAGCCGCCGTTTGAGATGGCCGATGCGCTCGCGGATGCGCCGGCGGTCGATCTCCAACTGGGTTTCGCCCGGTCCGCGGGTGCCGATGCCGCCGCCCAAGCGCGACAGGTGGGTCCACTGGCGCGTCAGCCTCGGCAACAGATATTCGAGCTGAGCCAGCTCCACTTGCAACTTACCTTCGTTGCTGCGCGCCCGTTGGGCGAAGATATCGAGAATCAGTTGGCTGCGGTCGACAACACGCACCTTGAACGCCGTTTCCAAATTGCGCTGCTGCGCCGGAGTGAGGTCTTCATCGACGATGACGAGATCGGCTCTGAGCTCGCCCAATGCGGCTTGTATTTCTTCGATTTTGCCCCGGCCCATCAAAGTCGAAGGCGTGACGCTCTTAATTTGCTGGCTGTATTTTTTCAGCACCTTCGCCCCCGCGGTCTTGGCGAGCCGTTCAAGCTCTTCGAGGCTGTAGGCCAACGGCGCTTGATGCTCGCGCGACGGCAAGTCGACGCCGATCAAGACGGCTTTTTCCTGGGGATGCTGTGTAAAAACGAGCGGTTTCAAGGGTTTATGGAGTGCAAGCTCACGCGCGGCCCGAATAATTCCCCGAGTCGATCCTCGAGCTCCGTCGAAGGCGCGATGCGCACTTGTTCCGGCAGCTCGATGACGGTTTCGCCGTTGGCCCGCGCGCGCATGTGGAGAAACACCGTATGCCGGCCCGGATAGTCGAGCAACGTGTCGCGCAAGCGCACGAGTTCATCGGCCGATACTTCGTCCTCGCGCACGTAGAGATCGATTTTTTCGCCGCCGCCGTTGGACGTGGCGTTCTTGGGGTTTTTCGCCGCTTCGGCCAAGGCCGTCACTTCGTTGGCGATCACTTGAATGCGCTCTTCGCCCACTTCCATTTTACCTTTGACGTAAATCGGATCGTCGGCGCCGAGCAGGTCGGCGCATTTTTTGTACGTCTCCGGCCAGGCGATCACTTCGATGAAACCGGTTTTGTCTTCGAGATTAAAGCTGCCGTAACGGTCGCCCTTTTTGGTGTTGCGCAGGCGCAAGGCCGAGACCACGCCGCCGATGCGCACCTCGCCCGCGAGCGCCCGCTCCTTGAGCGTCGCGATCGTGCCGCTGCTGATCTTCTTGAGCGCACGGTCGTATTTGTCCAGAGGGTGGCCGCTGATATAGAAGCCGAGAGCCTCTTTCTCAAAAGCCAACGCCTCTTGCGGCGACCACTCGCTCACCGGTGGATAGGCTTCGCCGGCTTTCTTCGCGCCCTTGCCCGGCGACCCGAGCATGCCGAAAATGTTGATCTGATGGCTCGCCTGATCGCGCTGGTGCGACTGGCCTGCCTTCATGGCATCGTCCAAAGCGCCGATCATGCGCGCCCGCGATACCTGGGTGGAATCGAAGGCGCCGCACTTGATCAAGCTCTCGATCACGCGCCGGTTGACCGCGGTCATATCCACGCGCCGGCAAAAATCGAAGAGCGATTCGAAGGGGCCGTCTTTACGGCGGCTTTCGAGAACCACTTCCACGGCTTTTTCGCCGACGTTTTTTACCCCTGCCAAGCCGAAGCGAATCTTGCCGCCCACCGGGGTGAAATCGGAAAGACTTTCGTTGATATCCGGCGCCAAAACTTCGATATCCTTGCCGCGGCAGTCGGCGAGGTTTTTGATCACCCTGTCGGTGTCGCCCATCTCCGAAGTCAAAAGCGCCGCCATGAATTCGACCGGATAGTGGCTCTTCAAATAGGCGGTCTGATAAGAAACCAGCGCGTAGGCCGCCGAGTGCGACTTGTTGAAACCGTAGCGCGCGAAGGTTTCCATCTGGTCGAAGATTTCCGTCGCTCTCTTCTCGTCGATCTTTTTCGCCACGGCTCCGCCGACGAAGCGCTCGCGTTGCGCCGCCATCTCCTCCGGATCTTTCTTGCCCATGGCGCGGCGCAGGTTATCGGCTTCGCCCATGGTATAGCCGGCAAGAATCTGCGCCGTCTGCATCACTTGCTCCTGGTAAACGATGACGCCGTAGGTGTCTTTCAAGATCGGCTCGAGCAGCGGGTGCAAGTACCTGACCTTCTCTTTGCCGTTTTTGCGCTTGATGTAATCGTCGGCCATGCCGCTGTCGAGCGGGCCGGGGCGATAGAGAGCGAGGATGGCGACCAGATCCTCGAAACAATTGGGCCGGATCTTGACGGTCATTTCGCGGATACCGGTGCTCTCCAGTTGGAATACCCCGGTGGTGTTCCCCTGGCAGAGCGTCCGATAGGTCTTCTTATCGTCGAGCGGCAGATGATCGATATCGACCGTCTCGCCGCGCGTCGCTTCGATGAGCTTCAAACAATCATGGATCAGCGTCAGGGTTTTAAGCCCGAGGAAGTCGAACTTGACCAGACCGATCTTTTCCACCCAGCTCATTTCGTACTGGGTAACGATGCCGCCCTCTTTATCGACGAACAGCGGCAGGTGATCGACCAACGGCAGATTGGACAGCACCACGCCCGCCGCATGGGTCGAAGCGTGGCGCACCAGGCCTTCCAGGCGCAGCGCATGATCCATCAAGGTTTTCACCCGGGGATCGCTTTTCATCAATTCGGGCAGGCGAGGCTCCATCTTCATCGCTTCGGTCAGGGGATGGTCGAAGCCCTGCTTGGGCGCGGGGATGAGCTTGGCGATGGCGTCCGCCTCGGCGAAGGAGAAACCGAGGGCGCGGCCGACGTCCTTGATCGCCGCCTTGGCCTTGAGCGTTCCGAAGGTGGCGATTTGCGCCACCCGGTCGGCGCCGTATTTGTCTTTGACGTATTGAATCACCTGGGCGCGGCCGCGGATGCAGAAATCGACATCGATATCGGGCATCGATTTGCGCTCGGGATTGAGGAAGCGTTCGAACAGTAAAACATGGCGGATCGGATCGAGGTCGGTAATGCGCAGCGCATAGGCGACCAAACTGCCGGCCGAAGAACCGCGTCCGGGTCCGACGGGAATGCCGTTACGCTTGGCGTAGTTGATAAAATCGGCAACGACCAGAAAATAGCCGGGAAACTGCATGTCCTTGATCACACCCAGCTCGTACTCTAGCCGCTCCAAATAGGCTTTTCGCGTCTCTGGGTCGGCGACACCTTCGAGGCGCTCTGCCAGTCCCTGGTGCGCCAGCTCGTCCAAATAATCGTCGAGGCTGATTTCCTTGGGCGGCGTAAAATTCGGAAAATGATATTTGCCGAACTCGATTTCAAGGTTGCAGCGATCGGCGATTTCCAGGGTGCGCTCCACTGCCCCCGGGCAGTAGTCGAAGCCCTGCGCCATCTCTTCGGCGGATTTTAAGTATAGCTCGTCGGTTCCCAGTTTGAGCCGGTTATCGTCGTTGATCGTCTTGCCGGTCTGCACGCACAACAGCACGTCGTGCGCGTGAAAATCGTCGCGCTCACCGTAGTGGCAATCGTTGGTCGCGACCACCGGAATCGAGACTTCCTTGGCGAGCTCGACGAGCAGCCGGTTCACATTTTCCTGTTCCGGCAGCTTGTTGTCCTGGATTTCGATGTAGTAGCGGTCGCCGAAGATCGATGCATACTGTTCCACTGCGGCCTTGGCTTTCTCGTAGTTGCCGTAGTTCAGCGCCTGAGACACTTCGCCCTGCAGGCAAGCGCTCAATGCGATAAGCCCGCCGTTGAGTTCTTTGAGCAAATCCTTGTCGATGCGCGGCTTGTAGTAGAAGCCTTCCATGTAACCGAGGGACACGAGCTTGCAAAGATTGCGGTACCCCTGCTTATTCATCGCCAGCAGAATCAGGTGGTTGTTGTACTCCTTCGGGCCTTTATCGACGCCCTTTCTTTCGAAGCGGCTGGTCGGCGCGACGTAGATCTCGCAGCCGATGATCGGCTTGATGCCGTGGCTCAGCGCCTCGCGGTAAAACTCGATGGCGCCGAACATGTTGCCGTGGTCGGTCATGGCCACCGCCGGCTGTTTGAGCGCCTTGATGCGCTTGAACATTTTGTCGACTTTGTTGGCGCCGTCTAAGAGGCTGTACTCGGTATGGCAGTGCAAATGAACGAAACGAGAGTGCTCCATTGGCGTAATTAATTCGATATCATAAAGCCGCCGGCTCGACAATTCTTCGAGGGAATTTTGCGTTAAAACTTATCCACAGGCCGAGGCCATAAACCGGCGGCGATGAAATCTTCCAGAACGACTCCCAGGATGTTGGCAAACTTGAATTGAAAACGCTCCCGTGGCCCGATGCTCGTCAATCGCCGGCCTTCATAGAGCGTCAGCTCTTGCGGCAACAGATGGATTTCCCCGCGGAAGATAAACTTGCGGTTGGGATAAGCATCGCCGCTCAGGCATTCGTAGCTGCGAAAAAATTCCCAGCGCCGGAGATCCACGCCGATTTCTTCCTTCAACTCGCGCACCAGGGCCTGCTCCGGCGTCTCTCCGGCTTCGATATGGCCGCCGAAAAAATCCCAATGATCGGGGAATGGAATCTCCGGCTTGTCGTCGCGCTGGTAGATCAGCAGCTTGCCGTGCCGGTCGAATAAAAGAATCTGCGCGATCTGCTGCATGAGCGCCGTCGATCAAACGATTCGCCGCCCCGATCCGGCAACTGCCATAATTTAGCCGGGTTGCCGTTCGCCGAACAACCAGCGCCGCTTCAAGCGCGGGCCATAGGTGAGTCCGAAGCGGCGCTTGGCAACCTCGGTAATCGCGCCCACAGCCTCCTGGGCCGAGTCGGTGATGATCAAGCGGTCGAGATCGGTTGGATCGATGGTCTGCTCTTTGACCAGGCGATCGACCATAAAATCGATCAGCGGACGCCAGTATTCGCGGCCCATGAGCACCACGGGAAAGTCGCGAATTTTCCCGGTTTGAATCAGCGTGGCGGTCTCAAATATTTCATCCAATGTGCCAAATCCACCTGGCAAAGTTATGAAAGCATAGGAATATTTGACTAG
>CAZILB010000054.1:0-8791 GCA_964539925.1 uncultured Syntrophobacter sp. | reverse complement strand
CCAATGTGCCAAATCCACCTGGCAAAGTTATGAAAGCATAGGAATATTTGACTAGCATGACTTTGCGAACGAAGAAGTAGCGCAAGGTGATCCAGTGATCCAGGTAGGAGTTGGGCTGCTGCTCTTGAGGCAGTTTTATGTTGCAGCCGATAGAGCGGCCGCCGGCCTCTTTCGCGCCCCGGTTGGCCGCTTCCATGATGCCTGGTCCCCCGCCGGTCAGAACGGTGAAGCCGGCCCTGGCCAGCTCGGCGCCGCACTGGCGCGCCAAGCTGTAATAAGGATGATTCTCCGTGAAGCGCGCCGAGCCGAATACGGTGACGCATGGCCCGACGAAATGAAACGCGCGAAAACCGCGCATGAACTCGGTGAAGATGCGCGTCGCCCGCATCAGCTCTTGCACGCGCGGCTGCGGGCCGGCAAGAAACTGCACGACCTCCGGGGCGCCCGTGGCCGCGCCCCAACCTTTGACGGACGAGTTCTGGTGAATTTTTGCCGCCATTAGGAAGCCTCGCTGCCGGGCGAACCGTCCCCAAGGCCGGGCTTCAGCGCAAAACTCTCCGAGTCGCTCATTCCCATTCGATGGTGGCCGGGGGCTTGGAGGAAATATCGTAGACTACCCGGTTTACGCCGCGCACTTCATTCAAGATGCGATTGGAAATCTTGCCAAGCAAATCGAAGGGCAGCGCGACCCAGTCGGCGGTCATGCCGTCCTGACTATCCACCACGCGCAGCGCAATGACATTTTCGTAGCTGCGCTCATCGCCGACCACGCCGACGGTTTTGACCGGCAAAAGCACCGCGAAAGATTGCCAGACTTTTTCGTAATAGCCCGCCGTCTTGACCTCATCGAGGACTATGACATCCGCCTGGCGCAAGACTTTCAATCGTTCTTCGGTCACGGCGCCAAGCACCCGGATTGCCAACCCCGGGCCGGGAAAAGGCTGGCGCTGGATCATCTCCTTCGGCAATCCCAATTGTTCGCCCAAGATCCGCACTTCGTCTTTAAATAACTCGCGCAAGGGCTCGATAAGTTTGAATTTCATCTGCGTCGGTAAACCGCCGACGTTATGGTGCGATTTAATCGTCGCCGATGGCCCGAGTACCGAGACCGATTCGATCACGTCGGGATAAAGCGTCCCCTGGGCGAGAAACTCGATTGCGCCGAGCTGGCGCGCCTCCTGCTCGAAAACTTCGATGAACTTGTAGCCGATGCGCTTGCGCTTTACTTCCGGATCTTCGACGCCCTCGAGCGCGGCGAGAAACTCTCTGCCGGCGTCGACATAGCGAAAGCTCGCGCCAAAGCGCTCGACAAACAGGCCGCAGACTTGCTCTGCCTCGCCCTGGCGCAAAAGCCCGTTGTTGACGAACATGCAGATGAGCCGATCGTTGAGAGCGCGCTGGAGCAAGGTCGCGGCGACGGCGGAGTCGACGCCGCCGCTGAGCGCGCAAAGCACGCGGCCGGCGCCGACCCGCTCGCGGATCTTCTTCACGGCGCTCTCGATAAAATGTTCCATCGTCCAGTCCGGCCGCGCCTTGCAGATACGGAATACAAAGTTGTCGAGCACTTCGCGGCCGCGCGGCGAATGCGCCACTTCGGGATGGAACTGCACGCCGAAATAGCGCCGCGTCGGATCGGCAAATGCCGCGATCGGCGAATTGGCGCTGTGCGCAAGGACATTCCAGCCTTTGGGCATAGCCGTCATCTTGTCGCCGTGGCTCATCCACACCCGAGTCGAAGCATTCTTGCCGAAGCCGTGAAACAGGTCGGCGTTGTCATCGATGCGCAGATCCGCGGGGCCATACTCGCGACGCTCGGCGCGGCCGGCATCGCCGCCGAAGGCGAGATTGACGATGCCCATGCCGTAGCAGATACCCAGAAAAGGCGCAGAAGATTTGAAAATTGCCGGATCGACTTTGGGGGCATTCTCTTGATAAACGCTCGCGGGCCCGCCGGAAAGAATAATCCCCTCCGGCTTGAGGATGTTGATTTGCTCTAAGGAAATATTAAAGGGGTGAATCTCGCAATAGACTTTAGATTCGCGGATGCGGCGCGCGATCAGTTGGGTGTACTGCGAACCGAAATCGAGAACTAGGATCATTCGACTCTGTAGTTAGGGGCCTCTTTGGTGATAAAGACATCGTGCACATGGCCTTCCCGAAGGGCTGCCGAGGTGATCTGCATGAACTTGGCGCCGGCGTGCAGCGCCGCCAGATCTTTGCAGCCGAGATAGCCCATGCCGGCTCGCAAACCGCCAACCAATTGGTGAATGTTGAACGACAGCGAACCCCGGTGCGGCACTCGCCCCTCAATGCCCTCGGGAACCAGTTTGTTTGACTCCATCACATCGGCCTGGCCGTAACGGTCGCGGCTCCCTTGTCCCATGGCACCGATGGAGCCCATGCCGCGATAGGCTTTGTAGGTTCGTCCCTGATAAAGAATCGTTTCGCCGGGACTCTCCTCGGTTCCCGCAAACAAGCTGCCGATCATGACCGAGGCCGCGCCCGCGGCCAACGCCTTGGTGATATCGCCGGAATATTTGATGCCGCCGTCGGCGATGATCGAGACATTCTTCCTTGCCGCCGCCTTGGCGCAACTGCCGATCGCGGTCACCTGCGGCACACCCACTCCCGACACGATTCGGGTCGTGCAGATCGATCCCGGCCCGACGCCGACCTTGACGACGTCGACCCCGGCATCGATCAACGCCATCGTGCCCTCGGCGGTGGCGACGTTGCCGCCGGCCAGATCCAGATCCGGATAACGGCGGCGAATCTGTCCGACGACCTCCATCACGTTTTTAGAATGGCCATGCGCCGTGTCGACGGCGATGATGTCCACACCGGCGCGCACCAGACACTCGACCCGCTCCTCCCAATCCGCGCCAACCCCGACCGCCGCGCCGACGCGAAGCCGGCCGCGCTCGTCCTTGCAGGCGTTTGGATACTGGATTTTCTTTTCGATATCTTTGACCGTGATCAAGCCCTTGAGTTCACGCTTGTCATCGACCACGAGCAATTTTTCGATGCGATGCTGATGAAGCATTTCTTTGGCTTCGTCGAGATCGACTCCCGGTCTGACAGTCACCAGATTGTCCTTGGTCATGACCTCTGAGACCTTGCGGTCGAGCCGCTTCTCGAAGCGCAGATCCCGGTTGGTCAAGATGCCGACGAGCCGGCCGTTATTGACCACGGGCAAGCCCGAAATACCGTACTTGTTCATGATGTCCTGGGCGTCGGAAATTTTCTGATCCGGCGCCACGGTGATCGGATCGGTGATCATGCCGCTTTCGAATTTTTTGACCTTTTCGACCTCGGCGGCTTGCGCCCAGACCGAGAGGTTGCGGTGAATTATGCCGATGCCCCCTTCCTGCGCCATGGCAATGGCCGTCCTGGACTCGGTCACCGTGTCCATCGCCGCGCTCACCAGCGGGATGTTGAGCCTGATACGCGCGGTAAGCCGGGTCGAGACATCGATGTCTTTCGGCAAAACCGCCGACTCCGCGGGGACGAGTAAAACGTCGTCAAAGGTCAAACCGACCGGCAACACTTCCTGCTCTAACATGGCCTACCTCCGGGCGAGGTTAAAAAAAAACCCAGACGAAAGCCTGGGTTGGGAGCGCCGGGACAACCGCGATAAGCAAACATGAAATCTTATACCAGGAAATATTTTGACCGGCAAGCTGGGCCAAGTTGAGACGGTCCTACCGTTATGCTACCAACGAATCACGATCATGCCGCTCTACGAATACCAATGCGCCAGAGGCCACCGCTTCGAGGCGATCCAGAAAGTCGCCGACAAACCGCTCCGGCGTTGCGAGATATGCTCCGCCGCGGCCAAGCGCGCAATCTCGCAGCCGACCCTGCTCCACAACCGCGGCGTCCATGTGTTCGACCGGGTCACCAAAGACGACGCCCTGCGCGCCCGCCCCTCCTCGCTCAAGTCGTTTAAGAAAGACAAGTTCTAGCGCCAGCCGTCTTGGCAGCTGTCGGGCCTTTACGCAAAAAACTCGAACCGGTCGCGCGCCGAGACGCCAAGAGCGCAACGAAAGACCTTACTTATTTCTCCGAACCCTGTCGGTCTTTGCGTCTTGGCGCGAGAAATGTTTCTGAATAGATAAATAAGTTCGTAGTTCGTAACCGGATGGAGCACGGCGTAATCCGGGGCCCTGTTGAACATCAAATTCCAGTTGTCATTCACAACCGCCTTTGTTAGCCTGCCTGCGCTTCGGTAACGGCTATGCTGGCCAAGGTCAACAGCGCGGCTCTTTACGGCATCGACGCTTTGCGCGTGGAGGTGGAGATCGACCTTGCGTCGGGGTTGCCGCAGCTCGCCACGGTGGGCCTGGCCGAAGGCGCGGTCAAAGAAAGCAAGGATCGCATTCGTGCCGCAGTGAAAAACTGCGGTTACACTTTTCCTGCCAAGCGCATCACCGTCAATCTCGCCCCGGCAGACATTAAAAAGGAAGGATCGGCCTACGATTTGCCCATGGCGGTCGGCATTTTGGCGGCGGAAGGCAACGTAAATAAAAAACCTCTCGACGATTACCTGTTGACCGGCGAGCTTTCGCTTGACGGTACGGTCAAACCGGTGCGTGGCGCGCTGTCCATCGCCATGGCGGCGCGAAAAGCGGGGTTCAAGGGACTCCTCCTGCCGGAGCAAAATGCGCCGGAGGCGGCCGTGGTCGGCGAAATCGAGGTCCTGGGCGTGCGCGACCTGCCGCAGGTGGTGGAGTTTTTAAACGGCGCGCAGGCGATCGCCCCTGCCACCGTCAACCTGGACGATCTTTTCAGCCGCCATTCCCAGTACAACAGCGATTTCAACGACGTCAAAGGCCAGCAACATGTGAAACGCGCCCTCGAAGTGGCCGCGGCCGGAGGCCACAACGTCATTCTCGTCGGCCCGCCGGGCTCGGGGAAAACCATGCTCGCGCAGCGGCTGCCGACGATCCTGCCCGACTTGACGCTCGCCGAAGCCCTCGAAACCACCAAGATTCATAGCGTCATGGGCACTCTCAACGGCCAGGCGATTATCGCCACTCGGCCGTTTCGCTCGCCGCACCACACCATCTCCGACGCCGGCCTGGTGGGCGGTGGCACGGTGCCCAAGCCCGGCGAAATATCGCTGGCGCACAACGGCGTGCTATTTCTCGACGAGCTGCCCGAATTCCGACGCAACGTTCTCGAAGTCATGCGCCAGCCCCTGGAAGACGGGAGCATCACGGTGTCGCGCGCTCTTGGATCGATCAACTACCCGGCGAGCTTTATGCTCGTGGCCGCGATGAATCCCTGCGTCTGCGGCTTTTTGACCGACCCGCAAAAGGACTGTATCTGCACGCCGCTGCAAATCCAGCGTTACCGCTCCAAAGTTTCCGGCCCGCTGCTCGACCGCATCGACATTCAAATCGAGGTTCCCGGCCTGCGCTATCAGGATCTCGCGGCCAAAGACGCCGGCGAAAGCTCGGAGATAATTCGCCGGCGGGTCAACGCCGCGCGGCAGATTCAACTGGAGAGGTTTCACAAATCGAAAATCCACGCCAACGCGCAGATGGGCACCCGCGAGATCAAGCGCTACTGCGCCGTTCAGGAAAACGCGGAAAAGCTGCTTGAAACCGCGATCAACAAGCTCGGCTTGAGCGCCCGCGCCTACAGCCGCGTTCTCAAAGTCGGCCGCACCATCGCCGACCTTGAAGGCGCCGAAGACATTCACGCCTCCCATGTGGCCGAAGCGATTCAGTATCGGAGTCTAGATCGGAGAATGTGAAGTCGTCCCGTTTTCTCCCCGATTTATTATCGCATGTCCAAGTCGGAAGATCGATAGGATTGCAATGCCAGACTACGACGTCGTCGCTTCAACCAAATGACACCGGAAAGTTTTTGAAACCGGGAGAAGGACAGCCAATATCCTTGCTCCGATCGGCTTTTCAGTGGCCCAAGAGCCTCCTCACGCGTTCCACGGTTTTGCGGTCAACATTCATCACCTCTGCCGCCATCCGTTGTATTTCCATCGGATCCGTAGGATCCGGAAACAACCCGATCTTTTCCCCTTCTTTGAGCAACCGAGGATCATCCAAGGCTTTGTGAAAACCTTCCCGTAAGATTTTTACCCGCTCGGCCGGAATGGCGGGAGGTGCTATGTACAACCAGAACCACTCGTCCAATCCCTTGAATGCAGTTTCCATAAACTCCAGGTCTGCCTTGGAGGCCCGTATTTCCTTTGCAATCTCCCAGACCGTTGGGACATTTGCGTCCACTCGACGATCGCGCTCTTTACCGGTCTGAACAATGGGGCGGACAAAGCCCTTTTTGTGCCAGGTTAAGAAAGGCTCGCGACCCACATAGGGACCGATGCTCCTGCTTGACCCCGTTAGTTCGCCTCGTTCCATGGCGGCATCGATGGGGGCGCCACCCGGGTATCCCGTGATCAGGTTCAAGTTGAAACCGAAAGTTTCTTTCATGACCTGCGGGACGATGTAAGTACCGGAGGCCGTACCCGATGCACCCACAGGGATCGGTTCCTTGGCAGCGCGCACGTCTTGCCAGGTTCTGTAAGGTGAGTCAGCTCTCACATAAAAAACGCTGGTATCTCCGGTGGTGCGCCCTACAAAGGTGAACTTGGGCCAGTCAAACTCCACTCCGGAAGCCCCTCCCATTTGCATGAGATAAAGGGATCCGACCACCGTGCCAAACGTCAGCCCGTCGGGCTTGGCTAGCTGATAAAGATGGTTCGCCGCTAACGCGGACCCTGCGCCAGGGATATTCTGCACGATGAAGCGGGGGTTGCCTGGAATATGTCTCCCCATATGGCGGGCAAGTAGCCGACTCCACAGGTCGTAAAACCCACCGGGTGGAAACCCGACAATGATGCGTATGGTCTTGCCCTCATAGAATGGAGCCGATGCTGGCGCTGCGGCGTTAGCGGCTGGACGGGCATAGGTGATAACCACGAGAGACAAACAGGTGAGCCATATGCACAACCATACGAGTCTCTTCATGTCTCTACCCTCCTGAGCATCTCATGAGGCTACATACATGACCTTCGCAATTCTACCGACGAACTGGGGAGCTGGTTTTGATACTACTTTTGACTTTTGGCGACTGTCAATAGGCAACTAACGTTTTTTCGTCTTTTTGCATGGTCGCGCGCGTCCTGGTGCCGAAGAACCAAAGTAGCGTATCGCGATTCCGGGCGAACAGCGGGGTCCGATATTGGGAACGGACATGAGCCGGGACTCGATCAGGGAAATTGCAAAAAGATGGAAAGGCCGAGTCCATCTATCACCTGCGCCTTCCACCCTCGGCTTCAAGTTTGCGATCCGAGTTGGCGCCCGCCAACCTCCCGCGAAAGAGCCAGATGCGGCTGGTTTCGTTCCATTTGAAAGTGCTGTTGACGATGGCCACGGCTCCGGCCCGGTTGACGCCGAGCTTGCGCATCAACAAGCCCTGCTGGCTGCCGTTGACGCCGAGCGTCGGATCGGCGCTCCCGGGAACCAGCGAGGGCGACGCGAAGGTTTTGCCGCCGTCCCGCGAATACGTAGTCCCGAGTCCCTGAGGCCATTCCCTCACGCTCGGGAAAAGCTCCCAGGTAACGTACGCATGGTCCGCTCCGTCCAAGGCGATGGCCGGAAAACTCATGCTCTCATATTTTTTCCCGCTCATGCCGGAGATCACCACGGGTTTTTCAAAGGAGCGGCCTCCGTCGATCGAGCGGGTATAACGAACATGATATCGCTCCAGCGGTCCTGCGGGACTTTCCGCGTAAACCAGGTGCAACGCGCCCTTGCTGTCAACGGCGATCTTCGGGGCATCCGCGTGGCCCGCGCTTTTACCGACCATTTGGGGCTTGGCGAATGAGCGCGCACGGTCCGTCGATACGGCGAGATGGACGTTGGCACTCCGGGTTTCTCCGACGGTCCACGCAAGATAAACTTCACCCCGGGAGCCGACCGCCAACGACGGGCCGCGCGCCGGGACCGCATCGTCCCCGAATATATGGAGCGGAGCGGAGAAACTCCGGCCGCGGTCTACAGATCGGCTGATTCTCAGCGCGCCCTCGTATTCTGTCCACGCCGCATACAGAGTTCCCTCCGAACCCATGACAAGGTCCAGGCTGCCATTGTGCCAGTAGCTTCGGGTAAGCCGTCCTTTGCCGGCACCCGCCGTGGTATTGGAAAGATTGATCGGATCGCTGAAGGTCTTTCCGCCGTCGCTTGACCGTGCGAAGAAGATTTCGCCGCCATGGGTGCCGCCGGAGAAAACGATCTCCTGCCACAGAATGTAGACCTCGCTAGCGCCGCCGGACGTGATAAGCACGCGCGGCAGCCAGGAAAAGATCCGCGGGCTTCTCGATACATTGACGGGATTCTCGAACCGTTTTTTTCCATTGGCCTCGAAGATTTGGAGAAAAATATCTTTGTGGGACTGATCAGCCCAGGCAACCGCAACAACCGCCTCGTCGTTGATGGCCACGGCGGGATCATCCACGTAGCGAAACACTGAGTCATTCATGCGCCAGGGGCCGCGGAATCCGCCACCCGAGGCCACCTCGATTTTCTCCTCCCATTTTACCCCCGTCAGGGTTGCCTGCCCCGAAGTGGGCGCTGCGATTAGGCCAACCGCCATCAGCAGGAAAACTTGCAGGGCCGCATATGTGCCAACCGGCAATTTCATCATCCCCTTCGGCCTGGGTCTCCGATCGTGAGACCGTGAGTGCTAATAGGCCTTCTCCAGGCACCAGTTGGCGATTTCGATGCGGCGCGCGAACCAGACCTTGGGGAAGCCCTTGGCGTAGCGG
>CAZILB010000053.1:17878-23426 GCA_964539925.1 uncultured Syntrophobacter sp. | reverse complement strand
GGCTTCGAGCCCCGATTAACATCCGGGCAACGCCGTGTCAATGGAATGGTTTCGCCTTGCCGTGCGGAGGGGACGCCGGGCGAGTCATTGAAAAGCTTCCTTGACGATCGGCGCCTAGGCTGGTCCGGGAATTAGGTGGAAGCAAGCGGCGCGTGTTTGGCGCTGTCGCTTTTAGGCGGGGAAGGCGAAATCCTCTTCGGCGGCGTTCTCCACGCCGTAGCGAAGTAGTTCTTTCACATCAAACTTGGTTTCGTCCGCCTCAACCTCGGCGAATCGGGCTTTGGTCGCCGGGTGTTTCGGGACGAAGAGCTGGCAGCAGTCCTGGTCGGGAATGGTCGATATTTCAAAGGTGCCGATGCGGCGGGCCTGGTCGATGATCTCCTGTTTGTCCATGCCGACCAGAGGGCGGAGGATCGGCAGGCGCGCGGCTTGCTGGATAATCGCCATGTTGTCCAACGTTTGTGAAGCCACTTGGCCGAGGCTTTCGCCGGTGACCAAAGCTTTGCCTTTTTCTTTGCGCGCAATCGCTTCGGCGATGCGCAGCATCATGCGGCGGTAAAGCACGACGCGCAGCGGCCGGGCGACGGCGGCGACGATCCGGCGCTGGATTTCGCCGAAGGGCACGAGATGGAGGCGGGACCCAAACTGATGGCGTGTGAGCCTGGTCACCAGCTGACGCACTTTGTCCTGCGAGGTTTTGTCTTGAAACGGCACGCTGTGAAAGTGCACGAAGATCAAGCGGCAGCCGCGCTGCATCATCCGATAGGCGGCCACCGGCGAATCGATACCGCCGGAAATCAACGAGACGACCCGTCCGCTTGCGCCCACCGGCAAGCCTCCGGCACCGGCAATTTTGTTGAAGCCGAAAAATGCATCGCGCGGCAGGATTTCCACCGTCACGGTGAAATCGGCGTTCTCGAGATCGACCCGCGCTCCGGTTTGTTCTTTGACTGCGGCGCCAAGCTGGCGGTTGATTTCCGGCGAGGTGAGGGGAAAAGTCTTGTCGCCCCGCTGGGTTTCGACGCGGAAGGACTCGAAACGGCTGCCATCGAGCGATTCCAGGATGCGGGCGCGAAGCACATCAATGTCGCGAGCCGTTCGCTCGACGATCGAAAAATTTGCAACGCCGAATACCGTGTCCATGCGATCGATCAATATGGCCTGTGGCACGTCGTTTTTGAAAGTAAGCAAGAGCCGCGCCGGCAGGCTGCGGATCTCCTTCGCTCCCAGGTCCCTGACCGCGGCGAGCAGATTTCGTTTGAGCAGCTCGGTAAAATAAGCGCGGTTGCCTTTCTTGAGGGCGATTTCGTGGTAGCGGATGAGCACGGAATTCATGGGTCACAGATAACAGATTCACGGTGCTTTTGCATGTTACAACCCCTGTGCTAGTATCGCCTCACAAGTCCCGGTAGGAGCGAGTTATGAGTCATTTCAAAAAACTGTCCGACGCCGTGCAGTTTTCGGCGGAGAAGATGAAAAAGAACGGCGTGTTCGAGACCGATCGATTCTTTTGCGACACTTATTGCTTCGAACCCGGGCAGGAACAGAGCCCGCACACCCACGGCGGCCAGGACAAGGTTTATTACGTACTTGAAGGCCGGGGCATGTTCACGGTGGGCGACGAACAGCGGGAGCTCGGGCCGGGGGAGATCGTGCTCGCTCCCGCGGGTCAAAATCACGGCGTTGCCAACCGCAGCCAGCAAAGGCTTGTCACGCTGGTTTTTGTGACGCCCAAGCCGCATCATTGACGGCCATGACTTCGGAACAGAAAGAGGTCACGCAGGCGAACGAAAATTTTTATCTGGCGTTCGAAAGCCTCGACATCAAACGGATGGAGGCGGTTTGGGCGAGCGATGGCGAGATCCAATGCGGCCACCCCGGGTGGCGCATCTTGCGCGGCTGGAAGCCGGTGATGGAAAGCTGGCGGCGGATTTTCGAAAATACGCCGCAAATTCAGTTTATGTTGAGCGACGTCACCGTCGAGGTGCGCGGCGAGCTGGCCTGGGTTACGCTTTATGAAAACTTAAACAGCGTGGTCGAAGGTCAAAACGTCGCCGCGACTATTCTCACCACCAATATCTTTCGCAAAGACCCCGAGGGTTGGCGCATGGTGCACCACCACGGTTCTTCGGTCGCCCAACCTCCGCGGCAGGACAGTACGCCGACCGTTCATTGATTCATTGCCCGGCCTGAGGCCATGGAGAAGTTGGAAGGAAAAGTTGCGCTTGTCACCGGCGCGGGGAGAGGCATCGGCAAAGCCGTCGCGGTTTTGCTGGCGCGCGCTGGCTGCCGGGTGATTTTGGCGGCGCGCACAGCCGCACAGCTCGCAGAAACTCGTGAGGAAATCGAGCGCAGCGGCGGGCAGGCAACCCTGGTAGCTGCGGATCTGGCGCGCGACGAAGACATCGAAAGACTGGCGGCCGAGAGCCGGCGACCCTACGGCTCGGTGGACATCTTGATCAACAATGCCGGCTGGGGTAAACGCGCGCCGGTCGTTAAAGCGGAAATAGCCGACTGGGATCAGACCGTCCTCGTCAATCTGCGCGCGCCCATGCTGCTGGCGAAGTATCTTGTGCCTGCGATGATCGAAAAATGCGCCGGCGCGGTCATCAACATCGGCTCGGTATCGGGCAAGAGCGGCGAAGCCAACGGCTCCGCTTATGCCGCGTCCAAGTTCGGCCTCATCGGCTTTACCCAGTCGCTTTTCGAAGAAGTCCGCGAGCACGGCATCAAAGTTAGCGTGATTCTGCCGGGTTTCGTCGACACGCCGCTGATCCCTCCCAATCGGCATCTGGACCGCAGCAAAATGATCCGGGCCGACGACGTCGCGCAGGCGGTGCTTTACGTTCTGACCTCGCCGCCGACCTCGTGTCCGGTGGAAATCACCATACGGCCTCAGAGGACGCCGTATCGGTAGGCCTTCGGCCGATTAATCGTCATGCAGATAATGTCGTTGTTTAGCCGAATCGTGCGCGCAGGGGCAGGTTTCAAACCCCTACGCGGGATCGGCGGTGAAATCGGCCTCATAAATCTCTAAGCTGGATGAACGATATTATGATCCGATTCCCCGAGTAGCCGCCGTCGCGGCGGCGTAGCGAGGGGCTGTCGCGTAGCCGGCATGGCGCCGCCGTTTGCAACCGATGCGCGCGGGCGTAAGATGGCGAGGAATACTCCGCGGTACGGCCCATGCTTCAACGCCTCTGGAATTTTCACACCCTGCGCTCGCTTCGACACCGAAATTTTCGTTTATTGATGCAAGGCGCCTTGCTGTCCAGTGCGGGCGACTTTATGCAGAACGTCGCTCAGAGCTGGCTGGTCTGGCATCTTTCCAAGTCGCCCGTTGCCATCGGTGTCGTGGCGTTTTTCGACACCCTGCCGCGGCTTTTGGTCGGAGCCGTGGGCGGGGCCATCGCCGACCGCTTCGATCGCAGAAGGGTTTTGATGATCACGCAGACGCTGGCGATGATCCAGGCAATCGCTTACTGGCTCGCCGTCGAATTCGAAGTTATCGAACTTTGGCACATCGCCGCGCTGGCGTTTTTCCTGGGAGTCGTCAATACCATCAACCAGACCGCGCGCCAGTCGCTGGTCAACAGTCTGGTGCCGAAGGATGAATTGCTGAACGCCATCGGGTTGCAATCGTCGGTTTTCAACTTTTCGAAGATCGTCGGGCCGGCCGCAAGCGGCGTAATCATCGCAGCCTTCGGCATTGCCAATTGCTTTTTACTCAACGCAGTTAGTTTCGTGTTCTTGTTGTTCAATCTCTATCTGATGGAGTTGCCGCCTTGGGAAAAGCGCAAGGACCAGAAGAGCCTCTGGGCGGACATCAGGGAAGGTTTCCAATATTTGCGCGGCAATCGGCGCATTTTCCACATCGTCGGATTGTCCTACGTCATGGCTTTGTTCGGCGCGCCGTACAACCGCTTCGTGCCGATCTTTGCGACCAATGTGCTGCACGTTGGGCCGTCGGGATTCGGTTTGCTCATGTCCGCGCCGGGAATCGGCGCCACCATTGCCGCGCTGACCCTGGCTTCCGTGAGCAAACTCCGCGTCGGAACTCGTTCCATTTGTTATTGCGTGATGGGTTTTGCGCTGTCCTTGACGCTCTTTGCCTTCTCCGAGTCTTATGTTCTGTCCTTAATTTTTCTCGCCCTGGTGGGTTTTAGCCAGATAGGCGAACGAGCGATGACCAATACGGTGATTCAAATGGTAACGCCGCAAAACTTGCTCGGCAGGGTGCTGAGCTTGTTTTTCATGGATCGCGGCCTGTGGTCGCTCGGCGGGGTCATGATGGGGTCTTTGGCGTCGGCCATCGGCATCGACTGGACCTTTGCCCTGTGCAGCGTGGTCTGCGCCATTGCCGCGACCACGCTGCTGGGTGTGAACCGAAAATACCGCGCCGAGGCGGCGCGCGAACGAGATCTGCCGCGATAAAACTCAGGCGACGACGGGCTGTTTCATCGGCGTGTGACTCGGGATCTTCGGCACGCGGGTCCTCGGCTTGCCGTCAACGCCCGCATTGCCCGCGCCAAGCAGCAGCATCCTGCCTTTGCCGGGATTGCAAAGCTGATAGGGTTCGCCGGCTTTGAGCAATACGGTGTCGAACTGCTTGAGGACGAATTCCCGATGCGGCGTGCGTATGGTGCACTCGCCTTCGAGCAACATAAAAATGTGATCGTCGTTGTCGTGGTAGTGCATGTCGTCCTGCAAGTTCGGCTCGCAGTTGATCACCCAAAAATAGGCGAGATCGGTGCGCCACAAGCTCAGGTGGCCGATCTCGGGGTGGGCATCGGCTTCTTTAATGGGATTTTTCATTTCGACCATGGTGTCCTCCTTGGTAATTCAAATAGGCATGAGGCGTGAGGCGATAGGCAACAGTCGGAAAAAGATCATTTCAATATTCATAGTCATTCGTGGCGCCGCGGCGGTCGTTCTTTCGGCTTTACCAGACGGCCGTGAGTGCCGTCACAGTACGGATGGTCCTTTGATCGCCAGCAGCGGCAAATGGCGATGGTCGTCGGCTCATTGAATTCAAGGATATGCGGTTGCATATTCGTTCCTTCGTGGGATCCGTCGCAAAAGGGCAGATTCTTGCTTCGCGTGCAGCGGCAGTAAGCGACACTTTTCGATACTTGCTTGACAATCGTCGGCTCGATGAGATCGTCGTAGGAGAGCTGCATGGTCTATTCCTTTCGGAGCTTTTTAAGCTTTGTAATATTTTTACCGCATCTTGGCAAATTGCGGGAGCGCCGGATCGTCAGCGCTGCAGCAACCGCAGCGCATTGCGGCTGAAAATGTCCTGCCGTTCTGCTTCATTGAACGGCAGCTCCTCGATGATCTGCTTCGCCCGCGGAAGCAGAGGCAAAAGCGGCGGCGCGTCGCTGCCGAAGAGCAACTGTTTGGCGCCGACGGTTTGATACGCGCACATGACGGCCGGCGGATGGTAGGCGACGGTATCCAAGTAGAGTGTTTTTAGATATTCGCTGGGCCGTTTGGTGATGAGCATCGGCTCGTAGGGCCCCAGGCCCGAGGCCTGGTCGCCCAGCTC
>CAZILB010000053.1:10365-17778 GCA_964539925.1 uncultured Syntrophobacter sp. | reverse complement strand
TCCGGCGATCGCTCCTCCGACCACCGCGCCGAAAAGCTGGGTGTAGTCGACGTCGCCGGTTGATAGGGCCGTGATCGCGATATTGGGGTTCATGCGAATAATCTCTGCCTCGATTTTTTCCTCTTTGAAGAAGCCCCTTTGTTGCGCCACCGCCGCCGTAAGATTGGGCATGTTCGGGTTCGACACGGCGATGCGAATACGGTCGACGGCATTTGCGGATGCCGCGGCCGCGAATGTGAAAAGCAGCACGGCGGCAAAGAAGGAGGAAGGATAAAGGCGAAAGAATGGAGGATGAAGGCGGAAGTTAAAGAAAAGCCCGCGGGCAGTGATATTGGTTTTCATTTCGGCGGTTCTCCATCGCTCCATGATGATTTTCGACTCATAAATTTTGCGAAACTCAATCGAACCCGTATAAAACGGCGGGGTTATCGACGAGAATCTTATGTCTCACAGCCTCATCGGGCACAAACAGAGCCAGCAAATCCAACAGATCGCCGTCGTTGGGCGTATAGCCGGGGGCGAAAACGTTTGAATGCGGCCAGTCGGTTCCCCAGATGACCCGGTTCGGCGCGGCGGCGATCACGGCCTGGGCGTAAGGGACCACTTCGACGAAGGGCAAGCCGTAATAGGATTCCACTTTGGTGTTGCAGATCTTGTCCGCGCCGCTGACTTTGGTCCAGACATGTTTCAATTTCATCAACTCCAGCAGTAATTGAAATCCGGGCTGCTCCAACCCTTCAGCGGGCTTGACCCGCGCGATGTGATCGATCACCACGGGGGCCGGCATTTTGCGAATGCGCTTTTCCTGCGCGATCAGATTCTTTATATCGATGTGAAGATCGACGGACCAGCCGAGTCCGGCAACGTTCTCCACGCAGCGGTCGAGCACGTCGAGCTGGACGTTGCCGCGCGGGCGATCGAGCAGGTTGAAGCGCACGCCGCGGATGCCGCCATCGTGAAGGCGCCGAAGCTCGTCCTTTGGCGTCTTGTCGTCGATTCGGCCGACACCGCGAAATTGGCCGTTGGAATTCTTAATCGCGTCCAGCGTCGCCGAATTGTCGAGGCCATGGACACTCGGCTGCACGACCACGGCGCGCTCGACGCCGATGACCCCGAGCATTTTGAGATAATGCTCCAGCGGCGCCGCCGGCGGTGTATATTCGTGAGTGGAGACGAACGGGAATTGTTCCGGCGGACCGAAGACGTGAAAGTGCGTGTCGCAGGCCTTCGGCGGCGGCGTAAATTTGGGCCTGCGGGTGTTGGGATCGGGCGGGTAGCAGTAGGGCATGGCGGTAGATTGACTTTTTCGTTTAGATTCCCATCTGCCGCAACAACGCCTGGGTCAGCGGGTTTGAGTCGTCGAGAAATTTTTCGGTCATCGTGTAATGGTTCGCTCCGGGGACGACCAGATATTCGGCGTTCATGCCGGCTTCCTTGCAGAAGCGAAAATAATCTTCCGACATTTGCTGCCAGCCCAGGGGTTCGTCGCCGCCGACGGCGACGACAAGCGGGCAACGCACGCGCGGCGGGTTGAGAAACGGGCTATTTTGTTTGGCGACTTCCGGCGTCATGCGCACCTGCTCCTGAACGCTGATCTTCATCACCATGTCGAGATCGTAAACGCCGGAGGTCGCCACGGCGCCTTTGATCAAATCGCACGGCAAGCCCTCCTTTTGCCATTCGTACGCCAGCGCCATGGCGGTGAGATGTCCGCCTGCCGAATGGCCGGAAACAAACAGTCTGTTGGGATCGCCGCCGTACGGCGGGATGTTTTTGAAAACCCAGGCGATGGCGGCCCGGGTCTGGCGGACGATGTCGGAGACCGTGACCTGCGGGCAAAGGTCGTATTCGACCGGGACGACGGTGGCGCCGCGTTTAGTGAATGTCGGCACGAAATTGCAGTTCTCTTCCTTGCTGCCGCTGCGCCAGTAGCCGCCATGGATATAGACCAGCACCGGACCGCCGGCTCCGTCGGCCGCGTAGATATCCAGGGTCTCGCGCGGCGAGGTGCCGTAAGCGACGTTGAGCCAGGATCTGGCGCTCTCCCGGACTCTACGCGCCTGAGCACCGCGGATCTTCGCCAGTTCGGGGAACTCCGGCACGGAGACCCGCGGGTTATACTGATATTCGAGCTCGTCTTGGGAAAAACCTTTGTAAGCCGCTTCGCTCATGGAACAACTCCTTTCCGCCTTCGCGGGGCTCGGCTTTCAGGCCGCGGTGCGCAACTCCGCGTAATTTTGCAGCGCCAACTGTCGCTCGCCGCTTTCCAGCTCGTGGATCATTTCGAGGACCTTGCGGCAGAGCGGCGTCGGGATTTTGAGCCGCTCGCCCTCGCGCACGACATAGCCGAGAGTGAAATCCACTTCGGTCTTGATTCCTTTCTGGATCTGGCGCAGCGGACCTTTGCGGTCCTCCGCTTTCCAGGTTTCGGCGAAGGCATTGAGCGTGGCGAGCCGTTTTTCGAAAGGGCGGTCGGGATGAAAGTTTGGAGGGTTGTATTCCGCCAGCGGAATCCAGCGGGCGTTGAGCGCCGTGCCCACGGCGACCACTTCGGCAAAAAATTCCGTGAGATTGCGTCGCCCCGCCTCGTCGGCGCAACTGGTCGCGAGCGAGGCATCGGCCAGAGATCCATAATAACCCAGGCATGTGTAAGTGAGCTTGCTCCAGAGCACGCCGAGGATGTTGTCGGAAATTTCGGTCTCCATCACGGGATTGAGCAGTTGTTGCAGTTGCTCAAGCTGAGGCGTGGTCCTGCCGTGCGGATGGCCGATGTAGAGATGGCCCCGGATCGCCGTCTGCACATGGCCCGGCGCGACTTTGCGGCAGCCCATGCGTATTGCCATGCCTACCGTTCGGTCCGGACCGACCCTTTCTTCGAGCAGCGGCGGATTGATCCCATTCTGCATCGATACCAGCAGGGCGTCGTCCTTGAGATGAGGCAAAACGGATTTGAGCGCGTCGGGGGTGTAGTTGGAGCGCACGGCGACACAACCGATGTCGAACTTGCCTTCGATTGCATCGGGGAAAACGATTTTGATCTTGACGTTGAACGGGCCATCCGGTACATCGACTTGCAAGCCGTTCTCGCGGATCGCCGCGACATGTTCGCTGTCGATATCGACGAAGGTGATGTCCTGGCCGGCGCGCGCCAAACGGCCGCCGATGATGCCGCCGATGGGTCCCGTGCCGATCACGATCATGCGCTCGCTCATAGTTACCTCCCGCTCTCGCTGGGTTACCGCGGCCCAAGATATGCGAATCGGCATGGGGCGTCAATTCGCGAGGCGCGGGAAAGCGAGCTGTCCTTCCTCGACTTGAAGAATCTTCGGCGCTGGCATAAGTAGGGCGGAGTGTTTCCACAGCAGTCAGATAAATGGGTTGCTGAAGGAGTTGTATCGGTAGGATGTTGCCTCGAACGTGGCACCCCCTCTCTAACTCTCCCCCGTCGAGGGGGAGAGGATCGGACAATGCCTTGGTGACGTTGATTCGTATTCACGACGGAGGATAGTTCATGAGCGGCAGCAACGAAACGTACGACATGCTTCTTAAACTGGTGAAGACGCGTATGAGCGTGCGCAAGTTCCGGCCCGATCCGATTCCGGAAGACACCATCGCCAAGATCTTAGAAATCGCCCGCTGGGCCATGTCCGGCGCCAACTCCCAGCCCTGGGAGTTCGTCGTCGTCACCGAACCCGAGATCAAAAAGCAGCTGCGCGACGCCTACTCGGAGTACAATACGGACTATATTTTTTGGATGGAGCAGCAGCGCGAGTACAACCTGCGCCATCCTTCGTATCAGGTCAAAAACGATCCCCATGAATCGCTGCGTTTCAACAAAGCCAAAGCCAACTGGCATCAGGCGCCCGCGGTAATCGTCGTTCTCGGCGATGGCCGGCGGCAGTGGGGCACGGTCATGGGCGCGCACACTTTCGGCCGCGATCAATCGCACCTGACCGACAGCCTGGCCAACGCGAGTTTTCTGATCCATCTGGCAGTGGCCTCTTTGGGGCTCGCCTCCGAGTGGGTGTCGATCCATATCGAAGAGCCGCACAAGCGGATTTTGGGCGTGCCGGATCTTCTCAAGCTTTACTTGATCATTCCGATCGGCTATCCCGACGTGCCCGCGCGCGAGGGCGTGCGCCGCCCCATCGAAGACTTCGTTCATCGCGAGCGCTACGACATGAGCAAGTACATGTCCAACGAGGACGTGATCAAATATCTCTACTCGTTGCGCGAAGGCACAGTGGCGGGCTATTCCGCTTCGAGGGCGGTCGAGGGCGACGAGAAAATATAAGGTATGCGCAAACTTTCATGACACTCACCGCAGAGGCGCAGAGGTCGCAGAGGAATAAGATGATCAGAACCCCTCCGCGCTCTCAGCGTCTCCGCGGTGAATATTTCTTCATGAAGAATTAGAATGCCTCATCCCGACATCAATCCCATTACCGTCGAGGTCGTGCGCAACGGTCTGGCCCATATCGCCAACGAGATGGCCACCGTGCTGCGCAAAACTTCCTACAACATGATGATTTACGAGGTGCGCGACTATTGTGTCGGCATCGTCGATCCCGAGGGGAATATTCTCTCGCAAAACTTTGGCGCGCTGCCGATTTTCCTTGCCGACCTGGGCCCGGCCATCGTCGACGGCGTGCGCCGGCATGGCCGCGACGGCTTTCGGCCGGGCGACGTGCTCATCATGAATCATCCCTACGTCTGCGGCCAACACTTGAACAACGTCGTTGTCTACACGCCGTTCTTTCACGACGGCGCGCTGGTGGCGTTTCTCGCCGTGCGCGCCCACTGGATCGACATCGGCGGCACGCGCGTGGGCTTTGGCTTTAGCGGCACGCGCGAAATCTACGAGGAAGGCTTGCAGTTCCGCTCGCTGAAGCTTTACCGCGGCGGCGAACCGAACCAGGATATTTTTCAAATCATTACCGATAACGTGCGTTTTGCGGAAGCGTGTCTCGGCGACCTGCGCGCGCAGATCGCAGCGTGCCGCGTGGGCGACCGCGGTCTCAGCGGGCTGGTCAAGCGCTATGGTCTTAAAGCTTTTGTCCGCTCCGTAAGCACGATCTGGAATCAGTCGGAGGCGTTGGCGCGGGAACAAATCGCTCGAATCAGACCGGGAAAGTACGAAGCCGCAGCGCTCTTCGACAGCGATGGGGTTGATCTCAACCGCCCCGTGCCGCTGAAGGTCAAGGTCGAAGTCCGGAAATACGAGATGACCATCGATTTTTCCGACATCAGCGATCAAGTCCCGGGCTCGATCAACGCCGGCGAGTCCGGCGCGGTGGCGGCGGCCCGCGTCGCTTTCAAATCGCTCGTCGCGCCCTGCTCCCCCATCGACGAAGGCTGTTTTCGCCCCTTAAAAGTAATCATTCCCGAGGGTAAGATTCTCAGCGCCACGCCGCCGGCGCCGGTGGGAAACTGGAGCCGGACGCTGCCGACGGTGATCGACTTGATTCTCAAAGCGTTGGCGCCGGCCATGCCCGATCGCGTGGCCGCGGGACACAAGGGGGATATGGGCGGCTACGCTTTTTTCGGCGTCCACCCGAAGACCGGCAGGCGGTTTCTCTGCCAGACGATTATGGGCGGGGGCTGGGGCGGACGCGCCCATGAAGACGGCGAGAACGCCACCGTGTCCATGTGCCAGGGCGACGTGCAAAACGCGCCGGTGGAAATGCAGGAGATTTACTATCCCGTGATCGTCGAGCGTCAATGCCTGCGCGAGGGCAGCGGCGGCGCGGGAAAATTTCGCGGCGGGCTGGGGATTGAAATTTCGGTGCGCGTGCTTTGCGACGCTTTTACCAACATCAACGTCGAACGCCAGCGTACGCCCCCCTGGGGGTTGTTCGGCGGCGAGTGCGGCGCGGCCGCGAAGGCGCTGGTGAAACAGTCGCCGGAGGATGGCGGCGAGTGGCTGACCAAGAAGCCCAACTATCCCCTGAAGGCGGGCGGCAGCGTCACGTTCTATACGGCAGGAGGTGGAGGGTACGGTCCGGCGCGCGAGCGCGGCTGCGAACTGATCGAGCGCGACCGGAGGTTGGGGTATGTTGGAGACTAGGCATACAGGCTGGAAACTATCTGCAAAGTTGAATGTGTCCGCTATTGAACAGGACTCAACGAATCGTCCCTGGATCCAGGGTGTGTCATTCTGAGCCGAAGGCGAAGAATCCGCTTTTAGAAGCTGGGGAAAAAGCAGATGCTTCGCTTTCGCTCAGCATGGCATCCGGTTAATTCGCGGCGGCAACAGCGTCATTATCCGGGCACTGGCGAGAGAAAGCGTTTTTTTGTTGCAATGGAGGATGGGGAAAGTGGAAGCTAATTGCGAACAGAGTATGAGGTGACCATGGAACAGCAGCAGGAATTCGAAAGTCGAATGTCTCGCGTACGCGAGGCGCTGCGCGAGAAAGGACTGCAAACGCTGCTCGCTTACGATTCCGGGCGGCATAATTTTCTACGCATGAATTACGCCGCTTATCTCACCGACTTCATCAGCGTCGGGCCGGAGACGGTTCTCTTGGTTCCGCTCGAAGATGCACCGGTGCTGTATCTCTCTCCGGTCTGGGACATCGCGCGGGCCAAGGAGGAATCATGGGTCTCCGATGTCCGCCCGATCAAGGAGTTGTGGCCGCGCCTCGCGACGCTTTCGGGCAAGACCGGCCTGATCGGCCGCGAGGCCATGCAGGTGGAATTCCACGATGAGATCGTCAAAGCTCTCGGAGCGGCGGCGGTCAACGCCAAGGACATCATCGAAACCATCGCCCGGTCGAAGAGCCCCTTCGAGCTGAAGCGTCTCAGGCGCGCGGCGGCGATCGCCGACGCCGGGGTTCAGGCGCTGCACGAGGACGCGCGGCCGGGTTTGAAGGAGTACGAGCTGGCCGCCATCGTCGAGCACCGCATGCGCTACCTCGGCGCCGAAGACAATTTCGGCATGGTGGTGGCCAACAACCATAATCAGGCGCTCCATCCGCCGACCGATCGCGTCGTCCAGCCGGGCGACATCATCATCGGTGAGATCACGCCGTGCATCGGCGGCCTGTTCGTGCAGATTTGCCGCACGATGGTGTTGGGCGAGCCGGCGCCTGTGGTGCGGCAGAAATACTCGATTCTTCACAAGGCGATGGGTTTGGGGATGGAAGCGGCCAGGACGGGCGCGCCGGCGAGCGATATCGCGGCGGCGATCAACGGCGTATTTATCGAATACGGCTATGAACAATACTGCCGCCCGCCGTTCATGCGCGTGCGCGGCCATGGCCTGGGCTGCGGTTCGTCCGCGCCGGGCAGTTTGGAAGACGGCAATAAGACCAGGCTTGAGCCAGGGATGACCTTTATTATTCATCCGAACCAGTATCTTCCCGAGACCGGCTACTTGACGCTCGGGGACACGGTTGTGATGACCGAGACCCG
>CAZILB010000053.1:0-10265 GCA_964539925.1 uncultured Syntrophobacter sp. | reverse complement strand
TTCCCGAGACCGGCTACTTGACGCTCGGGGACACGGTTGTGATGACCGAGACCCGTGCGGAGTCGCTGATGAAGTCGTCGTGGGAACTTTACGTAAAGGCATAAACTCCGTTCAAGGGTTCAAGGTTCAATAGTTCAAGGTTCGGACCCAACAGAGGATTCTATGATCTTCGGAAGACATTCGGTATTGAAGCGGGGCTGTTCGACCTGGGACCCGCAGAAACTGCCGCAGGAGGAGTTTCAGGCGCGGCTCGACGCGGTGCGCAAGGAAATGGCTCGGCAAGCCCTGGATGTGCTGTTGATCTACGGCGATAATTTTTCTTTCGCCGATCTCTGCTATCTGACCAACTACTTTCCCAAAGTGCGCGGCGGGATCGCCGTCGTGCCGCGCGAGGGTGCGATGGCGCTGCTCCTCAACATCGGCAGCCGCGACGTGCCGTTCGCGAAGACTTTGACCTGGGTCGAGGACGTGCGCGCGTCGAATCAGGTGGGAGCCGACGGCGCCAAGCTGCTCAAGGAGAAGGGTTTCGAGAAGGCGAAAATTGGCCTGGCGGATTCCGGCAAGGGTTTTCCCTTGCCGCAGCTCGAAGAAATGAAAGCCGCACTGGCGGCGGCGAGTTGGCAGGGCTGCGACGGCATGATCGCGCCGCTGCGTTTGATAAAGACCGCCCGGGAGCTGGAGGCGATGCGTGAGGCGGGGCGGTTGTTGAACGAGGTATGCGCCGGCGCGCGGGATTTTATCAAGCCGGGGAGAAAAGAGTACGAAGTGGTCGCGGACATCGACCGGCTGGCGCGCGACAAAGGGGCGGAGGACCTGCGCATTCTCGCCGGGGAAAAGCGGCTCAATCCGCCGAGCTTCAAACAGGCGGCGGCGCTCGGCCGGCACTGGACGGTCTATTTGGCGGTGCAGCATGAGCGCTACTGGGCTGAGGCGGGGCGAACTTATTTCTTGTCGCAAGACGAAAAAATCGAGGCGGCGTACCGCAAGGCTCAGGAGATTGTGTCGGCGATGGTGCGGCAGTTGCATCCCGGGAGCCCGGTGCCCGCCATCGGCGCAGCGGCGCGTTGCGAGCTCGGCGAGTTACATACGGCGGCGTCGGCGTACGGGCTGGCAAACGGCATTGGTCTTAACCAGTGGGAGGAACCATTTTTACATGAAGACGATGCGCGGGAGGTCGGGGCGCCTTGGGCCGGCGCGACCACGCTCCAAGAGAACATGACGTTGGCGTTGCGGGTGACATTCGAAACGGAAGGTAAAATCGTGATATTCGGCGACAGCTTCGAGGTGACTGCAGGCGGCGCGAGATCGTTGTTAATTGGATAATTGAGAGACTGGAGTAAAGCAGATCCTTCACTTCGTTCAAAATGACGGTCTACTCTTCGTGTCATCCTGAGCGTTAGCGAAGGATCTGCTCCACGAATCATCAAACCTACGATCAATGTGACTAGAAGGCTCCGTGAGAATCGCAGTTGACATCGGCGGAACGTTTACCGACCTGGTGGCCGTGGACGACAGCGGCCGGGTCTATCGCGGCAAGACCTTGACGACGCCGCAGGATCTCGCGCGCGGCATCGACGATTGTTTGCGAGGGGCCGGCGTGGAGGTCGCCGATGCGCGGTTTCTCGTGCACGGCTCCACCGTGGCGATCAACGCCGTGATCGAGCGCAATGGCGCTCGCGTCGGGTTGATTACGACCAAGGGCTTTCGCGATGTCTACGAAATCGGCCGCGGCAACCGGCCCGAAGGTTACAATCTTTTTTTCAAGCGCCCGGTGCCGCTGGTGCCGCGGGATCTGCGCCTGGAAGTGGACGAACGGCTCTACGCCAGCGGCGAAGTCTTGAAGCCTCTCGACGAAGCGTCGGCGGGGGAAACGATCGGCGCGCTGAAGGCCGGGGGCGTGGAGAGCGTCGCGGTGTGCCTGCTGCACGCCTACGCAAACGCGGCCCATGAACAGCGGGTCGGCGAGCTGCTCCAGGAGCAATTCCCCGAAGCCTATGTTTCGTTGTCGCACGAGATCCTGCGCGAGTTCAGGGAATACGAACGCACCTCGACGACGGTGTTAAACTCTTACGTCGGGCCCATCGTCAGCCGCTACCTCGTGTCGTTGGAAAATATGCTCGGCGGCGCCGGCTTCCGCGGCGCATTTCGCGTCATGCAGTCCAACGGCGGCGTCATGGCGGCCGAGACGGCGAAGAAGCTGCCGGTGACGATGATGGAATCGGGGCCGGTGGCGGGCGTGATCGCGGCGGCGCGCCTCGGCGAAGCGCTGGACTGCCGTCAGATCATTTCCTTTGACATGGGCGGGACGACGGCGAAGTCGAGTCTGATCAAAGATTTCCACCCGGAAGTTACCAGCAACTACTACGTCGGCGGTTACGTGTCCGGCCATCCGATGATGTTGCCGGTGGTCGATATCGTCGAAGTTGGCAGCGGCGGCGGCAGCATCGCCTGGATTGATGCCGCGGGCGGCTTGAAGGTCGGTCCCCAAAGCGCGGGCGCGGCGCCGGGGCCGGCCTGTTACGACAAGGGCGGCACGGAGCCGACGGTGACCGACGCCAATCTCATCGCCGGGCGCATCGATCCGGAGTATTTTCTCGGCAGCGGAATTCGCCTGCAGCGCGATCAAGCAGAGCACGTGATTGCGGAAAAAATCGCCAAGCCGCTCGGTCTATCCCTGGAAGAGGCGGCGCTCGGCATTCTTACCATCGCCAACTACAACATGTCGCTTTCGGTGCGTGCCGTGTCGGTCGAGAAAGGCTACGATCCGCGCGATTGCGCGCTGGTGCCGAGCGGCGGCGGAGGGGCGCTGCACGCCATGCCCATCGCGCGCGAACTTTCCGTGCCGCGGGTCGTCATCCCGCCCATGCCGGCGCACTTTTCCGCGCTGGGCATGCTGATGGCCGATCTCAAGCATGATTACGTGCAAACCTTCGTGCGCGAACTAGCGGAAATCGGCGGCGCGGAGATCGACGACGTTTTCGGTGTCCTGGAGAGATCCGCCGGCGACATGCTCGCCCTGGAAGGCGCTAAGCCCGCCGAGATCGTTCTTCGCCGGTTTCTCGACATGCGCTATCGCGGCCAGGAATATACGCTGCCGGTGCCCGTCGCGGAGAATCTCCGGGCGGTCGCGGATTTCGGCGCGATCCGTTCACGATTCGATCAGTTGCACCAGGAACATTACGGCCATTCGGCGCCCGAAGAGCCGGTGATGACGGTTAATTTGCGGCTCTCCGCCCTCGGCAGATTCGAAAACAAGCTGCCGCTGGTCTCGGCGGCGAGGGAAGAAGAGCGCGGCGTCCGCGGCCGGCGGCCGGTGATCTTCGAGAACCAACCGGTCGACACTCCCATTTATATGCGCGGCGGCTTTAGAGCGGGAGACCGGCTCGACGGTCCGGCAGTGATCGAGGATGTGGGCGCGACCATTCTCGTCTACCCCGGCGACAGCATGACGGTGAGCGACCAGGGTTTTCTAATCATCGACGTCAGGCCATGAGTCCGAGACCGTAAATTTCCAGCGGTAATTTTGGAGGGCTATTTATGAGTGCAGAGTCGACTCCCGGATACGAGCTTCTCTATGATATCATTCGCCGCCGTTCGAGCGTGCGCAAACTGAAACCGGATCCTATTCCCGACGGCTATCTCGAAAAAATTCTCGAGGCGGGACGGTGGGCCATGTCCGGCGCCAACTCGCAGCCTTGGGAATATATCGTGGTTAAAGACCCTAAGGCCAAAAAGGATCTATTTCGCTGCTACTCGGAGGACAACACCGACTTCATTTACTGGATGGAGCAGCAGCGGGTGTTCGAGTTGCGGCACCCGGCGTATCAAATGACCGCCGATGAGGCGGTGGAACGCCAGCGCCGCGGTGCGGGCTGGGCGGAAGCACCGGCCCTGATCGTCGTCGTCGGCGACGGGCGACGCCAATGGGGCACGGTACAGGGCGCTCACACCTTTGGCCGCGATCAATCTCATCTCACCGACGGTTTGGCCAACACTTGCACTTTGATGCATTTGGCTGCGGTGTCGCTGGGTCTGGCGACACAGTGGGTTACGATTCACGTCCAGGAGCCGTTCAAGAGAGTGTTAGGCGTGCCCGACTTGATGATGCTCTATCTGATCATTCCCGTCGGTTATCCCGCCGTGCAGCCGGCGGAAGGGGTGCGCCGGCCGCTGGAGGAGATCGTTCACCACGACCGCTACGAACAGGATAAGTTCATGAGCAACGAACGGGTGATCGAGTTTCTCTACGAGCTGCGCGGCAAGACATTGCAAACTTATCGGCAGTCGTATGTGGGGAAAGACGAGCCGAAGAAATAATACAGTAAGGGGTGAGGAGTGAGGAGTAGGCGGTCGGGGGCATGCCCCTCCGCGATATCTTTGCGAACTTTGGGTTTTTTGCGGTTAAGGAATCTTTGAGCTGGTCATGCCTGTAGATCCTATCTCGGTAGAAATTATTCGCTGCGCGCTCAAGGCGGCCGCCAATGAGATGTCGGCGGTTCTGAAGAAGACCGCCTATAACATGATGATCTACGAGGTGCAGGACTACTGCGTCGCCGTCCTGGATCACGAAGGGCGCACGATGTCTCAGAACGAGGGAGCGCTGCCGATCTTTCTCGCCGATCTCGGCGTTGCCGTACAGGACGGAATCGAAGTTTACGGCAAAGAGAACATCCACCCCGGTGACGTGTTCCTGGTCAACCACCCGGAAATTTGCGGCCAGCATTTGAACAACATGGCCGTCTACACGCCGTTCTTCCGGGGTAACAGGCTGCTCTGTTTTCTGGCGGTGCGCGCCCACTGGATCGATGTCGGCGGCGGCAGCACGGGCTTCGGATCGAGCCACACCCGGGACGTTTTCGAGGAGGGATTGCAGATCCGATCGGTGAAAATTTACAAGCAAGGCCGGCCGAATACGGAAGTGCTCCGGTTAATCGCCGACAATATTCGCTTCCCCGAATCGTCGCTGGGCGATTTGCGAGCGCAGATCGCCTGCTGCCGGACGGGCGAAGAGCGTCTTGCCCAGCTCTGCCGTAAGTACGGCGAAGCCTGTTTCCAAGAAGCGGTCGAAGTGATTTGGAACCAGACCGACAAGCTCGTGCGCGCGGCCGTGCGCGCAATTCCGGACGGCCGGTATCGAGCCGCTTCATTTCTCGACAATGACGGCAAGGATTTGTCCAAGACGGTGCCGATCAACATCAATGTTGAAGTGCGCGGTGACGAACTGACGATCGACTATTCCGAGGTCAGCGATCAGGTGCCGGGCTTCATCAACTGCGGACCGTCGGGAGGCATGGCGGCGGCGCGCGTCGCGTTCAAAGCACTCACAGGCCCTGATCGTGAAGTGAACGAAGGCTCTTTTCGCGCGCTCAAAGTGATATTGCCTCCGGGAAAGCTGCTGAGCGCCCGGCGTCCAGCCCCCATCGGCGGCTGGAGCCTTTCGCTGCCGACGGTTCTCGATACGATTTTCAGAGCGCTCGCTCCCGCTCTGCCGGAACGCGTGCCCGCCGCCCATAAGGGCGATATGGGCGGATACGCGATTTTCGGCACGCATCCAAGGACCGGCAGGCGCTATGTCTGCCAGAACATCATCGGCGGCGGCTGGGGCGGGCGGCCCTTCGAGGACGGCGCCTCGGCTTCGGTTTCCATGTGCCAGGGGGACGTCAAAAACACCCCCATCGAACTTCAGGAGCTTTACTACCCGTTGCTCTACGAATGCCATCGCCTGCGCACCGACAGCGGCGGCCGGGGTCAGTATCGCGGCGGCCTCGGTGTCGAAGTGAGAGTGAAACCGCTGCACGAAATCTTCGTCAGCCGCAACACGGACCGCATCCAGTGTCCGCCCTGGGGTTTGCTGGGCGGCGGGCAGGGCGCGGTCAATGAGACCCGCATCCGGCGCAACGGCAAAGAAGAAATCTTGCCGGGAAAATTCAGCCATTTATTGGTTCATCCCGGCGAAACTCTGACGTTCCTTACCGCCGGCGGCGGCGGCTACGGCGATCCGGATGAACGCGATGCCGCGGCGCTAAGTCGGGATCTGGATTTGGGTTACGTTTCGCCCGATGAGGCGAAGCAAACTCACCCGGCCGCCCAACGTAGGAGTTCTTGAGCGATTCGAGCGATCATCCTTCAGCCGGTAATATACCGCTCCAGCTGCTCGATGGTGAACTTTTGCTCGGCGATGATCGTCTTTACCAGATCGCCGATGGAAACGATCCCCACCAGTTTGCCTTCCTCCATGACCGGCAGATGGCGGATTCGTCTGTCCGTCATGATCGCCATGCATTCTTCGATAGGTTGATTTGGGTGCGTGTAAACGATGGGGCTGGTCATGATCTCTTTGACCAGGGTAGTGGGAGAGGATCGGCCATAAAGAACGATTTTGCGGGCGTAGTCGCGTTCGGAGATGATGCCCACCGGATTTGGGCCATCGACGACCACAAGGGCGCCGACCTCTTTCTCGGCCATCAGTTGCAAGGCGTCGAAAACCGTGGCTTCGAACGGGACGCGCCAAACGTTGCGCCCTTTGGCTTGCAGGATGTCTCGAACTGTCTTCATGGGAGACCTCCTCGTGGAGCGAACGCCGCTCGTCAGTCTATATACAACCGAATGAAGGGGACGGGAAGGGGAAGTTTTGCCGGCTCAACGGGGCATGGCGAGAACCGGCGCCGCAACGGAACCCATTCGCTTGACGGCGGATTAAATCGCCGCAGCCCGCTGCGCGGGCGTTTGTCAATGCCCGGGACTTTCCCACACGGCAAGGCCGGCGCGGCAGCAGAGCACGTCTTGCTCCGGGCGGCTGGCGCCGGCGACGCCGATGGCGCCGACGATGGTGACGCCGTTGATAATCGGGATGGCGCCTGCCATCGGTATCATGCGGCCGCGGTGGGATATCATCAAGCTTCGCAGCCAGGGTTGGCGCGCTTGCGGCACCAATTCCGTCGTGGCGACGTGAAAAGCGGCGGCGGTGTAGGCTTTGTTGAAAGCAAGTTCCACGCTTGTGGGATCGGCCTTGTCCATTCGTCCGACGGCGATCGGCGCACCGGCTTCATCGACCACAGCGGTGCTCACGGCAAGTCCCATCATTTGGGCATATTCATGAGCGCTCTGGATCATCCCCCAGGCCGTGTCGAAAGGCACCGGCCCGATGGCGGCTTTGTTCTGTCGGAAGAAAGCGGCGTTGACTTCAATGGATGCCGCATATTCGGCGGGGATGTCGATATCTTTAAAAATTGCGTCCACCGGGCAGACGATCTCGCACTGCTCGCAATCGATGCAGACCTCGGGATCGATGTAAAACTGCGGCGCACCGGGCTTGGTATGAATACAGGCGACGGGACAGACATCCACGCAGGCGCCGTCGTTGGTGCACAGGCTGGTGATGATGTAGGGCACGATGACCTCGCTTCGCTCGGAATTCCCAATCGCAAATTCAAAATTTCAGATCCGATAGGTATTTTGGAATTTCTTGTCTGAAATTTGGAATCTGAAATCTGCCATGGCCGCAGGCCTATCCGTCGGGGGCTAACGGCAGGTCGGTGCGAATGGCGTTGGCGACGTAGACGTTCACGCCGAACTGCGGCGTCACCAGACGGCCTTCGCCGTCGAGCGTGCCGAGGCCCGCCTGGGCTGCGAGCTTTTCATCGCCGGGTTGGGGCGCTGCGGTGGCGCGAAAGCCCAGTTCTCTGATCCACCCGCTTAAAACAAAGGTGACAAAAAGTCCGTTTTGTACCGGCACCTGACCGCCGATCCCGGGCGATTTGCGCGGATCGTAGTCCGCACCCACGGCGCAGACTACGGCGAAGGGGAAGCCTTCGGGGTTGGTCGGGTCGTTGGCGTCCAGTTTGGCAATGCCCGTCAGGGCCGCGCCGAAGTACTCGGCCATGCCTTTGACATGCTGCGTGGTAATTTCGGGGGTGTGCAGTTCGGTTTTCGCGGGGAAAACATTGCCCTCCGGCGCCTTGCGGATCATCTCCGTCACCGTATTGCCCAGATCGACAGGCGGCGTATTGACGAAGAAATCCCAAAAGGGATCGTCGCGGTGCGAATTTGCCTTGGACCAGGGAAACTTGATGGCCACTACGCGTCCCGCTTGACGAACCGGTTGGTGTTTTCCTTGAGCGGCGCGTAGTAGCCGGCATCGCCGACGACGGCCTGGCCCTTGCCCTCATGGGAGGCGTTGCAGCCGGCGACGGTGCAGGCCTGGTCGCCGGGCTTGACGCCCGAATCGTAGCCGAGCCAGCGCACCCGAGTGTTGCGCACCACGCCCCAATAGCGGTCGTCGATCCACTTGAGAAAACGGACTAGCGATGGCCGCGCAAAATAGGGGGTTCCATGAAGCAGCGACACCGTCATGGTATGCCACCAGACATTTGGTTTGGTAAACGGACAGACCGCGGCGCAGGTCAGACAGCTTCCCCAGTGATCGTGGACGTAGGGACGGAGCTTGTAGCAGGTAAGCCAGTTGATCTTATATTTCTCAATGCCGTTGTGCACGACTTTGTCGCCGAAGGGGATGCTATTGGTCGGGCAGGTGTTGGCGCACTTGCGGCAGATCTTGCAGAAGTCTTCGACGCCGATATCCACCGGCTCGTCCGCCACCAGCGGCAAATCGGTCATGATCGGATCCGGCATGTGCACGCGCGCGCCAAAATTCTTGTTGATCACCAGGCCGTTGCGGCCGAGCTCGCCGATGCCTCCGGCGACGCCGGCCGCTTGCGGCGTCACCACGCCGCGCAGCGCCGTGTAACCCAGTTCTTTAATGTAACCTTCGAGGGCTTTAAGGACCAACACGCCTTTCATCTGCGAAACATGGTAGGCTGCGTCGCCGATATGATGGCGGTGCGCCTGAAGCTTGTTGTGGTCCCATGCGGTGGCCGCTTGAATAATGTAGGGAAACTTGGTCGCCAACTGTTCCGGCGTATAATTTTGGTATTCGTCACGTGCCGTGCCGTCCTGCACGTAGCGTCCTCCGCCGGCGGCGTAAAGAAACGCCGGATGCGATCTCGCGACGCCAACGACGTCGGCGCCCATGTAGAGGGCGACGGCTTTGATATGTCGCGTCATCGCCGCCGGATCGTCCACCGCGAGTTTTCGCGGATTGACCTTGCCGCTGGTCGAGCGGTTGATGATGTTGGTGAGAAACTGTCTGCGGTCGGCGAAGTGGTTCGGCGCCGAAACCCGGGTCAAAGGGTCTTTGGAGACGGTATTACGATACCAATTGAAGAGCGGCTTGCCCAGCTCGCCGCGGGCGTTTTTCGGATGCGGGGACTGGTTCATGTCAACATTGACATGGGGCCCCACGATCCGCACGGTGCGGCCGAGATTTGGCGTCGGGAATTCGCTGGTGCCGCTTTCGACTTGGGGTTCTTGCAGGATCTCAGCTTTGGACATGTCATGCCCTCCGGTTGATTAAAGGATGAAGGCAATGGGCGGAAGGATGAAGTTGTGCACGGAAACAATTCCGAGCTCTTCTTTCACCCTTCCGCCTTTATACTTCATCCTTGGTAAGCTGCCAGCGCCACTTCGGCGCATTTTTGATCTTGATCTTCCGTGCCCCCGGCGACGGCAATGGCGCCGACCATGGTGCCGCCCTCGACGATGGGCAGTGCCCCGCCGCCGGGCATGACGCGCCCGTTGCTCGACACGACCAGGCTTTGAAACCAACTTTGCGCCGCAACTCCTGCCAATTCCTTTGTCGGTTGTTGGAAGCTTGCGGCGGTGTAGGCTTTATTGAGCGCCATTTCCACCGTGATCGGCCGGGCCTTGTCCATGCGCCCGAGCGCGATCAGTCGCCCGCTCGGGTCGACCACCGCGGCGGTGACGTCGATGTCGAGTTGCGCGGCTTGCGCATGGGCGTTGCGTACCATTTGAATCGCCTTCTCAGCGGGAATAGCCATGATAGTCTGCCAGCCTCCTCGTTGCCAAGCTAGTCCTTTACTTTATCAGAGAATAGTGCCCCCCCGTCAAGGGCAACGGCGGGGAAGCCTCGATATTAACCGCAACTTGCGGAAATCCGCCGCAGATCTGCCATCCGAAACAGCGATATTTCTCGCGCAAAGGCGCCAAGTGACACGCCGGGGCGTGTCAACCCGAGCGAATGCGAGGGATCTGAGAAAGATTTCTCCCTTCGGTCGAAATGACAAATCATTCTCCTTTGGGTCTTTGCGCGAGAATTTCCGGAAGTTGGTGGCGGCTATGCCACGCCCGCCTCTTTTTTTATTTCTTTGCGGCGACGCGCCATGCTTTGCCGCCGCCGTCGTCGGCGA